>JAQWWC010000292.1 GCA_029249645.1 Pseudomonadales bacterium
TCAAAAGGTCACTCGAATCGTTAGAGGCGCTGACCTCTTAAACGCCACCCCAATGCAAAATTGCTTATTCCGCGCCTTCGGGGCACAACCGCCAGAGACCCTGCACTTACCGATGGTCCTCGGCAGAGATGGCCAAAAGCTCAGTAAACAGGCTCATGCGCCTAGGATCAATGCCGAAACCCCAGCCGGCAACCTTAATCAGGCCTTGGCCTTTCTTAACCAACCGATCATCGCCTCGGAAAATCCAAAGACAATTTTGGATGCTGCAATCAAAAACTGGCGGACTGACCGTATCCCGAAACTCATCGGAAAAACGCTGTAATCATCACGGCTCTTTGCCGGCCAGGCCGATTTGATGCGCTGCGCGTCCACGGGTAAACCATTCAAACTGTTGTCCGCGCGCGGCGCGAAACCGACCTTTAGATCGCGGCGCGGCAAACTTGGAAGGGCGGGCTTATTGCTTACTAAACCGAACCCGCAGCCGCCGCCCGCCGTTGGTAGAACCCGACGCGGCATAGAGGCTTAACCTTCTTCAAATTTTGGACCTGCGCACAGCCAAAATTGAGACTTCCCAAATGGTTCGCATCCTGCGATAGTTAAGACACTTGGATGCCAACAATAATAATAAGCACCAAGCAAGAACAATAATAATAAAGAGACCATGCTCGCTGAAGGGAAAGCTTAGGCTTTCCCTTTCTTTTTAAACCACCCCAATGAGCTGTCTAGTATGCGATCTGTTACACTCACCCCACGCCATTAAGACACCTTCCGTGGGCAAAAAATCAAAAATCGCTGAACACTTACCCCGCTCGGAAATTAGCATCGAGGCACTCAAAGTTGTGCTTCGGTTAACAGAGCAAGGCTATACGGCTTACCTCGTCGGCGGCTGCGTACGCGATCTGCTACTGGGCCTTAAGCCCAAGGACTTTGACGTTGCAACAAACGCCACCCCGCAGCAGGTTCATAAAGTTTTCAGAAATTCTCGGATCATTGGTCGGCGGTTTCAGATTGTTCACGTGCGATTTGGTCGCGAGATTATTGAAGTCTCAACCTTTAGGGCGCAGCATAATCAACAAAAATCAACAGATGCGGGACATGTGCTCGATGACAATGTTTTTGGATCCTTCGAGTCTGATGCTTTCCGGCGAGATTTTACTGTCAACGCGCTTTACTACTGTGCAACTGACGAGCGCGTCTTAGATCCGACCGATCAAGGCCTAGATGATCTCACAAGCAAACAACTCAGATTAATTGGCGACCCAACGACACGGTTTAAAGAAGATCCTGTCAGAATGCTCCGAGCTATTCGCTTCAAGTCCAAACTTAAATTCGATTTATCCCCAATCCTCGAACAGAAGATCATTGATCTTGCGCATCTCTTGGGTGAAATACCGCCTGCACGCCTTTTTGAAGAAACCCTAAAGCTCTTTATGGCGGGGTTTGCACAGTCAACGTACCTTGCCTTAAGTCAATATCAAATCAGCGGCATTTTGTTCCCGACCATGGCAGAGGAGGGTCGGGCCGAGGCGCTCATTCAGCTCGCACTAAAATCAACGGACGACCGAATTGCCATTGGCTCGCCGGTTACCCCGGCATTTATCTTTGCGGCGCTGTTGTGGGCACCCTTTGAGAATCATAAAAAGGCACTCATTGAAAAAGATGACTATTCGAAAAACGATGCGGCGGCTGTTGCGGCCGATCAGGTCTTCCACCAGCAACAAGCGGTTATCTCGATCCCAAAACGCTTTAGCATACCAGCTCGAGAGATTTGGCTGCTGCAGGACCGACTCGAAGCTCGACGCGGCAAAAAACCGCTGCGACTGCTCGCCAATAAGCGTTTCCGAGCAGCTTACGACTTTCTCCTGCTCCGCAACGATAGCGGCGAAAATATCAGCGCACTGTGCGACTGGTGGACAGAGTTTCAAACCGCGGACGAGGATCGCCAGCAGGCCATGACTCGAGGCAGCCGAACCCAAAAAACCAAAAAATCCAAAAAACCGCAGCTTAAAGCCGACGCGTCGTCTAACGACAGCTGAATTCGAGCTTGATTGCGCAAATGCAATCGGGCGCAGTTATCTTAAGGTTTTCCAGATGCGAACAATATGGCACCCTTAAGCCTTATTGGAGTTTAGAGAGTTTTAGATGACGAACGACAAACAATACCCTGTTTCAGAGAACGCCAAGCAGCGTGCCCACCTCTCCATCGATCAGTATCAGGATCTCTACCAGAAATCGATTGACGCGCCCGAAGCCTTTTGGCCAGAGATGGCCAATGAGTTCCTGACTTGGTCCAAACCCTGGCAGCAGCTTACCGAGTCAAACTTAACGGAGGGTACCGCTGGTTGGTTCATCGGTGGAAAATTAAATGCATGCTATAACTGTGTTGATCGACACCTCCCAAAGCGTGCACGACAAACCGCGATTCTATGGGAGGGCGATGATCCAAGCCAGCAAGCCCACATCACCTACGAGGACTTGCATCAGCGAGTCTGTCAACTCGCCAACCTTCTAATTGAGCGGGGCGTTAAAAAAGGCGATCGAGTTTGTCTTTATATGCCAATGATCCCAGAAGCCGCCTACGCCATGCTAGCCTGCGCTCGAATCGGTGCTGTTCACAGCGTCGTATTTGGCGGTTTCTCACCACAAGCCTTGCAAGATCGTATTTTGGACTCTGACTGCCAAACAGTAATCACCGCTGATGAGGGCGTCCGAGGCGGTAAAACAGTACCTCTCAAAGTCAATGCTGATCTGGCGCTTGAGCAGTGCCCGAACGTGCATTCCGTGATTGTTGTGCGGCACACGGGCGGGGCCGTGTTGATGCAGCCAGAACGCGATCTCTGGTATAACGATGAAGCCATTCTTCAGCCCCTAACCTGTCCAGCTGAACCAATGGACAGCGAAGACCCATTGTTTATCCTCTACACCTCCGGCTCGACCGGAAAGCCGAAGGGGGTACTGCACTCTACAGGCGGTTACTTGCTGCAAGCGGCTATGACGCATCGCTACGTCTTCGACTACCATGACGGTGACATTTACTGGTGCACCGCGGACGTCGGTTGGGTTACGGGTCATACTTATATCGTGTACGGACCGCTTGCCAATGGCGCGACAACCTTAATGTTCGAAGGCATCCCAAACTATCCTGATGCCTCTCGATGTTGGCAAATCGTTGATAAGCATCAGGTTAATATTTTTTACACAGCCCCGACCGCCCTTCGTGCCCTCATGGGCATGGGGAACGAGTTTGTGCAGTCAACCAGCCGCTCGAGTCTGCGTATCCTGGGCTCAGTTGGCGAGCCCATTAATCCAGAAGCTTGGGAGTGGTATTACCATATTGTCGGTGACGGCCGATGCCCCATTGTCGATACTTGGTGGCAAACAGAAACCGGCGGCATCATGATTACACCCTTGCCGGGTGTGACGGACCTAAAACCCGGATCCGCAACCCTGCCGTTTTTTGGTGTAGAGCCGGTCTTACTCGATCCAGAGGGGAACGTACTGAGTGGTGCAACCTCTGGCAACCTAGCCATTCGCAGCTCCTGGCCAAGCCAAATCAGAACTGTTTTTGGGGACCATCAACGCTGCATTGATACCTATTATACGACCTATCCAGGTTACTATTTTACCGGTGATGGTGCGCGCCGAGATGAGTCTGGGTATTACTGGATTACCGGGCGCGTTGACGATGTGCTCAATGTCTCGGGCCATCGGATGGGCACTGCAGAGGTTGAAAGCGCATTGGTGCTGCATGAAGCTGTCGCAGAGGCTGCTGTAGTCGGTTATCCCCATAACATAAAAGGCCAAGGCATCTATGCCTACGTCACATTAATGCAAGGCGTCGACGGGACGGATGCCCTCAAGCGGGAACTCGAAAGCCTCGTTCGACAAGAGATTGGGGCCATTGCCAAACCCGACATTCTGCAATGGGCGCCTATGCTCCCAAAAACCAGGTCCGGGAAAATCATGCGTCGAATATTGCGTAAGATTGCTGAGAATGAACTCACGCAATTAGGGGACACCAGTACCTTGGCTGACCCAAGCGTTGTCGACGACCTTATCGCAAACTCACCGCAAACGAACCCATAAAAAAACCCGAGGCGCTTTCGCGGCTCGGGTTTTTCAACCTCTCAGACTCTTAGTCTTGAGTCGGCTTGCTTTGCGTTTCTGCCGCTTCATCAGCGTCACCAACGTCGGCATCTTCAACAGATTCAACCGGTGCTGCTTCAACCTCAACGGCATCAACCGATGCAGGCGCCGCTTCAGGCTCGCTTGCTGCTACCTCGACGACGTCGTCTGTTGCTACCGCCTCATCAGACGGTACTTCCTTCATAGAGAGCTTGATCCGTCCGCGTTCAACATCAAGAACAATGACCTTTACGATCTGACCTTCAGAAAGATAATCCGTCACCTTCTCCACCCGCTCGCTTGCGATCTGAGAGATGTGGACCAAACCGTCCTTGCCAGGCAGAATATTCACGAAGGCGCCGAAGTCGGCGATTTTTACAACTTTACCGTTATAAATTTGCCCCACTTCTGCTTCAGCGACAATCCCTTCAATCAATCGAACCGCTGCATCTCTAGACTCAACACCCTCACCAAAAATCGTGATCGTGCCGTCATCATCAATATCAATCGACGCGCCCGTTTCTTCAGTGATCGATCGAATGGTTGCACCACCCTTACCGATAACGTCCCGAATCTTGTCAGATTCAACCTTCATCGTGACCATAGCGGGTGCATTATCTGAAACCGTTTCTCGCGAACGGCCAATGACCTTGTTCATCTCATCCAAGATGTGCAGTCGAGCATCCCGGGCCTGCTCAAGCGCCGTTTCCATGATTTGCTCGGTGATACCTTGGATCTTGATGTCCATCTGAAGAGCTGTAACACCCGTTTGCGTACCGGCAACTTTAAAGTCCATATCACCCAGGTGGTCTTCATCCCCAAGGATATCTGTCAGCACCGCAAAGCCATCATCTTCTTTAACGAGCCCCATCGCG
>JAQWWC010000293.1 GCA_029249645.1 Pseudomonadales bacterium
CTTACACCATTGGCACTGGTGATTGATGGGGAGATCGTACAAGAACCATTTTTAGCGGATTTTTCTGCCGAAGCTGAACTGCATTTTATTGAAAAAATCGCGGCTGGATAAAATCCGGGACCCGCATATGGGGCGGCGTAACCTGAGCGGCGGCGTTTGAAGTTTTACCCAATTGAGCGCGCAGCGGGTCACGTCAGCGGCATGGCGAGCATCCCTAGAGACCCAGCAAAACCGGTCTTGACCAAGCGCTCCTCAAATCATAACCGATCACTCATCAAAGGAAAGCACAGGTATTATGACTGGAGTGTCGATCTCGCAAGATCAGTTTGAGCATTTATTTAACGCAGCGCCCAGCTTTGCAGTGCGATCCCCGGGACGAATCAACCTCATTGGGGAACACATTGATTATTGCGGCGGACTGGTTATGCCGATGGCCATTGCGCACAGCACCCAGGGTTGGTACCGATTTAATGGCACATCACAGGTCCGAATTTACAGTACGCGCTTTGAAACGCTCGTAACCTTTAACCCCCATGATGTGATGCAGCCGCCAAAGGGCACTTGGGAGGATTACGTTCAAGGCATTCTGAACCTAGGCGCGCATCGGCAAGCAGCGTGCGGGTTCGACCTCTGGGTGACCTCAGACCTCCATGCCGGTGGCTTATCAAGTTCTGCCTCCTTCTTAGGCCTCTTAGCGCTCGTCAATCATCATGCGTTAACAGGTGAGCGGATCGAACTGAGCGATGTAAGCCAGCGGTTAACCTTGGCGTTATTGTGTCAGCAAGTCGAAAATCAGTTTGTCGGCGTGCCCTCCGGAATCATGGACCCGGCGAGTGTTTTACTGGGTGGTTTGATAACACTTGATTGTCGCACGCTTAAGTTTCAGCGTTTGCAAGCCATACCAGAGACCCATCGACTCGTGATTATGGACACGGGCGTTCCAAGAACCTTGGCCGCATCGGGTTACGCGCAAAGGGTCGCTGAAGTCGGCGCAATCGAGACCCTCATTGCGGATAACGAATCATCAAATAAAACAACACGTTATTCCGGGCTTGCAACCTTACCGGACGATCAAGTGACCCAGGCCTTATCCTTACTTGAATCGAATCCGCTCAAAATCCGGGCACGACACATTTTTTCCGAGCAAGCGCGAGTCTTACAGTCCGCACTCGCGCTCGAAAATAACGATATGGTCGCTTTAGGTCGTTTAATGAATGAAAGCCATCAGTCGCTCTCAGTCGACTACGACGTAAGCTGCCCTGAACTTGATCTAATTACCCAGTTAAGTCGAGATTCGGGCCTGGCGCTCGGCGCCCGGATGACCGGCGCGGGTTTTGGCGGCTGTGCGATAAGCCTCGTACCCATCGAGCACCTCGAGGCGCACCAAGCATGGGTCACGAGGGCTTACCGCCATCAGACGGGTATAGAACCTGTATTGCTAGCCTCCGAGGTGGCGGTGGGTGCTGAGATTATCGCGCTATGACCGGTGAGGCCGATCACAAAACTGAGATGCCAATTTGCGTCAGGCCTAGCTGGGCAGCGCTACCTCCAGGGCCGCGCTTAAATCGTGCAAGGCTTGGGCTTCATTTAACACCTTGATCGTTGTCATCCCGAGGGCTTTTGCGGGCTTTAAGTTGATCCCCAGGTCATCGATGAATAGCGCCTGCGTTGGCTCAATCGACATCGCTCGACAGGCCATCAGATAGATCTCTGGATTGGGTTTGCGAATACCCACCAGGCTTGACTCGATCACCGTATCAAACAGCGCCATGACCTCAGCAACAGCCTGGGCCTTGGACTCAGAGCGCGCCATCCCAGCACCTTGACCGCTTTTAACATTATTTGTGATACAGCCAACCGCATGGGTTTGCTTGATCTGTTTAAGCGCTTGCACCATGCGCGGCCGAATATCGCCAGACAGCAAGGCCAATACCGATTGACCGCGGATCAAATGGCCGCGAGCTTCTGATTCTGCTGCAAAAGCCGCATCAAAGTCCGCGACAGACATCTGATTGCTCTCGAACTGCGCCCAAGCATTGGTATCGGGATTGGTCGCGTTGATTGACCGTATAAAGTCGACTGGCAAACCATTTGCTTGCTCATAACGAGTGAATGCTTCAAACGGGCTTGACGTTAAAACGCCGCCAAAATCCCAAAGAACTGCTTTAATCAAAACCTTCTCCCTTTGTACCACGTTCAAACGAACTTCTGATGAAGTACGTGTCGATCAACTCTCAGCCAACGTTCATTTCAAACGTTGCCGAATCAGGCCGCGCGAGGCCCCGTTGCGAGCGCTCAATGGCGTCCAGCATAATATTAATCTCACCCGATTCACCGATCTCTTTACGCACTTCGGCGACCGCTTCTTCCAAACGAAGATCACGCGTAAACAAGATTCTAAAGGCCTTCCGGATTTCTTGTATTTTCTGCGTCGAAAACCCGGCGCGTTCCAACCCAACCTTGTTCACGACGCGCATATGAGCAGGAAAGCCCTCGGCAATGGTGTAAGGCAAGACGTCCTGCACCACACGCGCCATCCCGGCAACCATCGCAACTGGGCCAATTTGACAAAACTGATGTACCGCGGCCAAACCGCCAATATTGGCATAATCCCCCACAACGACATGTCCTGCCAGGGTCGCACTATGACTCATCACCACGTGGTTGCCGACTCGGCTATTGTGTCCAACATGCGCCTGAGTTAGCAGCGCACAATCATTTCCAATTTCTGTAACGCTGCCGGCTTCGGTCCCACTGTGGACCGAAACAAATTCGCGGAGGGTGTTTCGATCACCGATTCGGGTATAGGTCACCGAATCTTTAAGATGCTTTTGATCCTGCGAGTCAATGCCTAAGCTTACAAAGGGATATACAACGCAGTCCTCACCAATGGTCGTGTAGCCATCGATCACCACGTGACTCCTAAGACAAGTACGAGCGCCAATTTCAACATCTTTACCAATGGTGCAAAAGGGGCCTATAAAGCAATCTGATCCAATTTTGGCATCTGGGTGCACCACGGACAGCGGGCTAATCTCGATCATAATTTATTTCCATAATAATGACTGGCAGGGACCAGCAAGCGTTTAACTAGCGCAAATTTCCAGATTCTCCCCAATATGTCAAAGTTTTATTCTTTATCCGCGATGCTATACTGCGCTCCTCATTGATAAGCGCTCAGATATTCGAGCCATACCGGGGTCACCTATGCTTGATGTCAGCCATCTTACTCAATTCAATAAACAAGACCTGCTCGACTGCGGTCAGGGCAATATGTTTGGCCCTGGCGGCGCGCATCTCCCGATCGATGCGATGTTGATGCTTGATCGCATTACATCGATTACGAAAGATGGCGGTAAAGCGGGAAAGGGTCAGATTATCGCTGAACTCGATATCAATCCTGATCTTTGGTTTTTTGACTGTCATTTTGTGAATGATCCCGTTATGCC
>JAQWWC010000294.1 GCA_029249645.1 Pseudomonadales bacterium
CTCGTCGATGTGGCGATTGATCAGGGCGGTTGCTTTGAAACCTCTCATGCGACGACCCACGATGATCCTTACTTCATGCAGCATGGCGTGGTGCACTACTGCGTTGCGAATATGCCCGGTGCGGTCCCTAAAACCTCAAGCGCAGCACTCAATCATGCGACCTTGCCTTTTGTGCTGGCGCTGGCTGAGCAAGGGGTGACCGGTGCGTTAAACAGCGATCGGCATCTTCGAAATGGTCTTGCCACCTATCAAGGTCAGTTGACGTCAAAAGCAGTTGCCGAGGCACATCAATTGCCGTTTGAGCGGCCCAAGGGGCTTGGATTCGAGTAAGCCAAGCCGCTGGTTTTCAAATCAGCTGAGTCATCGACAGGTATCAGGCCATCAATTAACTTAAGACAATGGGTACAACGGCGCTTTAGACAAATGCGTGCGACTTGGCTATAAACGAAGTCTCATCCAATCAATTGGAGCGCGCGATGAATTTATCTGAATTAACCACCATGACACTGAGCCTTGAGGATCACGTGGCGGTTGTAACCATTTGCCGGCCAGAGGCACGTAATGCTTTGAATCGCCAGGCTTACGCCGAGTTAGAGGCGGTTTTTCGGGCGTTGCAGGCCGATGAACAAGTCCGCTGCATTATTCTGACCGGTACGGACCCAGCCTTTTGCTCGGGCGATGATGTTAAGGAGCTGATGACGGGCGATGCCAGCGCGTCACATGCCAGATTGCGTGCCGTGCGACCGAGCATTACGCCTGCCGCAGCCGCCATTTTGGATTGTGATCGACCGATTATCGCCGCCGTAAATGGCGCGGCGGTGGGATGGGGTATGGACCTGGCGCTTATGGCAGATTTCAGAATTGCCTCAGATAAAGCGAAGTTCGGAGAGCTGTTTGTAAAACGGGGATTGGTCTCGGATGTCGGCGGACTAACCCGACTTCCGCATTTGGTCGGGCCGCAAAAAGCGGCAGAGTTGTTGTACACAGGGGACGTTATTGATGCGCAGGAGGCGATGAAAATTGGCTTGCTGTTATCGTATGAGCCCCATGATGGTTTGCTGACTGCAGCCCACACCTTGGCGCGAAAAATCGCGGACAATCCGCCGCTAGCGGTGCGCTACTTGAAGGAAGGCTTGCGCCGTAGCTTTTATGGTGATTATCACGACATGGGGTCCTGGGTTTCTCAAACGTTAGGGGTGCTGTTTCAAACTGAAGATCATCGAGAAGGGGTTGCGAGTTTCTTGGAAAAGCGTCCTGCTGAATTCAAAGGGCAGTAGCGGGTTCAAGGGGCTTTGTGGCTGCGGGCTGTTTACAGTCGGCGTTAAGTGTCGTAGAAAAACTGCCTTCGGAGGAGGGTCTCCTTTAAGCGAAACGTCGAGTGCAACGGATTGAGCCGCCAACGAACAATCCGGCAGTCGCTAGGGTCTTCCTGCTGAGTCACAAATCCGAGTGTTCTTGCCGTTTCTAACAAGGTTGATAACGTGCTTTTTGGAATGCGCGCTTCTGTCGCAATATCTTGGCTGCTTAAGCAAAATTTGGGGCGCCGAAAAAAGGACTTCCACAGGATCAGATCGGCACGAGTGTATTGCCCAGAGAGCTTACCTTCAAAGGGTAAATGCATCAGGCTATATTGATTAACGGTGCTGAATAAAGGGTCTTTTAAGCGCATGCCAAAGTTGTCATTTGTTTGGGTAAACGGCACCTTTGAAGCGATGAGCGTGTTGCGAATCTTCTCGATTTGGTGCGTTGTCGGCAGCAGTTGATCGCCAACGACCCGGTGGGCTCCGCAGCGTAAAAAATAGGCGAACAAACGATTAATCAGTTTTGGGGCAATGGGGAGCGCCTTTTTGACATCGTCAATCGATAAAGCCTGGTTTTTTTCAAACCAGTGCAACGCCAAAAGCTCTTTGATTACGATACCCGGAATGCTGCGTTTGGTTGTTTTTTGACCTTGATTCAGATTAAGAATAAATCGCACAAAGTCTTCGAACTGTTCATAGCCGGCGGTCGAGGCTCGCATAACCGGCTCCAATATTGGCTCTGCTCCATGGTGATTGTTCGCCTGAGTTAGGGGAACTGTCTCTCGTTCCATATCATGCTGCCGATATTTTAAGGTCTTTTTTAACCCTATCCAAAAAAAGCAGGTTTGGCTACATAAAGCGAATATTGTCGAAGTTTCTGGTTTGAGACTTTGATTTGCGTGACTAAACCGGGATTAAAAGCTCAAATAGAAGTCGTAAAAAGCTAAAATAGCCTTGCCTGGATTGAAGTTGGATGGGGTCGTGGCTGTGGCTGTGGCTGCTCCGCAAGCATCGCAACATTTAGCTGGCTCAGGATAATGCCCGGTCCCCGGTGGGTTACGACGCAGGACGGTTTGGACTGGATAACGCTGGAGCCGACCGCGTTGATGCAATCGCCTTGCTTCTGCTCTCGCTGCTGCTATTGAAATGCCGCTCGGGCTGTCGCATGCGCATAGAATCTACTCAAATTGGGTAGATCAAAAAAGTCTTGGCCAACATTTTTGGCAAACCCCATCACAATCGCGAGTGTCATATCGGGAATCGCATAGCGGTCCCCTAACAGGAACTGATTATTCGCGAGGTGCGCGTCCAGCAACACCGCGGTATCTCTGGCAGCAAGCGCTGAGACCTCGCCCCATTCTTTGACGCAGGTTTCCCGGTCTTTGTAATAACCGGTAAGGTTACGAAAACCTTGTGCAACCGGCATCAGAAAATTGAGATCCACTCGACGTGCCCACATCTCAATCTTGGCGCGCTCCTCTACGGACTCACCGAACAGGTTGGGTGTTGGGTGGTGCCCCTCCAAATACAGGCAGATCGCCTGACTTTCCGATAGGAAGGTGCCGTCGTCCAGTTCTAGTACCGGTACGCGCCCTAATGGATTTTTGCGCCGGTATTCCTCTGTCAGATTTTCCCCGGCCCGCAAATCGATTTCGGTTGTCGGAATGTCGATACCTTTCTCTTTCATGAAAATGGCAACGCGTTTGCCGTTGGGCGAAGCACTCATTGTGTAAAGATGCATGGGATTAACCTTTTTGAGTATGGGTTTGATGCTGACAGTATTTTGCTTGCGGGGCAATTGCGCGGCTCAGATAAAGCGGGTTGTCCTAAAAGTGGATAAGGCCTCATCGGACCGGTAAAGCTTGTCTCGAGTCTCTGTGACCGCGCTTCTAATCCGGCGCGGACAGCAAATCGAGCGCAATCGCCTCAGCGACTTTGATACCATCGATCCCAGCGGACAAAATGCCACCAGCATAACCGGCGCCTTCACCGGCAGGATACAAGCCCTTGGTGTTGACGCTTTGATAATCCTTGCCGCGACGGATTGAAATAGGCGATGAGGTTCGGGTTTCAACGCCGGTCAGCAGGGCATCCTTCATCGCAAAGCCTTTGACCTGTCGATCGAACGCGACAATGGCCTCGCGTAGGGCATCGTTGGCGAAGTCGGGCAGTAATTCCGCAAGATTCACCAATTTCACGCCAGGGCGATACGAGGGTTTGACTACGCCCAACCCTGTCGAGGGCTGATTGGCGAGGAAATCCTCAACGCGCTGTGCTGGCGCACTATAGTCGCTGCCGCCAAGTACAAAGGCGGCGGATTCTAATTTTCGCTGCAGGTCAATCCCCGCCAGTACGGCGCCTGGATAATCCCGCTCGGGTTCAATCCCAACGACAATTGCAGCATTGGCATTGCGCTCGTTGCGGGAATACTGCGACATACCATTGGTCACCAGACGGCCGGGTTCAGAGGCGGCCGCGACAACGGTGCCGCCTGGACACATACAAAAGCTGTAAACACTTCGGCCATTCTTACAGTGATGAACCAGTTTGTAATCTGCCGCGCCCAATATCGGGTGACCCTTTGACTCGCCAAACCGCGCCTCATCAATAACGGATTGAGGATGCTCGATCCGAAAACCGATTGAGAAGGGCTTGGCTTCTACATGAATGTTCTCTTCAACCAACATCTCGAAGGTGTCCCGCGCGCTATGCCCGACAGCCAAGACGATGTGACGGCTATGCAGCGTCTCTCCGCTGGCCAGGGTCACGCCCGTGATTTGGCCGGGATTATCGGCCGGAGCGTCATCACTGATCGAGGGCTCACTCGGTATAGGCTCGCGATGAATCTGAGTTACCTTTTGCTCGAAGCGAATCTCGCCGCCAAGGGATAGGATTTTTGCTCGAATGCTTTCGACCATTTTGACCAGTTTAAAGGTACCGATATGCGGCTTACTGACCACCAAGATTTCGGGTGGTGCACCCGAGGCGACAAATTCTTCCAATACCTTTCTGCCGAGATGGCGCCGGTCTCTAACCTGGCTGTAGAGTTTGCCGTCTGAAAAGGTGCCGGCGCCGCCCTCACCAAATTGAACATTGGATTCTGGGTTGAGTTCGCGCCGGCGCCAGAGCCCCCAGGTGTCTTTCGTGCGTTGACGCACATTCTGCCCCCGCTCCAGCACAATCGGCTTTAAACCCATTTGCGCTAGCAACAACGCGGCAAGCAAGCCGCAAGGGCCAAAGCCGATAACCAACGGACGCTGTTGCTCTGCCTGCGGGAAGGTGCTCGGCGCGGCGGCAACGAACTGGTATTCCGTGTTGGGGGTGAGTCTGACAAGTGAAGTCGTTTTGGGATTCGCCAAGAGGGCACCTTCGACCTCGCCGGATAGCGTTACATCGACTTGATAAATCAAGAAGACCTGCTGCTTGTTGCGGGCATCATAGCTGCGCTTAAAGATATTTAGCGTCAGCAAGTCAGATGGCGCAATACCCAGACGCTCGATGACTGCAGGCGCAAGGTCTGCTTCCGCATGGTCGAGAGGGAGTTTAAGGTCGTTAAGTCTGAGCATGATCGCAGTTTATCACGCGGGGCATCGAATCAGTTGATTCAAGTCCTGACCCGGCAGTGATAAAACGGTGTAATTGGTAAAGTTGGGCATCACATCATAGGCAGTATCTTTGCGTCGTGATTAAGCAGTTGACGGTAGCGTTTGCAGGTGGCGAACAAAGCGGGCGAGCACCTCGCTGGTTTGATGACCGACAACCAATAAGTCGTGACTTAAAAACGTTGGTACACCCGTAATGCCGTTTTCCCATGACCGTTGCCACTGCTCATTGATTTCTGGGCTGTACAACCGGTTGGTCAAGACCTCGGTCGCCCGCGCGAGCGGTAAATCCAGCTCAGCGACGAGTGCCAAAAGCACAGAGGCATCGCCAATGTTTTTGTTGTCAACGAAGTAGGCTTCAAACAACTTGGTGTGCAGAGCGCCGCCATGATCGGTTTCGGCATCGGCCCAGGCGCCAAGTTCTTGCGCTAATCGGCTGTTGTAGGTCATGTTGCGGTCGCTGTAAGCAAGGCCTGCCTCTCGCATCAGTCCTCGAATGTGATCCCCAGCCGCTTTTAAATCGGCCGGATCTCGATTGGCAAACAGTTCTTGTATGGAGATGCCTTCGTCCGGCGTATCTGGGTGCAACGGAAAGTGAATATAACGCGTGGTCACGTTAAACTCTCGCTTTAAGGCTTCAATACTCACGGTACTGATATAACACCACGGTCAAATATAGTCGGAAAAGACTTCGATGGTGATGGGTTTCATCTTCGGATCACGGTCGCTCATGACTGGGTTGCTCTCGGTGGTTTTGACGCTTTTATTCAGGGATAAAGAGTAAGAAGTTAGCATGAAACGCGCCAAAATCATTAATCCAGTTTACCTGTATGAGTAAGTACCCAGATCGAAATGACGTCGCAGAGGCGAATCTTAGTCCTATTCTTGAGGCTATTGATTGGCAGCCTGTGCTTGGCGGTATGCCGGGGCAGGTGCCTGAAAACTTGGCTCCCTGGCTGATTGATGACGGCTCGTTGACTCGAAAGCTTGTTGCCCTCAGCAGTGATCAGTTCGAGGTTGAGGTATTGCGACAAGACGTGGCAACCCCGGATGCTTCTGAGGCCAAAGCGTTAAAGATGACTCAGCAAACCCCTGTGATGATCCGGGAAGTTGTGCTCAAAGGTCGAGGGCGCTCCTGGATCTTTGCTCGAAGCATTCTGCCGATGTCGACGATGACGGGGCGCTTGGCAGGACTGCGGACGCTATCAAACCAGCCCCTTGGCGAGCTGTTGTTTCAAGACTCTTCTATGACTCGTGAACCATTAGAAGTGGCTTGTTTGCCTGCTCGTGTATTAAGCGTGCCGCCACCACTTGCTCCGGGTGATGAGCCGCTATGGGCCCGGCGGTCCGTGTTCTTCTTGGATCAAAAGCCATTACTCGTGAGCGAGGTTTTTTTATCGACATTTAAGCCTGAGGGTTGAAGCGTTTGGTTTAATGCCTTTGTAAAAAGTTATGGGCATGCAATGGCAACACGGCGTCAAGGCGATTGGCGCTACCAACGCCCCAAGTCTTGCAACACTTGTTTTAAAGCGCCGGCATCGTCGGTCATGAGCCCCTCAACACCCAAGTTGCTGAGTCGTCGCATATCGGGCACCTCGTTGATGGTCCAAACGTGGGTTTGAATCCCCAGCTTCCGAGCTGTGTTTACAAAGCGTCGGTCAACCAGTGGTATTCTGCCTGATCGCTCAGGCACCTGAGCGCAGTCACCGTGTATTTTAAAGGTCGGGATGTGAAAGCTGCGCAGGCGCGCCCATAGGACTTCTTTGGGTGTGAGGCTCGTGCAGATTCCGGGAAAAGCAGTGCGCACCGCTGAGACTCGTTCATGAGAGAAGGAACCGACGCAGAGTCTATCCTGACATCGCAATTGTCGAATCAAAGCCAGAAAGGGTTGAACGGTGTTGTCGGCTTTTAGGTCTATGTTGAAGCGGGTATCAGGAAAGGCCGTAATCAAGTCCGCTAGCCGCGGGATTGGTTCTCGACCAGCCACACGTGCCGGTTGTATTTCGGCAAAGTCTAACTCGCTAATCACGCCGGAAGCGTCGGTCACTCGATCAAGACGATGGTCATGAAAGGCAAGGAGTACGTCATCCCGCGTGCAATGGGTGTCGGTTTCAAGATACCGATAGCCTTTTTTTACGGCACCCTCGAAGGCCGCGAGGGTGTTCTCTGGTCCCGATTGATGGTCGCCCCGATGCGCAAAGGCGAGCAGGCCCGTGTGATCCAAAAAAGCCTTCATGGGCGCCCTGATCGTGTGGCATTAGCGGCTTGAGATGCACTTGCGCGCAGCGTTGTTGACGAGATGTCCTGTCGAAAAACGGTCTCGGGCACCATCTTGCAGCGCGCCGCTAAGCTGTCCGAGATCTCGACCCGGTCAAGGTTCAAAAACGCGCCTTCATTGAGTCGGCCAAACACCAGGAATTGAATGCCAAGGGCCGTCAATTCTGCAAGAGCCGCGTCCCTAAGTGAGTCACTACCGTAATATTGGACTTGGTCAATCCGCAGTAAGGTATCAATGCCAATCACAAAGGTGGTGTTGGGGAAAATGCGAGCTTTTTCGATAAAGGTTGGGGCATTGGTTAAGACCGTATTGCCATACGCTCGCAACTGCTGGGTTCTATCTTTGATTGAAAAATAGTCGAGGCAGGGCTTGTCAACATTGTGGATTGAAAGCTCGAAATTGACGGTCAGCCCGGTCAATTGTTCGGCGATCGTCTTCATCAAAAGATGACCTTGATGAACCGGATTAAAAGCACCCGGGAACAGGCAATTGCCCGCAGAGTTGCTTTGATTGCTGCTCACTGCTTTCACCATGACCTGTTGCCAATCCAAGGGTGCCGGCACCCAATCGGTTCGTGACTCGTACACTACTGAAAACTCGGCGTCTGGCCATTCAATCTCCATATGCTGACTGAGCAGGCCTAGAATTTCATGGCATAGCACGGCCTCTTGCTGCGCTCTTGCTGTTGGGGCGTCATCGTCCTCAGGCTTGTGCTCGGACTTGGTAAATTCAATGGACCGCAAATAACTGACCTGTTGGCAGTGCAGGGCGACAAAGGCACGATCCGCGCCGCGGCGCGCTCGGTTTGTGGTGAGCGCTGCCGTGATGCTGAGCCCAAAATTGCGCTCGGTGGCATCAGGATCTAAGGCATTTGCGCGTTGAAACGCGACCGCTGCCATACTGCGGGCGGTCTCGCTGCTCACACTGCTCAGGGGCGCTTGGCCCAGAAAATCTTGAAGTGCTGAGGCGCTATAAGGCACGCTGGCTTCTAATAAAGTGTTAGAGGCGCCGGATGCACCCAGCAGCTGCGCAAGGGCGCTTGCGCCGCCACCCGCGGTAACGATAACGCCTTGTTTCGGGCTTGCGTGAATGTTGGCCAATAGATCGCCGTACATGGGATTATCCCGTCTGGTGTCCTGATCGCTGGTAATCTAAGATGTCGACGCCCGAAAAGGAAGTCCGCATGGTACAAATAATCGTTTTGTTGGCCCACGTTTTTATGGCGCCTGCGGCGTTCTCATCAGAAGAAAGTGCGTTTTCGACTCTAACGGCGGAACAACTTGAGGGTTATCAGTTCGAGCAATCCGATTCGAAGTTCCAGGTTACACCACTCAATGTGGGACAGCGCGCTATTTTGGACAGCCAGCGCCGCATGGTTAGTGATTTAATGCTTCGGCATCTCGGCGTCTCTAGATTGAAGGGCAAAGCGGCGGACCTGGGGCACTTTCAGGCGCTGATTCAAAGAAAGGCCATTCGTTTCGATGACGTCACGACCTGGCAAGCGCTTGGCGTTGTTTTTGGAGATTATATTGCGGAACAACATGGTCTAACCTGGGTGGTTTACGAGGACGAGCTTGGCGTGAGCAAGGCCTTGCGCTGGCAAAACACGGATAATTTCGTTTTTCCGGTTACGGTTTTTTCAAAACGCATACAGTTTAAAGAGACCCCAGAGCCCCGGACGATCTATGCGGATCTTTCGGGCGTCATCAACGGGTTTAAAGCACTCGAGGCACGTCCGCAATTACCCTAGCTTTCGTTCGAGGTGGTGTATCTGCTTTTCAAAATCAGGTATCATTGCGCGTCTTAATTCGGTAAGAGTCTTTCCATGAAAGCGTTGTTGAAGCTACTTTTTGTTGATTCCCTGGTCAATATCTTAGGCGATTTGTTTGAGCAGCCTTTGATTATGTGGGCGTTTATCGGTTGGGGATGGCTGTCGATTTTAGTGATGGTCACCAGTATCTATCAAACGATGGGCCAGCTGTAGGGCGCTGTGTCGCGGTCTTTTAGGACTAGGCTTTAGGCAGAGTCGTTATGAAAAGAGTGATTGGGCTGGACCGCGGGGTACGCGGTTAAAACGACCACGACGACCACTGGATTACGCGTTTTACGGCCGTCATGTTTGGGATCGGATTTGTGTTGGGTCGTATTTTTTAGCGGGTAAGCCCGCCTAGAGGTTTGCTAACGACGCTATACCACCACTGAAAGACCGGTCCCTCAGGCCGAACTGGGGCGCCTCGGCGGCTAACTGATCCGATAGCAAGATTGTACACGTGGCGCTTGCTAGGCCCGAGTCCGACAAGGCCGTCACCCGGAAGCTGGGTGCGATTTTCGGGAAAAAGACTTTAAAAAAACCTTACGGCTCACAGCACTTCACCCCGTAGAACCTTCGCGTCGTATTCCTCGATTGTGATGAGGCCGAGTGATGCTGCCTCGTCTCGGTCCGCGTTGCTTAAAACGTCTTGCAATAAATCAACCCGCTTCCACAATGCCAATGCAGTCGATCCAGCGGCGTTGGGTAGGTAAGGGGACTCTTCTATGGGCTTTAGTTTGTGGACATACCGAGGGCAATTAACCCAAAGGTGCTCAATTGAGACCTCTACCACGAGGTTCGCGCCGGGGTAACTGTCTAGCATGGGGCCTTCTCGCAGGCATCGCGCTGACCCGCGAACGCGAATGCGTTGAGGGGTTTCGAAGTCTACGAAGAGCAGGCCCACTTTAGTTTGCGCTTCAATATTGCCCATCGACATAAACATGCCGTTGCCATCGTAGTTCGGAAAGTAAAGCGTGCTGGGGTTGGTCGCGCGAACAA
The DNA here is from genome assembly GCA_029249645.1 of Pseudomonadales bacterium. Lineage (GTDB taxonomy): Bacteria > Pseudomonadota > Gammaproteobacteria > Pseudomonadales > Azotimanducaceae > UBA9926. The sequence goes on from JAQWWC010000294.1 coordinate 9,991, forward strand.
AGCCGACCGCGCCGCCCTTATAGGAACAGGAGGGGAACCCAGCTTCATCGATCGTCGAAAGGAAAAACATATTCCGGTTGTGGATAAAGGCAGTTTGCGCATCGGTTAAGGTTTGCGTCACTACCGCGTCAACAATACGGTCCGCCAAAGCCGTTGTGCTGAACTCTGCCTGCATCTGTCTTTGGGTGGGTGTAAAAAAATCTGCCATAGGGGTCTCCAAGTCGATAGATAGCAAAAGTATCTTTCATGCCCGCCGGGATCGCAATCAGACTTCGATTTCCCCTTTACTAAAAAAACACTTCTGTGGCGCAGTAGTGTGAAGTCGGTGTTTACAGGGTTGTCTGATCGAAGATTGCGCTGAAAAGCATCTAAGACGGTTCGCTCGATGAACGGATAATCCCGCCCGAGCACGCTACAATCTGCTAAAAGGGTCGAGGCAACACAAGCTCGGCCTAGTAAAGAAAGCCCCGTGTTCAAAGCCGCTAGGGCTAGTGGCTAAACCGATGCGCGGGCATGAGGCGCGCATCATAGGAATTAGCGTGTACTGGTTTGGCCACCATCAACTGGAATAAGCTGCCCGGTGATAAACTTTGAGGCATCTGACGCAAAGAACACCATGACCGGCCCTAGGTCGGTCAACGGATCTCCGTATTCGTGTCCCAGTGCAATCGAGCGATGATTCGTCCAAAACGACTCGGTTGCTTGCTGTTCGGTCAAGAGGGCCATTGCTTCTTGATACATGGGCGTGGCCATGGCCGGTAAAATGGCATTAACTCGAACGCGATCCATACCCCAGGCCCCCGCAGCGCTTCGGGTCCAAGAGTGTACTGCCCCTTTTGAGGCGGAATAGGCGACTGCTCCGGGTTCTGCGCGCTGTCCGGAAATGGATCCGAAATTAATGATTGAGCCGCCGCCGGCCGCTTTCATGTGATGGTATGCGGTTTGATTTGTGATCATGGTGCCGCGCACATTAACGGCAAACATTTGATCCCAATGCTCGACAGAGACGTCGCTCGCCGCGGAACCTGCTTGAATTGCGGCAGGATGCGCTAAGACGTCGAGGCCGCCAAGCCAATTTACGGCTTCCTGAAAGGCTGTCTCGACGCTGTCTTTATCAGCGATATCGATGTGAAGATATGAGGCTTTACCCGGCCCGAGGGCGTTGGCATCACGCGCGGCTTGTTCGCCAGCGGCGTCGTTAATGTCCATGCCTACAACGCGCGCGCCTGCTTGAACGAAGGCAGTCAGCGTCGCAAGGCCCATGCCGCGGGCAGAACCGGTCACGATGATTCGTTTATCTTCCAACATATTGCGTCCTTAACTTGTTATCAGTACATTTTGGTCTGGTTATAAAAGCCCATCAGTGGTGCCTTGATACGATTTTTTTCAGCTTGAGCCGCCAGAGTAATGGTTGTTGCTGACGCCTTGCGCGAAACACATGCTTCGCGTCACGGTTTAGCAAGCAGCCGCCAGGCGCAGTTTGACGCGCGCCTTGCACGACGACATTACCGCGTCGCGGTGAGTCGATCAAATATCGGGTTTGCTGTCCCGTTTAAAGTTGGCAGGGTAAAAGAAATCGTATCCATGGATTTCTATCTAGCGATAGCGTGGCAGTTGGCGTCCGCGCTATAGACAGGTTGTGCAGCGTTTACATCTCATAATGGTAACGGTGCCAGCAACAAAAATCCCAGCCACAAGGACCGGAGTATTGATATCATGGGTTATCGGGCTGATTCGAGGGTGGCGTTTTAAGGTGGTATGGGGCTGCGCTGGACGCTTTAGGTTAGCACTCAGCGTAAATGGCTAAACCGCTATTCTTTATCGGCCGCTTGCATGCGCTCGAGCCGAGCAGCTTCCTCCGCAGCGGCGGCTGAGATTTCAACGAGGACCGCATCAACGTCGGCAGCTTCCACGGGTTTTTCAAATATGCCTGTCAGCTTGATCCCTGGGGCCAGCTCTCCAGTCTCATAGTGCGCCCAAATTTCATCCGCATAGGCCGATTGCAGTAGCTCGGGTGCAAATTGACCGTAATATTGCCGCAAGTTATTCACATCTCGATGCAACATCGACTGCGCATGATTGTTGCCAGCGGCATCGACCGCCTGGGGCAGATCAATAATCACCGGACCTTGCGCATCAACCAACACATTGAATTCTGACAAATCGCCGTGAACCAAGCCGGCGCAAAGCATTTTAACAACGTAGTCCATAAGCGTTGCATGGTGCTCTAGAGCGGTTTCCGGTGAGAGCAGGATGTCCCCCAAGCGCGGTGCAACATCGCCATCTGCACCGCAGATCAGCTCCATCAAGAGCACGCCATCAACGCAAACAAAGGGGGTTGGTACTCGAACGCCGGCATCCGCGAGCTTAAACAAAGCGTCAACTTCAGCACTTTGCCAAATGGTTTCGGTTTCTTTGCGACCGAACTTAGAGCCCTTTTCCATCGCGCGACTTCGACGGCTATTGCGGACTTTTCGACCTTCTTGGTAGGTAACCGCCTGTTTAAAGCTGCGCTTGGCCGCTTCTTTATAAACTTTCGCGCACCGAGTTTCAGTGCCGCATCGCACCACAAAGACATCGGCTTCTTTACCGCTCATTAATCGACTGATCACCGAATCAATGATGCCGTCATCAATAAGGGGTTGAATTCGCTTGGGAATTTTCATGCCGTTTTTTAGCGTATTCTGCGACTAATTGACAGGAGAGATTGCATTTGGTGGCCAACAGAATGATCTTTTAGGTTCATTGTGTATTTTCATTCAGCCCGTGGCCAAAGGGCTCCGGCAGCAATATGCAACTTTCTGTTGAGGGCAAGGTGCGGCCGCTGCCTAACCACGAAAGTGGCCGTAAAGCTATGTTGAACAGCGTCTCACGCATCACCGGCACGCCGTGACCGCGTAAAGCCGATACGTACATGTTGCGCTTTGAAATAGGTTGATGGCCTAGCCGGCGGGCTTATGGGTGCGCGCGGGCGCCGGATTATTCGGGTTAGCTTGCATCGTGCAAGACGGCTTCAAATAATTGCAAAGCCTGCTCGGTAAAGCGCTGCATATTTTCGCCGCGGTCACTCGCGCCAGTTTCGATCAAGCAGGCGCGGTCAATGGGGCCGCTAATCCCAATCACGCTTGTCCCCGCGTCATGGCCATAGGGGGTCCCTGTGGGGCCCGCAGCGCCAAGTTCTGCGATACCCCAAGTTGTGTTGAGTTTGAGTCTTGCGGCTCGAGCAAACTCTAAGACCATGGCTTCCGTTAAGGGTTGCAACGCTTCGACTCGGGATTTCTCAAGGTCGAGGTATGCGCGGCGGGACGCTAAGGTGTAAACGACACTGCCGCCCTGAAAAAAACGGGATGCTCCTGGAACGGATAAAAGGTTCGCCGAAATTAGGCCGCCCGTTGAGGACTCCGCAACCGAGACGGTTTCCTGGCGTGCGGTGAGCCCCTGACCAATGCGCAGGCTTGCTTCAAAAAACATAATGACCTTGATTTGTGAGCAGTGAAGACAACGTTAGCATTTTTTTCAGACTCAGGTTGGCTAAGGGCCTTTCGAGTGATTGGGATCAATCGGTTTGTGCGCGGCGATTGGTTTCGCCTTATTCTGCGTCCGGAGAATCGTTTTGACGGACTGATGAGGCATCGTTAATCGTTAACGGGTGCAAAAGCGCGACAAAACAACGCTTGCCGATGGTCGAGGAAATCGGCTGTCTGTGCTTGGGCGGGAAAGGCTGAGTCGTTTGTAGAGCGTGCGTATCAAAATGGGAAGGGTTGTCTGCTGTGTCGGCAAGCATTAGGGAGGACTGCTCGCTACTCCGATTTCTTTGCGCAGCTGGTCAGAGAAACCGGTCATCTTGCTGTTCGGCTTAATATCGTCTGTCTCTAAATTGATTTAACCCAGACTCCTCTAAGGGATAATTCAAACGAGTTCCAATGGCAGGCCTCAACGAATCACGCCCTAGCCTCTCTAGGGGAGGGCCGCAAGCGAGGAATCAGGGTGGTTAATGTCAGGGCCAGTGTTTAAGGCCAGTGTGCTGTTATCCTACAGGTGCAGACTGTCAAAATGTTTTGCGAGTGGGTCGTTGGTCGCAGTTTCAAAGACTCATTTTTTCGTTTGATGACTTGATTAGGCCGGATTGCTTGCGCAAGTCGTTAACCGCGCTTTTTGCTGGTCAGTCTCTGAACGACACAATAGATACGACGTTATGATCATCACCTTGATCCAAGATCAACTCATCTCGACCATCATTGTTAATGTCCTTAACTTGAATTCCGGCTCTGCTCTCAGGAAGATCGAGCGAGAGTTTGATCGCTTTTTTAGCAAACATCGTTTCACCAGCTTGCCCGGGATAGACCAGCAAGGTCGCCTCGCCTTTTTGCACCAGCAGGTCCTTTTGGCCGTCTCCAGTAATATCTGCGCCGAGCACCGCAGGCACCAATAAGTCACCGCTGCCAAAATCAAATCGTGCCGAGATTGTTTTTCTAACGCTCGGCGCACTGGAGAATTTACCCTCTTTGATTCTATAAACTGAGATATCAAGTGACACGGCGCGCGTAATCAGCCCCTTAATCACAGTCCCTAAACTGATGTCCACAGAGGTGACCACAAACTCTTGATTGCCATCCCCAGACAGGTCCTGTCGTTCATTATCAAATTGAAAGCCGTCGGTCTGGATGACTGAGGAAGGACTTTCTGTAAATTCCAGCTTGTTTAGAGCATTCACTTCGCCGAAATAGACTTCATATTCAGATTCCCAGCCAAAGATGCCGTCGGCTTTAATCCGCTTAACCACAAGATCACTTATCCCATCATCGTTGAGGTCGGCAACCTCATCTAGCATCCTGTTGGCACCCCCAGCATTGTCTACATCTTCACCAATGCTGAGTTGCGTATACCCGCTCAGCATATCTTTAAGATTGACGTCTAAAATCATCGGTATCTCAGAGAATTCGCCAACCGGATTTTGCCGATGAACTTCAAAATAGCCATCTCGCCAAAAGGTAATGTCATTTAGGCCATCGTTATTCTCGTCTACAAGAAATGCTTCTTCGGCTCGGTAAGCTACAAAGCGAGGGGTGTCGCTGTAGCTCATACTAGGCGATGGACCTATGGTTTGGGGCGCTGAAAACCCCTCGCTGGTTTGCAATGCAACCGCCCAACCTTCAAAAGTAGGCATTAAAAAGTCGTCTAACCCATCATCATTAATATCAGAAAACATCTCCATAACCGGCGATTCGCCCCAACTTCGGCCAGAAAACATCGGCGCAGCCTTTAGCAAAGGTGCAAAGAGCCCAGTGTTTTCATCTAAATAGAAGAGTTCTGATCCCTGCAAACCAACCAAGCGAATGCCTTCAGGGGTTGATATCGTATCGACCAAATCCATTGAATCTTTTAGCGCCTTGGTCAGGACGAGATCCCATTGCGAGCCTCGACGCTGAAAAACCTTAATATATCGAACGGGCTCATCGCTGAGCCCTTGCATCTGTTTTTGCAACTGATTGATCACCGGTGTTTCTATGATCAAAAGGTTGGTGCCATCCGATGGCTTATTGGAGAACGAGAGTATGTCGATACTATGTTTTGGATTTACCGGAATGGTTGCAACATCAAATTCCAAAGCGCTTAACTGGCAGGCAAAGGTGACGCTTACAATATAAAAAAAATGAACCCATCGTGTTGCAGAGGACTTAAAATTAGGCTCTCTCATAAAGGAAATTGGCCTCTGCATTTTAGATTGTTCGAAATGTTAACGATTAAAACAAAAAGACAATTAACAGCAGCTTTCCGCCTCCAGGTTTTAAACTGCACGCTACTAAGTCGAATATATGATGCAAAACAGACTCTGAGTGCAGTTGATCATAAAAATGTGGCCACCCGGAAGCTTTTTTAGTGGGCAGTCGCTGCGAGCTTGGCCTCGAGCGAGGCAATCACTAAGTCCCCGAAGGCATCGGTTCCAACTGTTTTTAAATCAACTCCCTTGGCGCTCAAGTCGGCAGTCGTATAGCCATCTTCAAAAACACTTTTCATGGCTTCCCAAACCAGCGTGGATTCTGATTTCATACCAAAACTCATCTCGAGCATCATCGCAACTGACCCAATCATGGAATAGGGGTTGGCGATATTGCGTCCGGCAATATCAGGCGCTGAGCCATGAGAAGGCTCGTAATAGGCCTTGTCGGGACCAACGCAAGCGGAGGGCATCAGTCCTAATGAACCTAAAATGCCGCCACCTTGATCTGACAGAATATCGCCAAACATGTTTTCCATGACCATGACATCAAATTGAGAAGGGTTGAGGCACAGCGCGGTGGCCGCGGCATCAACCAGCATTGGGATGACTTCAATATCTGGATAGTCGGCATGGACTTCATCCAGCACTTCATTCCAGAGAACGCTCGACATTAAAACGTTACTTTTGTGAATGTTGTGTAGGCGGCGTCCTCGGGTGCGTGCTTGCTCGAAAGCTACGGTGAGTACACGTCGAATCTGCGACTCGTCATAAGCCAGCGTTTCATGCACGTAACGTAAGCCCTCTGCATTAACGCCGCGCTCTTTCTCGCCGAAATAAAGGCCGCCGACCAATTCGCGGATGAGCAGAATATCGATTCCATGCTCGATAATTTCTGGTTTCAGGGGCGAGAAGTGGGCCATATCTTTGCTGAGATAAATGGGCCTAAAGTTTGCAAAAGTTTGATAGCGCGCTCGAAGCGGTAAGATCGCGCCACGTTCTGCTTGTTCATCAACGGGAATTTTCTTCGAATCCTCAAAGGAGAGTCCAACCGGGCCCTTTAAGATAGCATCCGCTGCATCGCAAATGGCTTTGGTTTCATCCGGAAAGCTTTTGCCATGGCTAAAATAAGCATGGGCACCAAAAGGCGCCTCGATGAGTTCGAAGACGACGTCTCGATGGCGGCTAACCGCGTCAAAAACGCGAACCGCTTGTGCCATGATTTCCGGACCAATGGCGTCCCCTGCCAAGATCGCAATTTTGTAAGCATCACCCATAAGGCTTCCTCCCCGAAAAAGCGCAGATGCTACCACACAGCCTGTCTGAGCACATAACGGCGACTTCGATCTGGCCAGGGCTTAGGTGGAGGCTTTTAAAAGTGGCCTAAGAAGTTCCGACGAGGTGTTTAACATAATGGAACAGGGACTGATCGCTGGGCGGTCTTCTCCTCGAAATCCATCACAATCCAGTGCCGCAAGCGCCACGGCTAGGTTGAGCTTGCAGCAGGCCTCAGAATCCCAATAGAGCGATCATTTTGAGATGCAGGTGACCCGCTAGTACCTATAAAATTGAGCGATCTCAGGCAACCAAAGCGCTCGCGTTGCTTCCAGTTGGTGGGTCAATTGCTCAAGGGACTGCGTGTCATCATCGACCCATCGTCTTAGTTGCGGGCCGCCATTGATCACGTCTATGGGCACCCGGTCTGTTTCATACTCGTATTCATGGTGCCGCCAGAGTTCGACCTCAGGTTCGCTCAATTTGAGCAGTTTTAAGGCGTAGGCAATGATGAGGAACGGCTGAAAGGTTTCGGCGTTAAAATTGGGTTGGTCCGTATGAATTTGCAGACCATGGCAAAGCTTTCCTTGGTGTTTTTGAAAGGTTGGCTCGAAATAGCAGGGGCGAAGCACGGCGCCAGCCAGTGCCTCGGGCAGACTTGATTCCAATTCAGCTTTGATGTGTTGCGCTGGAAAACCGGGGCCGCCAATGACTTCTAGGGGAAAAGTGGTCCCTCGGCCTTCCGACAAGGTGGTGCCTTCGAGCAGCACTGTGCCCGAAAACGATCTGGCCATGTTGAGACTGCTGGCGTTCGGGCTGGGATTCACCCAAGACAGTTCGCTTGGCCAGCCAAAGCTCGGTTGCCCCTTAGGCGCATAGTGCATCATTTCAATTAAGGTTAGATTTGCGGGCTGCGGTAGTTGGGCATTCATCCAAAGTGCCAGCTCGCCAATGGTTAATCCATATCGGCACGGAAGGGCCGCGGCCCCGACGAAACTTTCTTGACCGGCCTCCAGCCGAAGGCCGTCAATGCCCCTGCCAGCAGGGTTCGGTCGGTCGAGCACCCATATTTCAAGTTCGGTCGAGGCCGCCGCGGTTAAAAAATATTGTAGGGTCGTGATGTAGGTGTAAATGCGGCAACCAAGATCCTGCAGGTCGAACAGAATGATATCGAGGCCGGCCAATCGTTCAGGCGTGGGCCTCCTATGATGGCCATATAAGCTATAGACCGGAATACCATGGGTTGGGTCTAGGTAATCATCGGACTCAATCATATTGTCTTGTTTGTCGCCTCGCACGCCATGCTGCGGTCCAAAAACGCATTTGGGGTAAATGCCTGCGCCGACGAGGGCATCTAGCGCATGGTTTAAGTCTTGAGTCACGGACGCAGGGTGCGCGACCAAGCCGACACGAGCGTTTTTTAGCATCGCTAGTCGGGCTGAATCGGTTAACAATCGCTCAAGGCCAAATTGAAAAGTCATTGAAGTTTCCATGGTATGTGATGGTCCCGGTGGTGAAAGTCTGGCGTTGTGCCATGACGGATTGAAAAATAGTTCAGATCGTTTGCTGTCTCGATGATGGCAGCGGCCCCAAGACTTAAACCAGAACCCGAAGACTGAAGAGGTGGGTTGGTTAAGATCTTAGCTTCAAGTTGATAGTTCAGGCCACGACAAACAGCGCTGAATTCCGTTACCGCGCAGCGATCTGATTCTTTTTGGTCCTGTCGATAATCATTGAACCCAAAACAATTCCAGTTGCCATTCGGGGCGAGGTTCAACTCCCAATAGGCGGCCGATCCCGGCTCGCCAAGGAAGAGTTCAAAGCAGTTGTGTTGCCAGAGTCCAAATTCACGTTGGCCAACTTGCATGACGTCCTCAAGCTCTGAGGCAATCGAGCCCTTTAACTGAACCGTCAGTCGGAGCCCAGTACTGGACTCTTGCAGAAGGGTGTAGCGCAAGGCTTCAACTGCCAAGCAGGGTGAAAACGGAACAAGATCGATGCGCATACGTCTATCAAGTCACCTAGTTGCGACAGGCTAGTGTATCCTAGCAACATCAAGAATTTGAAAGGAATATTGGTCATGACCGCATATGACTATGACTTATTTGTCATTGGTGTTGGGTCCGGTGGCGTGCGCGCGGCGAGAATGAGCGCGCAGTATGGCGCGCGCGTGGCAACCGCTGAAGAAAAATTTATGGGGGGCACTTGCGTAAACGTCGGCTGCATTCCGAAAAAGCTCTTTGTTTATGCTTCGCACTACCATGAGGATTTTAACGAATCCGCCGGCTATGGGTGGCAGTCCGAGCCGGCGCATTTCAATTGGCAAACGCTGGTTGCGAACAAAGATCAGGAAATTGGGCGATTAAATGGTATTTACGAGGGGCTACTAGACCAGGCGGGTGTCACTCATTTTGCCGGCCGGGCCAGAATACGTGACGCCCACACCATCGACATTGATGGCAAAATTGTCACCACCGACAAAATCCTGATTGCGACCGGTGGCTGGCCCACGAAACAAGATATTCCGGGTGCGGAACACGTTATAACGTCCAATGAGGTGTTTTATTTAGAGCAGCTGCCCAAGCGAGCGCTCGTTTTGGGTGGCGGATACATTGCTGTCGAGTTTGCAGGCATTTTTGCGGGTCTTGGTGTTAGCACCGAGTTGGCTTACCGAGGACCGCTGTTTTTAAGGGGGTTCGATGAGGATGTTCGCATCATGGTCAAAGACGAACTGCTGAAAAAACAGATTGATTTGCAGTTTAACGCGACGCTCGCGTCGGTCACGCGCAATGCTGACGGCACGTTACTTGCGACCTTCACCGACGGCCGGATCTTGGAAACCGATCTCATTTTAACCGCGACGGGTCGCAAACCTGCGGTCGATGATTTGGGGCTTGATACGGTGAATGTGGCGCAGCGGGACAATGGTGCGATCATTGTTAATGAGTTTTATCAAACCAGTGAGTCCAATATTTTCGCCTTGGGTGATGTGACGGATCGAATCCAACTCACACCTGTCGCGATTCATGAAGCAATGTGCTTTGCCAGCACCCAGTTTGCTGGCCAAAGCAAGGTCATGGATTACGCCGGGATTGCAACGGCTGTCTTCTGTCAGCCCAACATTGCAACGGTGGGGTTGACCGAAGCCGAGGCTCGCGATCAATTCGATGCGATTGCGGTTTTTCGATCAGAGTTCCGGCCGCTGAAACACACGTTAACCGGTAGCGCTGAGCGGAGCCTGATGAAAATGATTGTTGACGTCGCAACGGATCGAGTGCTCGGTATCCACATGGTGGGCGCCGAAGCCGGCGAGATTATCCAAGGACTTGCGGTCGCGATGAAGGCCGGCGCGACAAAAGCGGTGTTCGATCAAACCGTCGGGATTCATCCAACGGCAGCAGAAGAATTTGTCACGATGAGATCACCCGTGGCATGACGCCGGTGGCAGCAGGGGTTGATGGCTGCAAGGGCGGCTGGGTCGTTGTTCAGCGGCAGGCGGATGTGGTTACGGCAACGGTTGTTGAAACCTTTGACCAGGTGGTCTCGTCTGTATCGAGCGGGGCGTTATATGTGGATATGCCGATCGGTCTTCCTGAGGCTGACGATCGGCAAGTCGAACGTCTGGCGCGGCAGCGTCTGCCTGGCAGAGCCGGCAGTGTGTTTAATGTGCCGGCGCGGTCTGCAGTCTATGCAGAAAACTTTCAAACCGCCTGTGATTGTAATGTCCGCGCCCAAGGTAAGAAGATTTCGCTGCAGTCTTGGTATATCTGTCCAAAAATTAAAGAAGTTGATCAATGTTTGCAGGTGCAGCCGCGACTTCGCTCCCACGTGTTAGAAGCGCATCCTGAGTTGTTGTTTGCGACCTTTAATGGCGCCCCAATGCGCTATTCCAAAAAACAAGCGATGGGGCAAGACGAGCGAATTCAGCTGCTCGAGCATCACGGTTTGATGCCGCGCAAAGTGCTTGCCGAGCTTTACCAGCATACCCGCAAAGCGGTGGTTCAAGTTGATGATGTACTGGATGCGATGGTGCTGTACTTGCTTGGGTTGTCGAGCCCCAAGCCGCTCATGCCTGAATCAGTCATTGATGGGCTTGGGCTGGCCGTAAATTATCAAATGCCGACCGCCAGGCTCTGAGCGGGTGGCCCGTCTGATAAGCGGACTGTGTCAGGAGGCTGTGCGATAAACATCAGCGGCATATCCTCATCGCGGGATATTTGCTACCTTAGGCCAACCCAAAAATTCTATAAGAGAACCTCGATATGGCCGATTTGGAACAAATACTGACCTTCTTTGATGGGCTCCTGCAATCGGCGTGGTACTTTCCCTATCTGCTGTTGGGTACGGGCATTTTCTTCACGATTTATCTGAAGGCGCCACAGATTTTCTACTTTCGGCACGCCTGGCGCGTTTTACGCGGCCAGTATGACAAGCCGAGCGCGACCGGCGATGCCTCGCACTTTCAGGCCCTGACAACGGCGATTTCTGGCACGGTTGGAACCGGGAATATTGGTGGTGTTGCGTTTGCAATTTTTTTAGGCGGCCCGGCGGCACTGTTTTGGATGTGGATGACGGCATTCTTTGGCATGACTACGAAGTTCGTCGAAGTCACGCTCAGCCATAAGTATCGCGATGTTGACGATGAGGGCTACATTGTTGGTGGCCCTATGTTCGTCATGGAGAAAGGCCTCAATTTGAAGTGGTTGGGGGTGATATTCGCCATAGCGACGGTCGTCAGCAGTTTTGGCTCTGGGAATATGCCTCAAAGTAATAATATCGCGGTGGGCCTGCAAGGCACCTTTGGCATTCCTGAGTGGATTACCGGTGGTGTGTTGGCACTGTTACTCGCGGTGGTCATTTTAGGCGGCGTTAAACGGATTATTAAGGTGGCTGAAAAGATCGTGCCGACGATGGCCATACTATATTTTGTAACAGGTCTCGCGGTGGTATTTGCCAACATTGAAAATGTTTGGCCATCCTTGGTGAATGTTGTCAGTGACGCGTTTACCGGATCGGCAGCTGTTGGCGGCTTTCTCGGTGCGACGTTTGCTTATGCCTTTAATAAGGGGGTCGGTCGTGGACTGTACTCTAATGAGGCGGGGCAGGGCAGTGCTCCCATCGCGCATGCCGCGGCTCGAACAGACCAGCCCGTATCAGAAGGCATGGTTTCGATTTTAGAGCCTTTCATCGACACGATTATTATTTGCACGCTGACCGGATTGGTTATTTTGTCCTCTGGGGTATGGCTAGAAAAGCACGAGAATCAGTTTCAACAGTTCGACACCAATGTGGTGACCGGAGTTTGGACGGATACTGTTACGCAGGATCGGGCCGCGCTCTTTGATTACCTCAATGGTCGAGACAGCAAAATAGAAGCCTTTAATGGGACTATAGAAGTGGTGGAAGGTGTTCTCCAGCCTGGACCGTACACGTTGCTCCACAATCGTTCTGTCGCAGAAGGGATTTTGATTGGATCCGTTGATCGGAGGTTTACCGGTACCCTGACAATTAATCGGGGCAACATCGAGAATGATGTTGTGCTCACGGGGAAATCACTCATCCATTCTGCCGCGCTGACCTCTGAAGCCTTCACTCGCAGTGCGTTTGGTGACTACGGTCGTTATGTTGTTGCGTTGGTGCTGCTGTTGTTCGCGTTTTCGACCGCGGTGGCTTGGAGTTATTATGGTGATCGGGCGGTGGTTTATTTGGTGGGTACCGCATGGCTTACGCCTTACAGGTTGGCCTATGTTGTCGGCTTTTTCTGCGCCGCCATCGCTGACACGTCTCTGATTTGGCTAATTGCTGCGATTACGGTGGCATTTATGACCATTCCGAACCTGATCGCAATCTTGCTGCTGCGAAAAGAGATGAAGCAAGCCATAGCAGATTACTGGAAAGACTTTGAGTCTGGGCGTTAAAGCAATGAATCAAGTTAAATCAAACCTTGCGGGGTTTGCTCGGATTCGGAGCCATCGAATAGAAACCCTCGACGTCGAGGTCATCGAATACGAGCACCGAAGAACAGGCGCGAAACATTTTCATCTGGCGAGTGAGCATGAGGAGCGGGTGTTCATGGTGGCGCTTCGCACCGTGCCAAAAGATTCAAGCGGCGTTGCACACATTCTTGAGCACACAGCGCTGTGCGGCAGCGCTCGATTCCCGGTTCGTGACCCGTTTTTCTCCATGCTGCGTCGATCACTAAACACCTTTATGAATGCGTTTACAGCCAGTGATTACACGGCCTATCCGTTTGCGAGCGTTAATCAAAAAGATTTCTACAATCTTTTGGACGTGTATCTTGATGCGGTCTTTTTTGCGCGTTTAGATCCATTGGATTTTGCCCAAGAAGGTCACCGAGTTGAATTCTCAGAGCCGGATAACCCAGACTCTCCGCTGGTCTATAAAGGGGTGGTCTTGAACGAAATGAAGGGGGATATGAGCTCCTCGAGGGCCGTGCTCTG
>JAQWWC010000295.1 GCA_029249645.1 Pseudomonadales bacterium
GGTCTAGTCCAGCCGACGTGTGGCGAAACGACCTCGAAGCAGTGACGGTGCGGCGATATCCTGAAGTCGGTCAGTTAAAAAACTGGTTAAGCCGGCACGGCGCTGCTAAAATGTCAGGCTCTGGAAGTGCGGTGTTTTTGGAAGTCGCGTCGGAGACCGAAGCGCAGGCGTTAGTCGCCGAAATGCCACCACAATGGCAAGGATTTAAGGTAGCCGCCGGAGGGATCAAAAGTCTCCAGCGCCAGATTAGCGAGCTAGACGAGGAAAATTGATCAATCGCCAAGACGGCGGATCAAATAATGAAAAAAGTTTTAAGTTGATCCCGATACGGCAGTTTGGGATCATCGGCGAGTGTTTCGAATTGGGGTGTCGCCAAGTTGGTAAGGCACAAGGTTTTGATCCTTGCATGCGGGGGTTCGAGTCCCTCCACCCCAGCCACTTTCCAAGTCTAAGGCGAACGTAAACCGTGGCTGAATTAAAAATCTTTACTGGCAATGCACACCCTGTTTTAGCGAGTCGGGTGGCAGACCGCTTGCGGATCGATTTAGGCGATGCCCAGGTTGGTCGCTTTAGCGATGGCGAAGTCAGTGTCGAAATTATCGAGAATGTGCGCGGCAAGGATGTCTTCATTATCCAGCCGACGTGCACGCCGTGTAACGATAACCTGATGGAACTGATTGTCATGGTGGATTGCTTACATAGAGCTTCCGCTGGCAGAATTACGGCCGTCATTCCTTATTTCGGTTATGCCCGCCAAGATCGTAGGGTTCGATCTGCAAGAGTTCCGATTACCGCCAAGGTTGTGGCAGATATGTTGACCAGCGCGGGAATTGATCGAGTCCTAACCATGGATTTGCACGCCGACCAGATTCAAGGGTTTTTTAATGTTCCCGTCGATAACATCTATGCAACGCCGGTGCTGTTAGTCGACATCGAGCGCCGAGTCGATACGGGTGCCTATAACAACGTGATGATCGTTTCGCCAGATGTGGGCGGTGTCGTTCGAGCCAGAGCCATTGCCAAGCAGCTGAACGACTCGGATTTAGCCATCATCGATAAACGTCGGCCAGAAGCGAATAAATCCGAAGTGATGCACATTATTGGCGATGTTAAGGGCCGCACGTGCATTTTAGTGGACGATATTGTGGACACGGCCGGCACGCTCTGTGCAGCAGCGGCTGCTCTAAAGTCTGAAGGGGCGGTCAAAGTAGTTGCCTATTGCACCCATGCCGTTTTGTCAGGTAAGGCGATCGAAAATATTCGTGCCTCGGAGTTAGATGAACTGGTCGTTACCGACACGATTCCACTCAGTGAGGGAGCGCAGTCTTTGTCGAAGATTCGGCAATTGAGCATTGCTGAAGAGTTGGCCGAGTCCATTCGGCGAATTAGTAACGAAGAATCGTTAAGCGCACTGTTTGCGAAACGCATTCAGTCGGCACTTTTTTAAACGCCCTGCATTAGCAGGGATGACCCCCGGATTGCGTGGTCGCAGCGCACTCTGGATAGACCAAGGAGAGTAACATGGCAGCTGAATTTGAGCTAAATGCCGAAACAAGAGCTGATTTAGGGAAAGGTGCGAGCCGCCGCCTACGTCTGCACGCTGATCTGGTTCCAGCCATTATTTATGGCGCGGGTAAAGATCCTCAATCTTTATCGATTCCCCACAAGGATTTGATGAAGGCAACTGAAAACGAAGCATTCTTTTCTCACATTCTGACGATCAACGTTGGTGGTGAAAAACAAAGTGCGATTATCAAAGATCTGCAACGACACCCGTCTAAGATTCGGATTATGCACGCTGATTTTCAGCGAATCCTTCTTGATCAGGCGATTACGGTTGAAGTGCCTTTCCACTTTTTGAATGAAGAATCCTGTGTCGGTGTTAAAACCGGCGGTGGTCAAATTTCACACAATATGACGCAGATCACCATTAGCTGTTTGCCAGGCAAATTGCCTGAGTTTATCGAGGTTGACCTAGAGGCAGTGGAGATTGGTGAAGCCCTGCACATGTCTGACATTCAATTGCCAGAAGGGGTTGTCATTCCTGCCCTTGCGCAAGGCGCTGATTACGATCAGGTGGTTGTTTCGGTCAACATTAATAAGCGTGCCGAAGCAGAGAAAGCAGCCGATGCTGCTGAATCTGATGATGCACCTGCTGCCGAAGAATAAATTCGAGTCCAGAGGTCCGGTCTATGTCGGTCCAGCTCATTATTGGCCTGGGAAATCCAGGCGAGCAGTACACCAACACCCGCCATAACGCGGGTGTTTGGTTTCTGGACGCGGTTGCGCGTGAATTCGGTGGGGTTTTGAAAGCTGAGAAGAAGTTTCTGGGTGCGGTTGCGACGGTCTCCGTGGCGGGCACCTCGGTAAGGCTTTTGGCGCCGAGCACCTATATGAATGACAGCGGTCGATCGGCCGCAGCGCTGATTAACTTTTACCAGATTGATCCTGAAAACGTTTTGGTTGCCCATGATGAGCTCGATCTTGAGCCGGGCGTTGCGCGTATTAAGACGGGTGGAGGGCTTGCCGGTCACAACGGCTTAAAAGATATTTCTCGGTCATTGGCTGGGTTTCAAGGGTACCATCGCCTGCGTGTTGGCATAGGCCGGCCGTCGTCTTCGGGCGGCGTCGCGAATTATGTTTTGAAGCCGCCAGGTAAAAACGAGCGCGCCGATATTGATGAGGCCCTTTATCACAGTTTGGCGGTCTTGCCGGAGATGGTCTCAGGTGCTTGGGAAGCTGCCATGTTGGCGCTGCATACTCGGGTCGACAAGGGCTAATGAATTTGAGCGCGTTGGGAGGAAGTTATGGGATTTAATTGCGGTATTGTTGGTTTGCCAAATGTGGGCAAATCTACCTTATTCAACGCACTGACCAAGGCGGGCATCGCGGCAGAAAATTTTCCGTTCTGCACCATAGAGCCAAATTCCGGTGTGGTCGCAATGCCTGATCCACGCCTGGACGCGATTGCTGAGTTGGTGAAGCCCCAAAAGGTGATCCCAACATCAATGGAGTTTGTCGACATCGCCGGCTTAGTGGAAGGCGCATCAAAAGGCGAGGGTCTGGGAAATCAGTTTTTAGCCAATATTCGCGAAACTGACGCCATCGCGCATGTGGTCCGATGTTTTGAAGATGAAAATGTTACCCATGTGTCGTCATCGATTGATCCGGCTCGGGACATCGAGATTATTAACACTGAATTGCAGTTGGCTGATCTTGATACGATCGAGAAGGCCATTGCGCGGGTTCAAAGAATTGCCAAGAGCGGCAATAAAGAAGCGCTGGTCGAAATGAAGGCGTATCAAGACCTGCTCGAACACGTCAACGCGGGACAGCCCGCCAGAACCTTCACGCTTGATGATGATCAAGTGGTTTTGATTCGGCACTTACATCTGTTGACAATGAAGAAAGTGTTGTACATCGCGAACGTTGATGAGCAGGGGTTTTCCGAAAACCCATTATTGGTCGCGGTTGAGACGATTGCCAGTCGCGAAGGCGCCGAATTGGTTGTGATCTGTAACAAGTTGGAAGCAGAGATCGCGGAGCTTGAGGATGACGAAAAAATGGAGTTTCTCGCAGACCTGGGCATGACCGAACCGGGTCTGGATCGAGTAATCCGAGCTGGTTACCGCTTGCTCGGCCTACAGACCTTCTTTACAGCCGGCCCAAAGGAAGTTCGAGCATGGACCGTTCGTCAAAAAGCAACGGCGCCCAAGGCGGCCGCGGTCATCCACACGGACTTTGAAAAAGGCTTCATCCGGGCAGAAGTTACGGCGTTTGATGATTTTATTGCGGGTCGAGGTGAGGCTGGCGCTAAAGAAGCCGGTAAGTGGCGGCTGGAAGGCAAAGAATACTTAGTTCAAGACGGTGATGTAATGCATTTTCGGTTTAACGTTTGATGGCTATATTGACCGCTTGGTTTTCCATTGGGCTCTTGCGGCAGTGTTTGCAGGTTGCCGCGCTCGTTTCAGGGTTAATTTTGCCCTTTGCCGGTGCGCCGGATTACACCGCAACCTGGGACTTATTCTTTAACGGCGTTTTGCCCGCAATGGTCCCCATTTTTCTGATTTTGATCGGGTTCGACGTGATGATGTGCAAGGTCCTATCGGATGATGCTGACCCCAAAGAGTCGGCGCGGCTGTCGACAATCCTTCGATGCCACTATTGGGTTGCCGCACCTGTGTTTTTAGCCTTCAGCGCATTCATCGCGCCAGCACTGCTTCCTTGACAAAAAAATGACGAGAATGGACAATGCCGTCCGCAATAAAGTATGGCTACGTAGCTCAGCTGGTTAGAGCACAGCATTCATAATGCTGGGGTCGGTGGTTCAAGTCCACCCGTAGCTACCAACTTATCCCTCTGATAAGTAGAGATTTTTATTTTTCCTGAATTTCAAAATCTAAAAGTTTTATAGCCCTTGGACTGCATATGGACTGGATATGGCAGTGAAGAGACATATATTTTGCTCGCTTAGACGCAAACTATATCCCTCTAGTGCTTCTAAAGACTGATGGAGTGCCC
>JAQWWC010000296.1 GCA_029249645.1 Pseudomonadales bacterium
TCGAGCTTTTTCTAGGAGTTAATAATGGATCTTTATGAGGCAATGGGCTCTCAGCGAGCTGTTCGAAGGTTAAGGATTGATCCAATTCCGGAAGACGTGTTATCGCGGGTTTTAACGGCCGCAAGTTGGGCGCCAACGGGTGGCAATGTGCAACCTTTTCGAATGATCACGGTTCAAGACCGGCAAAAGCTCAGTGTGTTGCAAGGTCTCTACGCGCAAGAGTGGACGAGTTATACCCAAGAGATGCGCGCTGAAGGCTCAGCGCTGGCTCTAGCGCGACAAAAAATGCTACGCGCAGGGGATTATCTTGCAGCGCACTTGGCCCAAGTGCCCGTGATGGTCATTTTTTGCTTTAATCCGGCCCTAATGGCGATCACGGATGCAGATTTGGATCGCCCTTCGGTCGTTGGGGGGGGCTCAGTTTATACGGCTGTGCAAAACCTGATGCTTGCTTGTCGAGTCGAGGGGCTAGGTTGCGTCTTAACAACGCTTTTATGTTACCAAGAAGCCGCGATCAAAGATTTGCTCGCAATCCCTGAAGATTGGGGTACATGCGCGCATATTCCAATCGGTTACCCGGTTTTGAAAGGTCATGGCCCAATTACCCGGCGGCCGATTGAAAAATTGGTTTTTCAGGATGCTTGGGGACAGGCCATGACAAATAAGGAGCGTTCGTGAGTAATTGGTTGTATCGGCTTTACGAGCGATTTCTCTGGACTCAGGTTAAAACGGGTCCAAGCCCTAACCATATTGGACTGATACTCGATGGCAATCGGCGCTTCGCGCGGGGTCGAGGCCTTGAGCAAAACCTGGGCCATGAAGAGGGTTCCAAACGCGTCGAGGAGTTCTTGCGATGGTGCCGGCGCTTGGACATTAAGGTTGTTACGTTGTATGGGTTTTCTACTGAAAACTTCAACCGCCCTGAAGGTGAAGTCGACTACTTGATGGACTTGATCATGGCGAAGTTGAAACACTTTCAAACCGATCCTGAATTCTTAGCAGATCGCGTTAAGGTGAAGGTTATTGGACGTCGGGAGGACCTGAGCCAGGCTATGAATGACCAGATCGATTTGGTTGAAACCATGACAGCGGATCACGATCAATTTTTACTCAATATTGCTTTGAGTTATGGCGGGCGCGCTGAAATTATCGACGCGGTGAAGCGGATTGCGGGCGAGGTGCAGTCGGGCGAATTACAAATAGAAGAGATTAGCGAGCAGCGTTTTTCTGATTATCTCTATACGGTGGGTGTGCCGGACCCAGATCTGATTATCAGGACCTCGGGGGAGGAGCGATTATCGGGATTTTTGCTCTGGCAGAGTGCCTACTCTGAGCTGTATTTTACCGAAGTCTATTGGCCCGCTTTTCGCATGATTGATTTTTGGCGTGCGATTAGAATTTATCAGCAGCGAGAGCGTCGGTTTGGTAAATAATCTTATCCGGTGAACCCGATCTTAGGGCCTTTGATGTGTTGTTATGAGCGTTTTGGGATACGCGCTGGCCGTGCTATAAATTAGTTCTCGCTCTGAGCGAACAGGAAGTGCTTGTGTTTAAGTCCGCAGCCAAAAAGGTCTATCCTTGCTTGATTATTACAAGTGAGGAGGGGTTGGGTACCGTTTGTCGTTTGACGGGCCCCGAGATGGTCATTGGCAGTGATGAAGGTGCCGGTCTGTTTCTGCCAATGCGCGGTGTTGATCGACAACACGCTGAACTCCAGTTGGACGATTTGGGCACTTGGCGCATTAATTCAAGAAGCGACAATTTAATAATTCAAAATGGCTCGCTGCTTACAGGCGTAACGCTGCTGGAGGATGGCGACCGCTTGGAACTGGGTAGCGTGAGTTTTAAATTTCGGTATTTTGACGAAGAAGATGAGCGTTATCATGCAGCTCTAAGACAACTTGCGATTCGTGATGGCTTAACGGAGCTATACAACGTTCGGTTTTTTGCCGACGCACTGGTCAAAGAGCACGAGTACAGTTTTCGAAAGCAATCCTCGCTTGCATTGCTTTTTATGGACATAGACCATTTTAAATTAGTCAATGATCGGTTTGGTCATGCCTATGGTGATTTTGTGCTCAAAGAACTCGCGATGATGTTGACCACTAAAATTCGAGGGTATGACCTACTTGCTCGATATGGTGGTGAAGAGTTCGTCTTTTTGGTTCGGGAAGAAACCGAGATTGCCGTGCAAGAACTGGCGCAGCGAATTTGCAAAGATGTTCAGGACCACGTTTTTAACCATGCCGGGATCCGAGCGAAATTAACCGTGAGTATTGGTTACTTTTGGTGGGACGGCAAAGATCGTAGCACGACTTCAGAGGATCTATTGCGACTGGCGGATGATAACCTCTATAAAGCAAAGGACGCGGGTCGCAATCGCGTTGTTCCAAGTTACCCCCCAGTTGAGCCCGAAGCGATAGGTCACGCCTCCTGAGTGATCTGTAACGCGTTAACGCATATTGAAATCATTGTTGTCTCTGCGGCGCCGATTCGGTTGTTGCAGCAATTTGTGACCATAACTTGAGGATAGTGAATTAACCATGGATCAAAATTCAGACCAACAACCCAAATCGGCTATTCGACGGCTTGCGGGAAAGGCTTTACTTTGGAGCCTCACAGCAGGGTGTTTTTACTTAGTCTATGCGCGCACAAATGCCGCTGCAGCGCGTGAAGACAAGACACTACTAACCTTTATAGGTGATTTTTTTGCCGCTGCTGATTGGGTCCTTTGGTTGTGTGTGATGATGCCGTATTCCATCTTTTTCTTTTTGGTGGATACCCACGCCACATGGCGCGTCGTGCGGTGGTTTAATTCTAGCGCGGTTCGATATCGAGATATGCTGCCGATTCGAGCGAGCGCTTATATCTTATCGTTGATTAATGAACAAATTGGGAAAGGGGCTATGAGCCTTTATTTATTGAGGCGGCATGAAATTCCAGGCTGGAAAGCGATCTCGAGCATGGTTTTGCTTGGCATGGTGGAGATCTACCAATTGCTGATCTTCTCGGCTGTTGGCGTTTGGCTATATTATGATTTGGTGTTGGCGGCATCGAGCCAAGTTGCCCTACATCAAATATTGATCACGGTCTTTGTTGTGGCGGCGTGCTACTTCCCGGTGCATTTGATGCTCTTTCGCAGCGATTGGTTTGATGGCTGGCGGTTTAGAAACAATAGTTTGTTTTCGGCCTTTCGGCAGGCTCGAGCGCTTGATTACGGCCTGATTTTGCTCTTCAAGGCGCCTAATTTGTTGTTGGCAGTCTTGGTTTACACGTTGTCGCTCAACCTATTTTCGGTTCCGGTCGCATTTGGTCAGATGCTCGCATTTTTGCCAGTGATTTTTATTGCGGCGGCACTCCCGCTGCCGTTTCACGCTGGGGCCTTAGTGCTCTGGACGGTCTTGTTCCCAGACTTTCCGGAGGTGGGTATTTTTTCATTGGTCATGCATACATTTTTCGTTAGTTTCAATGCGTTGATTGGCCTCGTATTTTTACCTTTGGCGAATCGACAATTGTTTGATGAAGCGACGTCTGTGGTGGCTGGCGTTCAGGATTGACGTTGCGCAAATCCTCGATCGAGGATCGATAACACGGTCGTTATGATCAGCCCCCAATAGAAGAGCATTAAGGCCATGTCCCAAGGT
>JAQWWC010000297.1 GCA_029249645.1 Pseudomonadales bacterium
CATCAACCCAACCTGGGGTTGCGACCGCGCCATCGGCATGAATTTCTTCCCGGCCGCGTCCTGCAACCGTGCCTACGGCCTGAATCAAACCATCTTGGATCGCAATATCGCCCGAGAACGGGGCGGCCCCATTGCCGTCAACAATCTGTGCACCTCGAATAACCGTGTCAAACATTTGGTTTTCCTTTTTACTTATGAACGAATAAAACGAGGGTGCGTCAGCGCATCCAAAACGCACTGTGTGAACCTTCGCTTTCAGGGGTTAAACAATTTTCGAGCGACCCTCGCCCCAATACCGATCTCTCAACAAGCGCTTATACAGCTTGCCCGTTGGCAGTCTCGGCAACGCAGCGTCATAATCAATCGAGCGCGGGATCTTTTGGCGCGATAAATGCTCAGCGAGGTAACTTAAAAGTTCTTCGGTCAGCGTCTCGTCCCCCATGACCCCGTCAATGGGTTGCACCACCGCCTTCACCGCCTCACCTAAATCCTCATTCGGCACCCCAAAAACTGCGGCATCCTCTATTTTCGGATGACTGATCAAAAGGTCTTCACACTCTTGGGGATAGATATTGACGCCCCCAGAGATAATCATGAAGGTTGCCCGATCTGTCAGATATAAAAACCCCGAATCATCGACATAACCAACATCCCCCACGGTTGTCATGCTACCGTCTTTTGAGGTCGATTCTGCCGTCTTTTCGGCATCATTGTGGTACTGAAACTCCGTTGCCGTTTTAAACCACAGGGTGCCCGCCTCACCCGAAGGCAAGGGCGCGCCCTCGTCATCTAACACGTGCAGGTCGCCCAAAACGACTTTTCCAACCGTCCCGGGATGCGCTAACCACTCTTCTGTATTACAGGCTGCAAACCCAAGGCCTTCCGTTGCACCATAATATTCATGAATGATCGGACCCCACCAATCAATCATTTGCCGCTTAACCATCTGAGGACAAGGTGCCGCCGCATGAATAGCAACTTCGAGTGTCGATAAATCGAATCCCCGGCGGGTTGCTTCGTCAAGCTTTAACATTCGAGAGAACATCGTTGGCACCAGCTGCGAATGACTTACCTGGTACTGAGCGATATGCCCCAAGTACGCCAGTGGTTCGAACTTCTCCATCACCACAACCGTGCCGCCCTGGCGCAGGGTTAAATTTACCGCAGCTTGTGGAGCAGAGTGATACAAGGGGGCCGGTGAGAGATACACCATGTCCTCTCGGTAAAGCCAAAGTTGCGATAGAAAACTGTAGAGCGGAAGCGGTACCTGCGGCGCCTGCTCTGGCAGTGGCCGGATAATGCCTTTGGGACGACCTGTTGTGCCCGAGCTATACAGCATCGACGTACCTAAGGACTCATCCTGGATCGGCGCGCCAGAATACTGTGAAATAACCGTGTCGTAATCGCTAAAGGCAGGCCCACTCACTGCCTCAACCGGCAGACCCTCGCTGTCTACCACTAGGATCTGCTCAAGTGCTGGACAGTCCTTTACCGCCGCTTGAACCAATGCCAGCTTCGAGGGTGACGTAATCAGCACCTTCGACTCAGAGTTGGTCACGATATACGCCATCTCCTCAGACGTGAGATAGGAATTAATGCAGGTATAAAACAATCCCGCTCGCTCACCCGCGGCACAGGTCTCAATGTACGCCGCATTGTTTTCCATGAAGATCGCGTAGTGATCAAGCCGCATTAACCCAAACGCCCTCAGCGCATGGGCGAGCTGGTTCGCCCGAGCCTCTAACTGAGCATAGGTTTGTATTTGGCCGGTTGCCGCCATAATGACGGCAGGACGGTTCGGGTTATCTTGCGCAAAGATTCCAGGATACATAAGCGGTCTCTTTTAAAAATAAGACTCAGGTTTTATCACGGCACTAGAAGCCTGACAAACCAATACCAACTGCCTTAAAACGAAACCATCAACTCGGTTAAGCGTTAAATCATCTTTTGAGCCAGCCAGCCAAACTGATCGAACCACCAGGTTCTAAATCCTCGCCAAATGCTCGATTCATTGTCGAGGGCCTTCTGTTTGTGCGCCACTTGAATCAAATATTGCCGAATCATCTCCGATTCTGCTGGAATAAGCACATCCTTAAATCCAATCATCCCAACCGGCGCTAAGACCCCCTCAAGAACAATAGCATCAAAAATATCATGGGTTGAACGGTTCATTGCCCGCAGATCTGGCACTAAGCCTTGGCTCACTGCGCCAACACCATGACAACGCATGCAATGCTGGTTATACAACCCGAGGCCCGCGCTGATCTCAGCCTCGCTCGCAACTAAGTCAGGCGGGTCGATTACCAAAGGTTTTGGTGACGACTCCGGCAACTTAGCCTGCCCCCCTAACTTGAACACAAGCACCCGTCCCGGCGCACTGTGCTGAACCTCCGGTTGCGACAGCACAAGCCCGACGGCACCACCCCACCCTGCCATAATCGCAATGTATTGCTCGCCAGCCACCTCATAGGCAATTGGGGGCGCAATCAGTCCAGATCCCGTCGGGAATGACCAAATCGGTTCGCCCGTTTCGCCCTGATAAGCAACCAAGTCCCCTGTGCCCCGCCCCTGAAAGACAAGGCCTGTGCGAGTGGTGAGCACACCACCATTCCACATACTCGGTAGTGCGACCTGCCAGGCGGGCGCTTGTCGGACCGGATCCCAGGCAATCAATTGCCCTCGCATAAGATGCTTTAAAACCGGCGCAAGATAGTTCGGATCGAGACTCGCCAGCGGGTTATCCTGCACCGCTTGGTCATTCTGACCGGTATTCCAATGTGGCCCGGCTTGATGCTCATAGGTCTCGGGATGGTTGTAAACCGAAAGGTTTTGCATCGCTGGAATGTACACCAAACCCGCGTCGGCGTTGAACGCCATGGGTTGCCAGTTGTGGCCGCCAAAGGGTGCTGGCCGGACAATTTGTTCGGTTTCAAGATAGCTTGCGATTTCTGTTTCGACCGGACGACCGGTCTTGAGATCAACATGACTCGCCCAATTCACCGGTACATAAGGCTCAGCTGAGATGAGTTCGCCCGTGAGGCGATCCAATACATAAAAGAATCCATTCTTTGGCGCTTGCATGATGACCCGACGGTCTTCACCCTTGATCGATAAATCAGCCAAAATCATGTGCTGAGTCGCCGTGTAATCCCAATTATCGGCCGGCGTTGTTTGATAGTGCCAGCGATAGGCTCCGGTAGTGCCTTCGATCGCGACAATCGACGATAAAAATAGGTTGTCGCCACCACCCGGACTGCGAATCTCTCGATTCCAAGGCGAGCCATTCCCGACGCCGATAAATAACAGATCCAAATCCGGGTCATACACCATTGAATCCCAAACCGTACCACCGCCACCATAACGCCAATAATCATCGCCGCTCCAGGTTGCTTTGGCGATCTCCAACTCGGGCTGAGTCTGGGGCTGGCTCGGATCGCCTGGCACCGTGAAAAATCGCCAGTTCAGCGCGCCCG
>JAQWWC010000298.1 GCA_029249645.1 Pseudomonadales bacterium
GCCAAGGCGCCAGCATTTTATCCGACGGGTTTGCCATCGCCGAACGAATTCGACAAGACCACCCGGAGCAATATGCCTTTCTAACCGATCACCCCGTCATGTTCGTCAACAAAGACAAAGACTCCGAGTATCGCTATGAAGTTCCGATCTTTGAAACCGATTATCGAGGCAATCTGACGACCGTGCGGTTCACCTATTGGTTGCGAGCGCCGATGACCGGCGATACCACCAGCATCAAACGCTTTCATGAGGCAACGTCTTTGTTGCATCACTACGCAGATCATCCCGACTTCCGAATCCGGTTCCGTCTGGCGCCGGGTGACCTCGTGGGCTTCGATAATCGGCGGATACTCCACGGCCGCGATGGTTTCGACCCAAGCGAAGGCGCGCGCTGGTTCCGCGGCTGCTATCTCGAGCGAGAGGAAATCGAATCCCGCCTGCGCGTGCTTGATCGCAACAAACGCCTGGCCGAGGTTTAGGGTCATGGGTATCGCCTTAATTCCCCAGATTAATATCGCCCCGCTGTTTGCCGAAGATCTCCCAGCGCGCGCCGCAGTCGATGCCGCAATTTTTGCTGCGGCGCAAGAGATCGGGTTTTTAACCATTACCGGCATGCCGGCGCCAAGCGCGATTGACCACACGGCCAAGGCGTCGCTTATTCGGTTGTTCAGTCTGCCTGAGGCCAAGCAGCGTCCGTTGTGGAAGAATAATTTTGAGCCGAACAACCCGAACCTGTATCGCGGCTGGTTTCCCCTGCACTCTGGGCCGACCCTCAGCCGGGAGGGTTACGAAATCGGGCCCGACATCGTGCGCGCACTACCGGATCACAGCGATGACTTGCTTTATCAACCGACGCCATTACCCGATGAAGCCGATCTTCCGGGTTTTAAAGCCGTGGCCAGCACCTATTTTTTGGCGATGGAGTCTATCGGCCTTGCGCTGTTGGCCTCATTATCGAGAAGTCTTGGGATCCCCGAGACCATTTTTTCAAACGTTTTCGAAGATGGCATCTCGACTTTGCGATTGCTGCGGTACCTTCCCCGTAAGGATTTACCGATCTCAGATGCCCTCAAAGCCACCCGCGGTGAACATGTCGATTCTGGGCTGCTGACCCTTTTAGCGCCGGTCTCGGGCGGCCTCGGTCTGCAGGCTAAAAACGGCGATGAAGAATGGATTAATGTACCAGCCGAAGAAGGCAGCCTGGCAGTCAATTTTGGGGGGCTTCTGCAGCGCTGGACCGGCGGCAAGATTAAAGCGACCGAGCATGGCGTGATACCGGTGGACCACGAGCGTTTTTCGATTCCGTTCTTTTTTGAGCCCCGTCCCACTGCTCGCATCGAGCCATTGCCGTTACCCGGGATAGACTCCTTCGAGCCCTTCTTGTTTGGGGATCATTTGTGGGCCACCACCACCCGGTTCGCCGAGAACTTCGGCCTACTGCACTTGCGGCCGCACAAGGCGCCTTATCAAGACCCCCTTGCGCCCAAGCCGAACGCGACTTTTTTATAAACGCGACTTTTTTATAAAAGAAAGGTCGCCATCAATTGTGATGGCGTTTAATCCTGGCCTAATCAAACCTTTTTTATCCGTGATGCCGGCGGCTCTAACCCGGGACACTTGATGCAAAACCAACATCCAGTCGGACCCGGCAACAAACCGCCTAAAACAAGTCCCTATCCAGCCTTTTTCTGACGGAAATCCAGCCCGTTTTTTGACTGGCCTGTTTGGGTCGCTTGACCTCGTCAATCTACCCACACAACCAACGCCCGATTATACTGAGTGCTTAATCTTTGAACGAGTGTCCTTTCATGACCCAATCCGTAATTGTGACCGCTGGCGCCTCTGGTATTGGCCTCGCCATTGCCAAGGCCTTTCGACAAACCGGGGCCGACGTTCATTTGGTTGATCAAGACCAAAAAGCGCTCGCAAGCGTCACCCAAGCCAATCCTGAATTTCAGGCAACCTGCATTGATGTCTCCGATGAGCGCGCCGTGAACGAGGCCATGACTGCGCATCTGAGCAAGCTTGGCCGCCTCGATGTGCTGGTGAATTGTGCGGGTATCGCAGGACCAACGGCAGGCATTGAAAACATTACCCTTGCAGACTGGCGCCAATGCCTGGCCGTGAACCTCGATGCGATGTTCTTGTTTTCGCGCCGAGCCGTTCCGATCATGAAAGATCAAAATAGTGGCAACCTGATCAATATTGCGTCAACCGCAGGCTGGCATGGTTATCCCTTACGAACGCCCTATGCCGCATCGAAATCCGCCGTAATCGGCCTCACGCGATCGCTTGCCATGGAACTCGGCCCCTGGGGTATTCGAGCCAATGTGATTTGCCCGGGCAGTGTTGCCGGTGATCGCATGGATCGAGTGATCACCGCCGAGGCCCGCGAAAAAGAGGTCACCGAAGCCGAGATCCGTAGCCGCTATACCAAGTCGAACTCGCTTAAGACCTTTATCGACCCAGAGGACATTGCCGATATGGCGTGCTTTTTAGCGTCGAGCCAAGCGCGCCGCGTGACCGGGCAAGTCCTGAATGTGGATGGCAACTTAGAAGCCTTTTAGGCCATTGGCGCCTCGCAGGGTTAAACAGAACAATCCAACTACGCGGCATACCCCCTGACGCTCAACATTCAACGTTCAACCTGCAGCCTCATTAAATCGAGTCGGATACCCAACCTTCCCCTGAGCCGTTACGATCTATAAGCTACCCCCTGCGGCGCCTGCGCCCTCAACCGCCTTGATTGCACCACCAAACCTAGGACCGACTTTGACCAATAACGATATTCTGCGACGCATTCGCTATGCCTTTGATTTTAGCGATACAGAAATGATGGCTCTGTTTGCCGCCGGAGACCTCACCGTTACCCGAGAGGTAGTTTGCGACTGGCTCAAGCCCGAAGAAGATGAGAATCATCAAAGCTGCTTGGATGTTGAATTGGCCACTTTTTTAAACGGCCTCATAAACGACCGCCGGGGCCGGCGCGAGGGCGCGCAGCCCGAGCCAGAGGAACGCCTGACGAACAACATTATTCTTAAAAAACTAAAAATTGCCCTAGATTTACAAGCAGAGGATGTTTTGGAACTGATGAAACTTGCCGATTTCCGGTTCAGCAAACATGAATTGAGCGCATTCTTTCGGCGACCCGATCATAAGCACTATCGAAAGTGTCAAGATCAAGTCCTGCGTAACTTCCTGCAAGGCGTTCAGCATAATCTACGCGGCACAATGGACTGACTTATCACACTTTACCCTGGCCGTTTTAGGGGTCGTGCGAGGCCCCAACAGAAAGCGTGTCCCGCAAAACGACCCTGTCGCCAAGCACAAACGCCAGCCCTTGGATCAAACACGCCCCACCCAAAGACGCTCGGAGAAGGCCGCTTTGCTGCCGCATCCGTGACCCCGCGCCCAAGCGCCCTAGCCGATTAAATCAACCGCCCAGTGCCTTCCCAGTATGGATCGCGTAACTTGCGCTTATACAATTTTCCGGTCTCATGCCGTGGCATATCCTCGACGAAATCAAAACTCTTAGGGGTTTTGTAGCCGGCCAAATGTTCCCGGCAGAAGGCCGCAAGCGTCTCGGCCAAGGCAGAATCCACCGTTGCACCAGGCACCAGCTCGACGGCCGCTTTGACTTCTTCGCCAAATTCCTCATTGGGAATGCCGAAGACTGCAACATCCTGCACCAAGGCATGGGTCGCCAGCACGCCCTCAATTTCCGCAGGATAGATATTGACGCCGCCCGAGATAATCATGTCGATTTTCCGGTCGCTCAAATATAGATACCCGTCTTCATCGAAATAACCAACATCGCCAAAGGTGAAGACCCCCGGTTTTAAGTGCACTGCCTCAGTTTTCTCGGGTTCGTTGTGATATTCAAAATCTGACCCCATAAGATTACGCACGTAGATATCACCGGATTCACCCACCGGGAGCACCGCGCCATTTTCATCCACGATCGTGATTTCAACCATCGCCGACTGTTTTCCAACGGTTCCGGGCCGCGCAAGCCACTCTTCAGCGGTCGCGGTCGTGACGATCGAGCCTTCCGTTGAGCCATAATATTCATTGATCACCGGACCCCACCACTCGATCATCTGACGCTTCACCATGGGCGGACAGGGTGCGGCGCCGTGCCAAACGACTTGCAAAGACGCACCCTTAAAGTTGGCCTTGACCGCATCATCCAGTTTCAAAAAGCGACTAAATTGCGTCGGAACTAAGTGCACGTTGGTGATCTGGTGGGCGTCGATTAAGGCCAAAGATTCTGCGGCATCAAAGCGATGCCGTGTCACGATTTGACTGCCCGTCATCAGGACTAAGAACGAAAAAGCCCATTGCGCAGAATGATACAGCGGCCCACAAACAAAGGTGCGGCCGGTATTGGGAATTCCGAGCATTTGCGCCATGCTGCCGCCCATCAGCTCCAGCATTTCAACCGGCATCGCCGCTTTCGATGCGCTTGAGCGAACGCCCTTTGGCCGGCCGGTCGTGCCCGATGTATAGAACATCGGACCGCCTAGCGTTTGGGCCTCGGGCTCATCAGACGGCTGCGCCGCTAAGAAGTGTTCGTAATCGGTAAAGCCGTCAGCCGCTGTTTGCTCGGGCGTCATCCGAATCCCAATTCGCGTGAGGGCTTGACCATTACTGTCCTTGACGGCGCTCGTGACCTCATGAAACTGACCTTCAGCAAACAGCATTTTACAGCCCGCATCATCCACCACGTACTGCAGTTCATCGGTCGTGAAATGCCAGTTCACCGGCACGTAGATCACGCCGCAATGGGCGGCGGCTGCCATGATTTCTAAGTACTCTCGACAGTTACCGGAGAAAACTGCGATGGTATCGCCCGAATCAATGCCGGCGTTCCGCATGGCAGCAATGATCTGATTCACCCGCGTATTCAGTTCCGTCCAAGTGGTGCTACCGCGTTCATCCACTAAGGCCGCATCGGCGCCAGTAGTTGCCACTTTGTTTGCAATATATTGCGCCATTTCAAGGCTCCTCGATTGATCAATCTCTACAACCCTGGAGCATATCATCCTTCAACGGGCGATGACGCGACCCGACGAGCCTGCTGTCAAAAGTCCACCAGGCTGCAGAGGTGCCATAAGAAACCCTCAGCAAACCAATCCAATCAAGCGGCAAAGATCCCAGACCTAACCAAGCGGCATTCAAATGAGCATTGATCCGGCCTAGGCCGTAAAGCCTAAGAAGATTTAATGCACCCCTTAAGGCATGGGTACTCGGCCGAATTCGGCGCCCCAAAGCCCTGCCGCCCGGCAAGGCGACTCCGTTAGCTCAAATGATTGTCGCCCATAGAACAGGCTGCGATGCGAGACAGGCAACTCATCGGGATGCCCGTCTCATCATGCCATTCATTGAAACGGTTCTGAATCGCAACCAGGTCGCGCTTACTGGTCGGTTGCTCGGCGATATCCAAGCCCGAGGCCTTCAGCGCAGTGACAACATCCTGCGATAAGATAAAGCAGTCTTTTCCGACCCGGCGTAAAAACCACAAAGCACTTTGGCCGCCAAGACGCGAGGCCTGCTTTTTCAGGTGCGCCATCAAGCCGACCTGATCAGTGACCGGCCACTGTGCAATAAACGCTCCAAAACTACCCCACTGCCGCGACGTATCCTGCACAAAAAAAACGTTGTCCTGAAGTGCCTTAATTTTTTGCCAGTTGCGCACCACGCGGCGATCACTGGCGTAAGCCTCCCATTGCTCCGGCGACAAGTAGCTCAACTTCAACGGATCGAAGCCAAAAAAGGCTTGTTCAAATTCTGGCCATTTATTTTCAATGACCTTCCAGCTAAAGCCCGCTTGGTTGATGCATTTGGTCATCATGGCCAAATAGCGGTCGTCCGGCAGATCAACGAGTTCTTCCTGCGACGCAACATAGGGCATGAGCCGCGCCAGGGCCAACTCCCCGCCCTTGCGCGCCTCGGCCCTAGCCAGGATATTGGAAAAATCTTCTCGCATCGCAATGCCTAAACCGTGTTGATTGAAAACTAGCAGAATAGTAACCCGGAAAGCGGTAAAAGGCGCCCTCGGCGTGCTCGCATTGATCTCTTCAAACGCACCATCCGCATTGACGGCTTGGTACATGACGCGCCAACAATCGCATACAGTCCACCAGAGCAGACATGATCGCGAGCCTAAAAGTGAGCGACGCGATAACCTGCAGGAAAAACCGATGTCGTCGCCTAAGTTTGGCTCACACAATCTTTATGTGACTCAGATCCCGCTTTAGCGCTCAACGTCTTGATGCTGCCGGCACCAGAGCAGCGCGCCACCGACCACCGTCGCGGGCAGCAACAACAAATTTACAATCGGCACTGAGGATGCCAGCAGCGCCGAGAAACCAAAACTCAACGATTGCCAACGGTTGGCGCCCAAGTGTTGCCTCAGCGCCGCAAAAGATACCTGATCACTGTCGGCTGGATAATCTAGATATTGCAGCGCTAAAGACCAGGCTGCCCAAAGTCCTGCGATCACGGGCGCGAGCAAATTCACAACGGGAATAAAGCTGACGATAAGGGTCAACAGCGCGATACCCAAAGATCGAGGCAGCAAATAGCGCAGCAACTGCAATTGTCGCAAAAAACTTTGCCAAGCCACTTGCCCCATGGATACCCTTGTCAAGGTAGCTGCGCCGCCGCGTTCCTGCGCCAGCACCCTTTCAGCTATCAAGCCATAAAAAGGCGACCCCAACAGGTTCGCGAGCAGGTTGAAGGTAAACGCCGTGACGACCATCGCCATCACAGCAAACACCAGCCAGATCAGCCAAACCACGGCCTGCAACCAGTCCGGTATAGTGCTCATTAGGCTATCGAGCCAACCGCTGAGCCACTGCCCCGCAACAGCAATCAAAACACCATACACCGCGAGGTTGATCACCAAAGGAACGAGCACTAACCAACGCAGGCTCGGATGCCAGAGCCGTTTTAGGCCGGTGCGAATCAAACTTGGCCCGGTAGCAGCGGCCTCCAGCATACCCAATGGTCTCGTCATCATCCTCTCGCATTCATGAACATAATCATCCCACCTTGTTCGAGGCGGTTAGCCCGTTCACAACGATCCACCCGACATCATCAAGCGCCTCAATCCCTGGCCGAGGCGCGCTCCATCCAATGTTAAAAGCCCACCTGCTTGGTATAACCTCCGTCCACAACCACGTTGGTACCATTTACCCAACTGGCCCTAGGGGACGCAAGGAACGCAACCACATCCGCTATTTCATCCGCCGTTCCCATCCGCTGCATCGGGTGCTGCAATCGATCGCGCTCATAAAGTTCCGGTAACCGGTCGCGGATGTCATCCCAGCGCCCCGCCTCAATCAAGATCGGCCCAGGAGAGACCGTATTGGCGCGGACTCCGTCAGGTCCCCAGCGCTGGGCCAGTTGCGCGATCAGATTGATGGTGGCGGCTTTACTCGCGCCATAGCTGGGGCTGATCGGCACATCGTGGTGCTCGATCGCCGTGATCGTTGCAATCTGAACAATCGCAGCCGCAGAAGACTTCAACAGAAACGGTTTCGCCGCCTCGTAAAACAGCGCATTTCCCAAAATATCCACCTCAAAACTGGCTTGCCAAGGCTTCACGCCATCACCATGTTGGCCACTGGCGCTCGCATTACCAACGCAAATATCAATGCCCCCCAACGCGTCGCCGGCCTGTGCAACCCAAGCGCTCACCGCATCAGGCTGCGACATATCACACAAAGCGCCGATCACTTTGCCCTTTTGAGAAAGCTCAGCCAGCGCGGAAACAAGGTCCGTCTGCTGTCGACAGCAAATCGCAACCTCAACGCCTTCCTCTAACAGGCGCCGCGCAATAAATAAGCCGATGCCTTTGTGTCCTGCTGAAACGAGCGCTTTTTTGCCTGCAAGTTCTAAGTCCATGAATCCGTCCTTACGAAAATTTAAAGGGTTAACCAATCGGTTTAAACCATAGTACGAATCGGATGCCTTTGCACAAGCCTGTACGGCTGATCGTTCGCAGACCTTTTGAGCTTCGGCGAACCAATGCCCACTCCGAAATATCAACGCACTCGGACTTACAACGTTCAAGCCATGCGGCGCCAAAGTCCAACACGTGGGCTGGTCGGTCCTTTGCCAGTATTTTGGCTTCCTACTGAATGAGGCCAAAAAAGTGGCCACCCACCACGCCAGATCCTGTGAACCAGACCCCGGGCCATCGCGATACCCGCCGACGCAAGCAGCCGCCCCGACTCGCATGATTGCAAGGCCTCCGGTGTAAAAATTCGAAAGAAAGCCAAGGACGGGCGTTTTATCCGGCCAAGGCCTCAGATAAACTTGGCTCATGCAAAAAGCCCTCAACATATTACAAGAAACCTTCGGCTATGAAGCCTTTCGAGCACCTCAGGCGGAGGTGATTGATACCCTCGTGCGCGGTGGCGACGCACTGCTGCTCATGTCAACCGGTGGCGGCAAATCGCTGTGCTATCAGATCCCTGCGATGATTCGCCCAGGCTGCGGGATCGTGGTATCGCCACTCATTGCCCTGATGCAGGATCAGGTGGCGGCGCTGAAACAGCTTGGTATCAAGGCCAGCTTTCTCAACTCGACCCTTACCCAGGATGAAATAACGGATATCGAGGCAAGTCTTCGCCGCGGTGAGTTGGACCTGCTCTATATTGCGCCGGAACGACTCACCCAGCCGCGAACCCTTACGTTACTCAAAAGCGTCACCATTAGCCTCTTTGCCATCGACGAGGCCCATTGTGTCTCCCAATGGGGCCATGATTTTCGAGTTGACTACCTGGCGCTCAACCTCCTGCACGAAGAATTTCCGGCGGTTCCAAGAGTAGCGCTCACAGCAACAGCAGACGCCCGAACACGTCAGGAAATTGTTAAAAACCTGGCGCTGAGTAATGCCGAGGAGTTTGTCGTTGGGTTTGATCGACCCAACATCCAATATCGCATCAACCTTAAAACAAACCCGCGCAACCAACTCCTGCAGTTTCTAAAAACGGAACATGCCGAAGACGCCGGGATCGTGTATTGCTTGTCCCGGAAGAAAACAGAAGACACCGCTGCCTGGCTAAAGCAGCAAGGCTTTAACGCGCTTGCCTATCACGCAGGCTTACCGGCTGAGATCCGTGCCGAACATCAACGCCGGTTCCTCAGCGAAGACGGCGTGATTGTGGTCGCAACCATTGCGTTTGGTATGGGGATCGACAAACCCGACGTTCGCTTCGTCGCGCACCTGGATCTGCCCAAAACCATCGAAGCGTACTATCAAGAGACCGGCCGGGCGGGCCGCGATGGCAACGCCGCCACCGCATGGATGGTCTACGGCTTTCAAGATGTGACCAAATTGCGACAAATGCTCGATAGTGCTCAAGGGGACGAACAGCACAAACGCGTTGAACAGATCAAGTTGAATGCCATGCTTGGTTTTTGTGAACTCACCACCTGCCGACGTCATGCCCTGCTTGCCTACTTTGACGAAGCCGCCTCCGAGCACTGCGGTAATTGCGACACCTGCCTGACGCCTGTTGAAACCTGGGATGGCACCGAAGCCGCTCAAAAAGCCCTCAGCGTGATCTACCGCACCGATCAACGCTTTGGCGTCAGCCATCTGGTGGATGTTCTACTCGGCAAAGCCTCGGACAAAATCAGTCAATTCGGTCATGACCAGCTGCCCCTGTTTGGCATCGGTCAGGAACACTCAGCACAAGCCTGGCAATCGGTGTTTCGGCAGCTCGTTGCCGCAGGGCACGCGATTGCCGATCCAGAGCGATTTGGCGGCCTTGCCTTAACGGAAAAATGCCGTCCGCTGCTAAAAGGCCAAGACACCATTGCGTTTCGAAAAGACCCCGCACAAAAAACCAGCAAGAGGCTTAGTAAAGCGCCCCTGCCAGACGACATCGACGTGGGCATTTGGGAAGCTCTGCGGGCGCACCGGCGCGAATTGGCGGAAGTTCAAGGGGTGCCCCCTTATGTCATCTTCCACGACAGCACATTACAAGCCATGGCCGAACAAATGCCCAGCTCCCTGGCGGAGTTTGGCGCACTGCCCGGCGTGGGTGAGCGCAAACTGGAAAAGTACGGGGACGGCTTCTTGCAGGTGTTGCGGCAGACTTAACCCTATGCTCGCGGCGGCCATTGAACCTTAAAGCTCAGGGACTTTGGTTGCGCAAACCTTCAACCCGCGCGAGCCCCCTAACAGGCGCCCACGGCTCACGATGCAGCGTTGGCATCCGCAATCTCTGCTCGAATCAGGCGATGTTTCTCGCGGGACAAATCATAAAAGCTTGCAGCGATGATCGTGCTGCCAATCATGATCATAACCCCCGGTCCCATCGCCAGTGCCAAAGTCGTGAGCGACTCAGGATCAACCGTTTCTATGGTTGCACTGCGCTGAATGCCCGCTAAATCGATCACCAAACCAGAGATCACCACGCCAAAGCCGCCGATAGCTTTCGAGGCAAACGAGGAAGCCGCAAAATAAATGCCTTCACTACGGTTACCGTAGTTCGCTTCGTGCTGATCGGTTATATCCGCGATCATCGAGCCAATCATGACCGTCAGCACGCCAATACCCATGCTGCAAATCGCATTGCAGACCATCACCAGATAAAACAATAACGCGTTCCCGGGCTCGGGTGCGAGCCCCGCAAGACTGAGCATGATCGGCATAGTATTCCACAACGCATACCATGCCAGCCCGCCCATCAAGAGTGTCTTCTTCTCTTGGAACAACTCACCCAAAGGGGTAGCCAAGCCTGCACCCAAAAACATCCCCAGCACAGACGCAGGAAAGCTCAAACCGATCAACGCTAAGCTGAACTGAAAATACAATGTCCCAAGATAGATCGACAGCGCTGAGACCATGCCCATGGTCATGCCAAACAAAACCGCGGTCGACACCACCGACCGGAACGAGCGCAAGCCAAACGCAAGGCTTGCCTCCTGCACCACATTGCGAAAACTAAAGCGGGCTGCGGTCGGGCCTGCTTGCGGCAGGTGGGGAATATGACTGTGGGTGCCGTAAGCCGTGAGCATCACCCCAATAAAAATGATGAGTCCAAATACGATCGCGAAATTGGGGTAGGCAGCGGGATTCAATTGTCCATTGGGATATTCTGGCGTGGCTTCAAAAAAAATCTGTAAGCCAATCAAGAACACCATGAGCATGCCCACCGATTGCAAAACCGACCGCAAGGACGACAACTGGGTGCGCTCCTGATAGTCCGTGGATAGCTCAGCGGTGAGGGATGTGTGCGGGATGGAATATACGGATTGGGTCGTTCGCGTGAGCACCGAAAACACAACCAGCCAAACAAACACTTCGGTCTCAGACAGGCCCGCGGGCGGCGCAAACAACAAATAAAAGCACAGCGCAAACGGCACAGCGCCGGCATACATAAAAGGATGCCGGCGTCCCCAACGATGCCGAAAACCATCCGACCAGGAGCCAATCACGGGATCACTAATGGCATCCACCAACAGCGCAATGACAATGGCGACACTTGCCAAAAAACCCGACAAACCCAACACTTGGTTGTAAAAGAACAGCAGGAAAAATCCAAAGGAGGTGGACTGCACGCCCTCGGGAATTTGCCCCACGGCAAACATAATGCGCACCCGCCAGGTGAGTACACCAGCGTCTTGCTCAGCCACGGACATTCCCTCTCCTTGATCTCAAGCGCGCAGGGATTCCCTTGCCGGCCGCCTCTTTGGTTAAACGAACATCGGTGAGATTGTCATGTGCGACGACACCACGCCCTACAACGATCCAAACCGCATTCCGCTTGTGACACTAGATCACAATTCTTTGGAATACAAACGCGATTGTTTTCACCCGGCGGATCTGTTGGTTGAAAGCGCCACAAAGCGGGTGTTCATGGGCCCATAATGATCAGGCGCTGCGCTCGAAACATCCGTGCTGATGGGCCCAGCTTGATGCCCCAATGATCAAAAGCCAGCGCGATTTGCCCGGGCAGCCCTCTCCAACACGAGATCAAAGGGCGCCATTGCCAGCAAGATATGTCTCAGACAATAATCAAGGTAAGCCCTTTTAGCCTTGCGCGAATGGCTTTATCGATGCTGCGCCCGACTATCAATCATCAGCTG
>JAQWWC010000299.1 GCA_029249645.1 Pseudomonadales bacterium
CCGACACAGACGATGATGGTGATGGAGTTGCCGATTCAGTTGACGGCTTTAGCCTGATCTCACTTGGCGGCCGACTGGATACTGATGGGGATGGCAGGCCTAACGAGTGTGAGGCGGAATGCTTGGCGACCGGTATGCTTGCCGATTCAGATGATGATGCTGATGGCGTTGAGGATGTCGAAGACGCCTTTCCGAATGATCCAGCAGCCTCGATCGATACCGATGGCGACGGTAAGCCGGATGCTTTTAATCTCGGCTGGGATTTTGGCCAGCCGGGCTTCGATACGCCCCTCGAAATTGATGACGATGACGATAACGATGGTGTATTGGATGATGACGATGCGTTTCCGCTGAATGCGACCGAAACCGTCGACACCGACGGCGATGGCGCCGGGGATAACACGGATGCAGACGATGATGCCGATGGCGTGGCCGATGACCTAGATGATTTTCCGCTCAATCCAGCTGAGCAGACCGACACTGATGGCGATGGGGTCGGTAATAACGCCGACGAAGATGACGATAATGACAGTGTCTTGGATGGTAGCGATGCCTTTCCGCTCGACAAAGATGAAACGGTCGACACAGACGGTGATGGGGTGGGAGACAATGGCGACACCGACGATGATGGTGATGGGGTTGGCGATGATGAGGATGCCTTTCCGTTTGATGCAACCGAAACCCTTGATACCGATGGGGACGGCCAGGGCAACACCGCAGATACCGATGATGATAATGATGGCTTTGCTGACGCGAGCGATGCCTTTCCGTTGGATGCTACGGAGACACTGGATTCTGATGGCGATGGGATTGGGAATAATGCCGATGACGACGATGATGGTGATGGACTGACCGACGCCGAGGAAGCGGTGCTGGGCACAAATCGGTTATTGCAAGATACCGATGGCGATGGCGTAAACGATAAAGAAGATGCCTTTCCGTTAGATCCAGATCGATCTTAGATACGCACGGGCAAATGTAGGATGTTCGGGCGCCCCAAAAGCGCTTTTTAGAGTCATCGTGACGGTTGGGTGGTTGCTTAAAGTTGGTTAAAAATTACGTTATTGCTTCGTTGCTGAATGCGCTTGGCGATTGCGATCACTGTTGGCTGCTAACCATCTGGTTTAGATGGTGGTCAAAAGTATGTGGTTTGGTCAATCGCGTCATCTAAAAAAATCTGAGAGCATGCTTCGCCAGAAGAAAAATTGGTTTTAGTCACTACCAACAAGCACTACATGGGTTAAAAATTCCGTTGATTTTAGTCTCGCCCTTTTAATTTTTAGCATTTTTGGCGCAATGGTGTGTTGTTAATAAAGAGACTGGGCAGGACTTGGCGGACGCAACCCCGTTAGCAATGCTTGAGGGAACGATGAATGATTGCATCGCCCTGAAAAGACTGGCGCAGGCAAGCTATCAGGCTCGTAGGTCTTGGCTTGCCAGCGGTTGTAGGTTTCAGTGCCCTCCTAGATTCGATAGACTGCCTAGGCTGAGGGCATCAATAGTTAGTGGGCAGTGGGAGTAAAGGATGACGGATCAAGAAAAGCCAAATTTAGCGCTATGGTCGGCGTTGGCCTCAAAAGAACTAAGAGGACGTCCGGTCGAGGACCTTAGTTGGCAGACGGCTGAGGGCATTGCTGTGAAGCCCGTCTATACCCAAGAAGATTTGACGGGGATTGATCATCTGGATGGCCTGCCGGGTTTCAGTCCGTTCGCGCGGGGGCCCAAGGCCACGATGTATGCGGGTCGCCCCTGGACGGTCCGGCAATATG
The DNA here is from genome assembly GCA_029249645.1 of Pseudomonadales bacterium. Classification (GTDB taxonomy): domain Bacteria; phylum Pseudomonadota; class Gammaproteobacteria; order Pseudomonadales; family Azotimanducaceae; genus UBA9926. Next base: position 1,770 of record JAQWWC010000299.1, read on the forward strand.
CCGGATTTTCAACCGCTGAAGAATCCAATGCGTTTTACCGCGCGAATTTAGCGGCGGGCCAGCAGGGCTTGTCTGTTGCCTTCGATTTGCCGACGCATCGTGGTTATGACTCAGACCATGCTCGAGTTGTGGGCGATGTCGGTAAAGCCGGCGTTGCCATAGACTCGGTTGAAGACATGAAGATTTTATTCGATGGGATCCCGCTCGATCAGGTCTCGGTATCAATGACCATGAATGGCGCGGTGCTACCGGTGATGGCCAGTTACATTGTCGCTGCCGAAGAGCAGGGTGTAGCGCCCGAGCAGCTTGCTGGCACGTTGCAGAACGATATTCTGAAAGAATTCATGGTCCGCAATACCTATATCTATCCACCCGAGCCCTCGATGCGGATCGTCGCAGATATTATTGGTTACACCGCCGACAAGATGCCAAAGTTCAATTCCATCTCGATCAGTGGCTACCATATGCAGGAAGCCGGGGCGACGAATGTTCAGGAACTGGCCTTCACGATAGCCGATGGCCTTGAATACGTTCGAACGGCGATCGATCGAGGGCTGGACGTGGATGCGTTCGCGCCACGGTTGTCGTTCTTTTTTGGCATCGGTATGAATTTTTTTATGGAAATCGCGAAATTGCGTGCCGCCCGCATCCTTTGGTCAACCATGATGCAAGAGAAGTTTGCTCCGAAAAATAGCAATTCTTGGGTGCTGCGAACCCACTGTCAGACCTCTGGGGTGAGCCTGACCAGTCAGGATCCTTACAACAATATCATGCGCACAACCATCGAAGCGCTGTCTGCCGTTTTAGGCGGCACGCAGTCCTTGCACACCAATTCCTTTGATGAGGCCCTGGCCTTGCCGACGCCATTTTCGTCAAGGATCGCTCGCAATACGCAGCTGCTTATTCAGGAAGAAACCGGTATCACCAATGTGGTTGATCCTTTGGCAGGTTCCTATTATGTCGAGTCCTTAACGGCGGCTTTGGTTGCTGAGGCCCGGGTTATGATTGAGGAGGTTGAGGCGTTGGGCGGTATGACCAAAGCGGTTGAAAGCGGCATGCCGAAACTGCGAATCGAGGAGGCGGCAGCCCAACGTCAGGCGCGCATCGATCGTGGTGAAGAGGTCATTGTTGGGGTTAATAAATACCAGTTGGAGGTTGAACCCGAGATCGACGTATTGGATATTGATAACAGTGCGGTGCGGATATCCCAGGTCCAAAAATTAGCGCGAGTAAAAGCCGAGCGCGACCAAGGTGCTTGTGATGCAGCCTTAGCCCTGCTTGCAAAAGGTGCCGCATCAGAGTCGGAGAACCTGTTAGCACTGGCTGTGGACGCCGCGCGCGCCCGGGCAACCGTGGGGGAGATCTCAGGGGCCCTTGAAAATTTATGGGGTCGTCACAAAGCCCAGCATCGATCGATATCGGGGGTGTACAGCGCCGCCTACGAAGGAGATGCGCAATTTATGGGAATTAAGTCGGATGTCGAGACGTTTGCCGAGGCCCATGGCCGTCGTCCCCGCATGTTGGTGGTTAAAATGGGCCAAGATGGCCATGATCGAGGTGCGAAAGTGATCGCAACGGCTTTTGCCGACTTAGGCTTTGATGTGGATGTGGGGCCGATGTTTCAAACGCCAGAGGAGGCCGCCCAGCAAGCAATCGAAAACGATGTGCACGTGGTGGGAGTTTCCTCTCAGGCCGCCGGTCATAAAACCTTGGTGCCGTCGCTTATTGCTGCCTTGCAGGCCGCCGGTGCCAGTGAGATTTTGGTGATTTGCGGGGGTGTGATCCCACCAAAAGACTACGATATGCTCTCAGAGGCAGGCGTTTCAGCCATCTTTGGTCCGGGTACAAACATCCCCGTTGCGGCAGCTGAGGTTCTGAGCCTCATCGATCAGTCCTTGCAGGTAGATTAAGTGGCGGGCTTTAACGCAAGGCTACCGGGCCGCTCGAAGGGGCGAGATTACCGTGTCGGATAACGCTATGCAGGCCTTAGCGCAGCAGATTCTTGCGGGGCAACGCCGTGCCTTGGCCAAGGGCATCACCTTGGTGGAATCCACAAAAGCCTTGCACCGCATTGATGCCGCCAACTTGTTATCCAAGGTCATGGCGGCAACCGGCGGGGCACTTCGAATCGGCATTTCGGGCGCGCCGGGTGTGGGTAAATCGACGTTCATTGAAGCGCTGGGCCGTTATCTAACCGGGCTCGATCATAAGGTTGCGGTCCTCGCGGTTGATCCGACTTCTGCCGTCACCGGTGGCTCGATTTTAGGTGATAAAACCAGGATGCCCGATTTATCGGTTAACCCTAAGGCGTTTGTTCGGCCCTCGCCGGCCGGGCGAACCCTTGGCGGGGTAACCCGCCGAACTCGCGAGTCTATGCTTTTGTGTGAGGCGGCAGGGTTTGACGTGGTCTTGATTGAAACCGTAGGCGTCGGGCAGTCTGAAACGGCGGTGTCGGATATGACCGATCTGTTCCTATTGTTGTTATCGCCGGGTGGCGGCGATGATTTACAAGGCATCAAGCGCGGCATTATGGAGCTGGCCGATCTGGTGCTCGTTAACAAATCCGATGGCCCGCAAGCCCTGATTTCACAGCAAACCGTCGCGGACTATCGAGCAGCGCTGACCTTCATGCGGGCGCGGTTCAAAGCGATCAAGCCGGAAGTCCAGGCTTGCTCGGCGCTCGAAGGCGTGGGCATTGAGACGGCTTGGTCAACCTTGGTGGGTTTTACCGAAAAGCTGACTGAGAGCGGCGAGGCGCAGCAGCTTAGGGTGACGCAGTCCAAGGCTTGGATGTGGGGCGAAACTGCAGAAATCTTGCTAGAAGAACTCAAACAAAGTGCGGCCGTGCGCGCGGCGGTTACCCGTTTTGAAGATCAGGTCGGTGCGGGGGAAGTGCCCGCAACGGCGGCAGCCCAAAGCCTCGTGGACCTGTATCGGAAGATGGATTGATCAAGTGTATTCTTGAGTTTGAAGGGATAAGGTGCATATTGTTCAGCTTGTATATTTTAAAGTAGAATTTTTATTCAAGTTATTGATATTAATAACAAAGTTAAAATTCATTTTATGAAAGTGCTGTTTTGAAGAAAATACAAAACTTGATTATGGACCTTCTGAGACCGAGGTAAAAACGGATGGGCTACCGGAACCACGATGTGATCATCCATATCATCATGAAGCGTGCGGGCAACGGCGACCTTGCCATCATCCGGCCCTGGAATTAGCCAAGACGAAATCGGGTCGATTGATCGGTTTCCGGCAATAATACCCAAAGCGTTGGCTTGTTTTAAAGGCTGCGTTTGCAGGCGCGCCTCTGTGGTGAGTTGTTGTCCAGCGGGCCCATAAACCGCTTTGAACCATCGGCTGTGTTGAAGCGCATCGGCCACTTCGCTGCCCTGATTGGGCGTTCCCAGTTGGACCATATGGCCAATGCGAAAGTCTGTTAAGGCTGTCGCCAGGTGCAGCGCCACAAGACCGCCCATCGAGTGGGCCACAAAATGGGTTGTTTTGGTTTGGCTTAAGCCCTGCTGTACTGGACGCAGTAGATCAAGCGCCAGTGTCTCAATGGGTGCGTCCGTTGAGGGGTAATCTAGGTTGAGCACCTCATACCCGGCGCTGGTTAATACCTTGGCGAGCGGCGCCATATCGCGCGCCTGTTTGTTAATACCGTGGAGTATCACGACTTGTTCCGCTGTGGCGTCTGCAAGGGTATTGCGTGCGAGTAGGTTGAGCAGGGTTAGGAGCAATAACCTCGCCCAGCCTCGACGCACTTTTCGCATTGGGTTGAGGCAGTGACATTTGGTGCGGGCTCTAGGCACGGGTAGAGCGGCTCTGATTATCTTAAAAATGTTTGTTGCTGGGTTAGGGCCTCGATGGTTTCATCAACCAGCTGATTCATAATCCCCTTAACGGGACGGACTTGGTCGAAGTAACCAACACTTTGTCCGGCGCCAGAATGAATCAAAGGCTCGATGTCATGCTCTTCGATGGCGCCTAAAAGGTCACCAACCAGAACATCCTGATACGGCATTTTGAGTGGGGCGGGCGCGCTTTCGGCTTCCCACGCCTGGCTCCAACCAGATCGAACTTGTCGAAAGGTCTTGCCAGATTCCGAGCGGGTGATCACGGTGTCGCCACTGCCGGCTTCAATCAGTTTTTGGGTGTTGATTGGATGCATATGACCCTGGTGCTCTTCGGAGAAGAGCCAGGCCGTGCCCATCCAAACGCCCTGCGCCCCCATCGCAAGAGCCGCCGCAATGTGTTTGCCGGTTGCAACCCCGCCGGCAACGAGCACCGGCACGTCGCCGGCTGCTTCAACGATCTGCGGAACTAAAGAGTAGGTGCCAATGGTGCCGGTGTGCGCGCCGGCATCATAACCTTGGGCGACGATGATATCGACGCCGGCTGCAATGGTTCGAGCAACGTGGTGGGGGCTGCCAATGAGCGCAAGCGTTGTCATACCTTTCGCCTTGGCTGCTTCTATGACAGCTGCGGGCGCGCCAATGCCGCAAGCGAACATATCGACCGGCGAGGCTAAAACGCTCTGGATTTGCGCAGCTTCAATTTCCACCGACCGAATAAAACGCGTGCGCATGCCGGGCTGGGTCGCAGGCGGTATGTTGTATTGTTCAATGATGCTTTGAACAAATGCCTTGTGCCCGTCCGGAATGTCTATTTCGATCGCTTCTCGAGAGTCGTATTCTGGCATGCCGGGGGGCAGCACGAGATCTACGCCAAACGGTCGCTCGCCCACGAGCGCCTTGATTTGTGCCAGTTCTTGAGTGATTTCATCCGGAAACCGCCGGGTCGCGCCGTACACGCCATAACCGCCCGCATTGGAAATGGCGGCAACGGTTGCGATATCGTGTGCAAAGCCAAAGATCGGCACCTCGATGCCCAGTCGATCACAGATTGGAGACCATAATTTGGTCATGACCTTCTCCTTTGAATCGTTTCGGATGGTGTTGCGCTATCGTATCGCGTCAGTGCAACGAATCAACCAGCGGAGGTCGATAAAAGATCGCTAACTCGGTTGTGACTGAAGACCGGTTTTGACCTGGCTCCTATCCGATGCGCGGTCGTTTGGCAAAAATCGCGGTGCTATGGAAGCGGCACGCTTTTTACACGTTAATGTCGAAAGTGTTTACGGGGTCAGGATGGGACTCTGCATGAGCGAGTCCTGTTTTAAATGCCTATCGGCGGTGGCGCTAACAAGGATGTTCTAGATGCTGTCGAACATCGCGACTTAAGGGTCGTTGAGGTTAAAGTTAAGGTTAAGGTTAAAGTTAAAGTAGGCAAGGGAGCTCAAGGCAATGGTAAAAGTGCTGCATAGTGACGCCCAGCCGCATTTGCTGGACGCGTTGCTGGCCTTATTTGAAACCAAGTGGCCGGACTTCGAGAGCACATTGACTAATGAGCGGTTCCCGTCGCCACTCTTGCTTTTGGCGGCGCCAAATAGATTAGTGGGCGGTCTGTCTTTTACGACGGCGCTGTTGCCTGACCGGGCAACAGAGGCTGTTTGGATTAATGCGGTGATGGTATTGCCTGAATTTCAGAGGAAGGGCTTTGCATCGGAACTCATAGACCTTGGCTGTGCTACTGCGAGAGCGTTTGGGGCGAATCGTCTGTTCGTTTATACCGATGTACCTAATTTGTATATCAAATTGGGGTGGCAGAACGTGACCTCAGACAAAGGCGGCCAAGTGTTTAACAAAGTATTGGGCTGCGCGCAGTAGGTGCTCGGCAAGGGCGCTCGGATCTTACTTCGCCGTCATCATGGCTTGGCCAAAGTACTATTATTAAAGTCTGCCAATCACGCTAAGCTAACGCTCGCGCCGGCGGGGCAGTCGTTGCCCTAAGTTGATTCAAATACCAATTCGTAAAGGTAATCACTTTGCGCTGTTGTTCGGAATAACGCTCTGGCTGGTATCGGCTGGAGGCGACGCCGCGCTGAGTGTTTTCAATAATGGTCTTATCTTGGCGGGTGGCCACATCCCAGATCCGATCATGCGCTCGACGTCACCGTTTCCTGCTTTTCCATCGACAAGCCAAATGATATCAACCTCTGTAAAGGTTGCTTGCTTGGGCGTAAATCGTATTAAAGCGGCAAAGTCATTGCAGGCAATAATGTGGTTGAGCGGGCCAAAGGATAAATGCATTCGGCCTTTGCTTCGGAATGCGCCTGATGTGGTCTATAAGCAACCATTTCTGCTTGATGACGCGGACCATATCCTCGGTGAA
>JAQWWC010000300.1 GCA_029249645.1 Pseudomonadales bacterium
GCATTGTCGCCTGAGCAGCATATGGCGCTGGCCACTGCTTTTGGCGAGCCGCAGTACCATGAGGCTTATCCGCATGCCGCGGGGTTCCCCGCGATCACAATCCTTGAAAATGATCGAGAAAACCCTTCAAAAATTGAAGTGTGGCATACCGATATGACGTTTCGGGCTTGCCCGCCGTTGGGTTCTATCCTACACGGGCAGTCGATCCCCGAGCGGGGTGGCGACACTCTTTTCGCGAGTCTATCGGCGGCTTACGAGAGTTTGTCTCAGATCATGAAAGATCTGCTCGAGGATTTGGTTGCGATTCATGATTTCAGTTTCGGATTTAAAGAGTCCTTGGCTGAGCCCGGTGGGCAGGATCGATTAGCACAGATGGTGATCGATAATCCGTCTGTTGAGCACCCCGTGGTGATTACCCACCCTGAAAGTGGCGTGCGCGGTTTATATGTTAATCCGCTCTTTACCGCTCGGATCAAAGGGCTCCAACAAACGGAAAGCGATGCGTTACTTAATTTTTTGTTTGCGCATATGATTCTGCCGGAGCATACCTGTCGATTTACTTGGGAAAAAGACTCGATTGCTTTTTGGGACAATCGAATCACCCAACACAAACCTGTAAATGATTATTGGCCACAGTCACGAAAAATGCAGCGCATTACTGTCGATCAGGGCCTTAGGCCGAGTCAGCGGTAAGCGCTAAAAGGGTCTCGATAGTGGACAGAGGCTGATCAACCATCAAATGATGACCGGCGTCGTCGATCATCTTAATCTGATGGTTTGCAAGTTGTTTGGTCGCGGTTGATAAATTTTTCTCACCAAGAGGTGTTGCGGGGTCAAAAAACACACTCTTGCGACCAATCACTAAGCTGGTTTGAGTTTGAAGGCGAGCCATCATCTCGGATCCGGTGGGTAAGTCTGGCGCCGGTATTATCTTGTTAAAGACTGCGCGATCAAATTTGAATACAAAACCTGCCTCTGATTCACGAAAAGAATGGTGGGCGATGTGGGCGAGAATATGGGGGTGCCTCAAAGGCTGTCGCGGGGTTAATCGAAAGCGTTTCATCGCAATGGGCCGTGTTGCATACACCCGTGCTGGACGGCTGGTCTGGCGAACCGATGTTGATGGAGTCTTGACCACTTTCGAGCTGTCTAGCCTGATTGGCGAGCCAGACGGAATGACCGAATCCATCAAGATCAGCTGTTGTGCCCAATGAGGGTTTAGAAAACAAGCAACCCGAGCAAGGGTGCCGCCAAAACTGTGCGCAATGATGATCGGCGACGCATAACCTGCATGGTGTGTGACGGCCATCATTTCTTCGGCAAATAACCGAGATGAGTAGGTTGTTCTGTGCGCGCTATCGCCAGCGCCAGACAGGTCAATCGCGGAGACATCGAATCGATGATGCAATGCTGGACCAATGTGGTCCCACCACCGAGCGTGCGCGGCGTGACCATGAACCAGTAAGACCCCAGGTGCATTGGGCTTTGGCCAGCGGCGATACCGTATTGGAACGTCTTTGACCATCACTGAAAAAGACTCCGGCGTGTGGCTGAGTGCCTGTGTAAATTGTTCTGGCGTCATAGATGGCAGCGTTATCGCGTTGCGTTAGTATAGAGCATTCGAGTGGTCAAAAAGGGGCAAGGCGATCAAGAATCCTTGGACAAATCAAACTGCAATGATTGCGATCAGTATGGCATTTCTGTTGGGTCTTGTCGGCGCTCTCAGTCTTCGATCGACGACGCCGATTCAGAACAAGATTAACGCTGTTGAGGCAGCACAGATTAAGTGGCGAACGCCTGTGGCGTTTGGCACACACTTGCCGGCATTGGGCGACAATATCTTATATGTTTCAGAGCAACTGAGTCGTGCCTCAGGCGGGCGGGTGCTGCTGGATGTCTATGAGCCAGGCATGCTGGTTCCAGCCTTTAGTATTACCGAGAGCGTCAAGGCGGGGAAGTTAGAAGCTGGTTACACCTGGCTTGGCTATGATCAGGGCAGGATCCCGGCGACTCCGCTCATATCAGCCGTACCTTTCGGGCTTGAGCCTTGGGAATATACCGCTTGGTATTACGAGGCAGGAGGTAAGGCCTTGGCGGAAGCGCTCTATGCGCCACACAATATCCATCCAATTCTGTGCGGTATCATTGGCCCAGAAACCGCCGGCTGGTTTCGATTTCCCATCACGGACCTCACCCAATTTGAAGGTCTGAAAATACGCTTTGCCGGGCTCGGGGGGCGCGTTCTGCAAGCTTTGGGTGCGTCGGTGACCCTGATACCTGGCGGCGAAATCTATCAAGCGCTTGAGAAAGGTGCGATTGATGCGACCGAATATTCCTTACCCGTTGTCGACGCGATGCTCGGATTCGATCAAGTCGCGAAGTTCAATTACTTTCCAGGTTGGCATCAAACCTTTACCGCGGCGCATCTCGTGGTTAATCAAGCTCGTTGGGATGCCCTGAGTGCTGGTGATCAGAGCCTCATCGAGATGGCTTGCACGGCCGGCGTCATTCGAAACTTGGCGAAAGGCGAGGCCTTACAGGGCGCTGTGATCGAAGGCTTCGAAGCGAAGGGCGTGACCCCGATTCGGTTTGATCGAACGGTTTTAAAGTCGCTTCAGGCCGTCACAGAATCGGTACTTCAAGTTGAAGCAGAGAAAGATCCCCAATTTGCGGAGATTTTGGCCTCCCAAAGAAAATTTATGCGCAGTTATAAGAAGTGGAAAGCTTTAGCCTATTTACCTCGGGATTTTGATGAGGTGGCCGAGGAATGACCGATCAGCAGTTGCCGGTAACGGGCCTATCTCAATTAATTGATGGCGTGGTGATCAAGCTTGGCTCAGCGTTAGGGCTGATTTGGTTAATGCTGATCGGTGTGATTGTCGTGAACGTCATTTCTCGCTATCTCTTCTCTGAAGGTTTTATTGAACTGGAAGAATTGCAATGGCATTTGTATGCCACCGGATTTCTCTTAGGGCTATCGTATGCCTTAGTACAGGATGCCCACGTGCGAGTGGATGTTTTTCGGTCCAGATGGTCCGGTCAAACCCAGGCTTGGGTCGAGATTTATGGGCTATTACTGTTGCTTCTGCCGTTTGTGATGTTAGTACTGATCGCTGCTGGGCCGTTTGTGCTGTACGCCTATGAAACTGCCGAAGTTTCACAAGCGCCGGGCGGGCTACCTTTTCGGTGGGTGATTAAGACGATGCTGCCAGTCGGGTTTGTTTTGCTGTTGCTGGCGACCCTTTCTCGCCTCTCTAGGGTGTTGTGTCTGTTGTTTGGCTGGCCGAAGCCGGGGGCGGCGCCATGACGGATGGTGATTGGCTCAGTCTGTGGATGTTCGTAAGTTTTATCCTCTTAATTTTCTCTGGTTTTCCCGTGGCGTGGGTCCTTGGGGGGCTTGCCGTGATCTTCACCGCAGTTGGGATGATCGCAGGCATTGATTTTGGTTGGGATATCGCAATCGGCTGGGATTACTCAGGGCTTGTGGTGGATCGCATTTGGGATGTGATGAACAACTGGGTCTTGGTGGCGTTACCGATGTTTATTTTTATGGGGGTGATGCTTGAAAAGTCTGGATTGGCGGAGCGGTTGTTACGCAATCTATCAACGTTATTTAATGCGGTTCCCGGAGGAATGGCGTTATCAGTTGTCGGAATTGGCGTTTTATTATCGGCATCTACGGGCATCATCGGTGCCTCTGTCGTATTGCTCGGTCTATTGGCGATGCCCCCCATGCTCGCGCGCGGTTATCAGCCTGAATTAGCCGCTGGAACCATTGCTGCGGTCGGGTCTTTAGGCATCTTGGTGCCGCCCTCGATCATGCTGGTCATGATGGCCGATCGCTTGGCCTTGCCTGTGGGGCCGTTGTTTTTGGGCGCGCTGATCCCTGGATTATTGCTTGCTTTTCTGTACGCGGTTTACATCGTCATTGTCGCGATGTTGAAACCAAGGCTCGCTCCAAGGGCCACGAATGCTGAGCCCTTAACCTTTGGCATTCTAATGGCGGTCGTTCAGGCCATGTTGCCGCCCCTTATGCTGATTTTTGCGGTGTTAGGATCGATTTTTACCGGGATCGCAACGCCGACCGAAGCGGCAGGTGTTGGTGCTGCTGGCGCTTTGATCTTAACGGCGTGGTATGCAAATTTGACGCCCGAGGTCTTAAAAGAAGCCTGTCTTGAAACCACCAAGACAACCAGTTATATCTTTGCAATATTTTTGGGGGCCACGGCATTTTCGTTAGTGCTGCGCGGGCTTGGCGGCGATCATTTGATCGAAAAAGGTCTTTTGGGATTGCCCTTTGGGCCTGACGGGATATTGATCACCATCTTGCTGGTGGTTTTTTTATTGGGGTTTGTCCTGGATTGGATTGAGATCACGTTGATTGTGCTGCCGCTGGTTGCGCCGGTTGTTACGGGCCTCGGATTTGATTTGATTTGGTTTACCGTCTTGTTTGCGGTGTGTTTGCAAACCGCATTTTTGACGCCGCCCGTGGGTTTTGCGATATTTTATCTCAAAGGGGTGGTGCCGGATGCGGTAACCGTGCCTGTTATTTATCGTGGTGTGGTACCGTTTATCGCGCTGCAACTTCTCGGGTTGGTTCTGCTTTATTGTTTTTCCGATTTGGTGCTATACCTCCCCAGTCGACTGCAATAAATCGGGGCAGTGCGCGCTGAGTTCTCTCGCTGGCAGAAGGCATGGACGAGGATCGAGCGCAGCTGCGTATTGCGGCGTTGGTTTTTGTTAAGCGCGCGCAAGACCTATTGCCGCTTTGTGTTAGCAGGATCTGCAGATAGGCCTAACCGGCTTCAACCTCAAAAACTTAAACTGAGCTGAGTAATGCTTTGAAGCATGAAGTGCTGTCAGTCTGCTCTGCCTTTGGCGCAGTGCTAGGATTGCGCCCGCCCCAATTAAGGGCAACCGCCCCAGCTTCGTGCATTAATTTTTGCGGTATCAAAAGCTGATAACCCCCCCCGCTGCAGTCTAAGCCCTATGAATTGGACATCGATGCCGATTCCTGCCCGGTTTTTGATCTTGGCACTATCTTTGCTCTTACTCTATCAGGACAAAACCAGTCCAGGGAATGAGCCGACCTACCTTGCATGAGTTAGGTCGGCCCATATTCAGGAGCGACAAGCGTCACGACGTTATCCGAGGAGAAAAATTGTGGAAGAGTCAGTAATACAACTTAGTTATTCGGTAGATACGCTCTACTTTTTAGTGATGGGGGCATTGGTCATGTTTATGGCGCCTGGATTCGCCATGCTCGAAGCCGGAATGGTTCGAGCTAAGAATACCAGTGAAATTTTAACCAAGAATGTGGCGCTGTTTGCGATCGCATCCCTCATGTATCTGATTGTGGGTTACAGCATCATGTACAGCGACGGGTCTGGATGGATTCCAGGTATTGGCACTTACCTGGGTGGTGGCGATAACTCGGTAAGTGAGGTTTTAGCGTCTGAGGGCGATGTCTATTACTCCAGCGCATCAGACTTCTTTTTCCAGGTTGTGTTCGTTGCCACCGCGATGTCAATTATCTCGGGTGCGGTTGCAGAGCGAATGAAGCTATTCGCGTTCTTGGCCTTCGCGGTCGTGATGACCGGATTCATTTATCCAGTGCAAGGGTTCTGGAAATGGGGTGGTGGGCCTTTGCAAGAAGCGGGCTTCTTAGATTTCGCGGGTTCTGGCGTGGTGCACATGTGTGGTGCCGCCGCGGCACTAGCAGGTGTTTTGTTACTCGGTGCTAGAAAAGGCAAGTACGGGCCTAATGGACAGGTGAATCCGTTACCAGGCGCGAATATGCCTCTGGCAACCCTTGGGATGTTCATACTTTGGTTCGGTTGGTTTGGCTTTAATGGCGGCTCAGAATTGGTGATCAGCAATATTGAAGAAGCCAATGCGGTTGCTCTTATTTTTGTTAATACCAATACCGCTGCCGCCGCCGGCCTAATCGGCGCGCTTCTGTCAGCAAAGGTACTTTTTGGCAAAGCTGATCTGACCATGGCCCTAAATGGCGCGCTGGCTGGATTGGTTTCGATTACAGCAGAACCCCTGACTCCGATGCCTGGCGAAGCTGCACTCATCGGGTTGGCCGGTGGAATTTTAGTCGTTGGCTCGATTGTTTTGCTCGATAAACTTCGAATCGATGATCCAGTCGGAGCGATTTCGGTCCATGGCACCTGCGGGATATGGGGTTTGTTGGCAGTGTGTTTCACAAATACAGATGCCACGCTTTCGGCGCAGTTGATGGGTATCAGCGCAATCTTCCTCTGGACCTTCGCGGTCGGTGGTATCGCTTGGATGGTCATCAAGATGGTAATGGGGCTAAGGATTTCTGAAGAAGAAGAAATTGCAGGCTCTGACATCGCAGAGATCGGGATCGAGGCTTACCCCGAATTCACTCGTTAACCAGTTTGGTGGGGGGGGCCAGGGACGGCGCCTCTTGCCTTTATTTCTACCCCTGAGTCTCATAAAAGGCTCTTCAGGCGCTCACTTTGTGAGCGCCTTTTTTTTATGGCGAATAGGCCCCGGGAAACGGTTGTAACGGTTCAGCTGGAACCTTGGCTGCAAAGCGTTCCTCTTTAAAAAGATTAAAACCGTGTTTTGTATAGTTTGGGAGTGCATTGGGATGGTCGAGTGAGCAGGTGTGGAGCCAAATTCGGTGTTGATCCGGTTTAAACGCTTGTTCAATAGCATCTTGTAGCAGTGCGCTGCCGAATCCTTTTCCAACCCAATTGGGCATTAATCCAAATAAGCAAATTTCAGAGGCGCCGTCATTGCCGTGTTTGATCTCAAAATAACCGATCGGATTGCCCGAAACATACGCGACCCAAAACTGAACGTTGGGTTGGCTAACGTGATGCAGCCACTCGGACAAGGACCAACCGATTTTTTCATACCAGAGCCAGGGCGCACCCACTGTTGCATAGAGGTATCGACAAAAACCAGGATCCGGATTGACAAGGTTCACAAGGTCGTAGGCGCGAGGCGGCGCCGAATTCGGCGGTGGTACCAATCGCTCTAGGTGCCAAACGGTGATGTCCTTCAGTTCCCAATGCATCTTGCTTAGGCGTTAATTGCCCATCCTCCCGAGAATGGAAAGATTTGGCCAACAAAGAAATCGCTGTTGTCTGATGCCAGAAAGAGTGCAAATTCTGCTTGTTCTTCAGGTCGAGCAACGCGCCTAACGGGGACGTTACGCGCGAGGTGTTTCTGAAACCGCTCACTTTGAACCAGTTCATCCGGGTAGTAGACCGGGTTGCTCACATAGTTTTGGGCAATGGCATTGATTTGCACGTTCTTGGCCGCAAATTCGAGGCCGACCGCTTTGATAAACGCATTTTGAGCGCCCCGAGCCGCGCAGTATGCGGCGGATCCTGGCAAGCCCTTTAAGGGTGCGGCGCTGGTGATGGCGATAATTTTCCCGTGACCTTGATCGGCCATTCTAGGCGCAAAGTGTCTTACCAGGGCCATCAGCGGATGCACCATTGTGTCAAACAGCTTCTTCCAGTGGTCATCCGCTAAGGTTTCTATAGGGCCGTTGCAGGGATCATGGGCGAGGTTGGCGATGACAACATCGAAGTCTTGTAAGTCCTCAACATAGTTTGGGAAATCGGGACCAAACGGAACCAATCCCGGGCGCGCCGTGACGCGTGCGGCTTCTGCATGAAACAAGTCTGCAATCGCTGGCCCCATGTAATCGTCGGACTGGGTGATTAAAATTTTTTTGTGTTCGAGTCTCGTCATAGGTTTTGATTCGCTAAGGTTTGTTAGACGTCCTGAGTCGCCATCCTATCGATGTCCGCTTAATTTATGGTGACCGCGTGCGCTAAGAGGTACTCCAGTGGGACGATTTTGAGCGCCTCTTGGTGAGTGCTGGTGAGGATGACCTTGGGGGCAATCCCCGACTCATAAGCTTCCAACCATCGCCCCGCACACAAGCACCAGCTATCGCCAGGTTTAAGGCCAGGAAAGCCAAACTCTGGATGCGGCGTCATGAGGTCGTTGCCCTTTGCTTTCGAGAACAATAAGAATGCCTCGCTAATTTCGACACAGACCGTGTGTGAGCCTGCATCTTCTGCGCAGGTATTACACAGGCCATCGCGAAGAAATCCGGTTAATGGCTTATTGCTGCAAGGTGACAGCTCGCTGCCCAGGACATTAATTGAAGGCGCAAGGACAAGGGGGTTATTCATAGCGTTTTTGCTCAAAATCAGGGCTTGGGTTTGCTTGGTTTGTAGATGGATTAGCGCCGGTAAGGTGTTTACGCTGGACCGCTGTTCGATCACCGTGAACTCGGAACTGCCGTAGATCCAAGTCGGGATAATCGCAAATATCGATGGGGGATCGAGTGCCGCCCATAAGGTAAACCAGATCCTCTGGATGCGGGTTGTATAAACTGTGGGCTTCGGATTGGGTATTAAAGCCCATGAAGTCCCCTGGCGCGACCTCATGATGATGCTCGCCAATTCGGGCAAGGCCGCGACCAGACAGAATGTAGATGAATTCTTCATCTTCATGATGTCGGTGATATTCCGTTGAGAAACGCCCTTCGGTTAAGGTCACGAGGTGAACGCCAAGTGTTTCGAGTCCAGTAAGACTTGATAAAGATCGGGTTAGGCGGATGGCTTTGGGATTGTGCTGATGGACGTGCCGGACGGGGCCTAAGGCGTCAATATCCGATCGACGCAGCAAGGCCTCGACCGGTTGTGCTGTTGGTTGGTCCACGGCTAGCCTCTTCTTCGGGGTGGTTTCCGAGTATCTTTGTCTTTTGGAATCAGATCACTATTAACCCGTCGCGCCCTAACCGGCGCGTTGAGTTGAATTAAGAGATCATCCGGCGGATAGGTGAAGCTTAATGACTCGCCAAGAAGTTCTTCGATGCTCGGCATCATAAAGGCATCACTTTCACAGACTAAGCTGATCGAGACACCTTTGGCGCCGGCGCGGCCCGTTCGGCCAATCCGATGCACGTAATCTTCAGGGTCTTCTGGCAAATTGTAATTTACGACGTGGCTGATGTTGTCGACGTGAATTCCACGTCCAGCGACATCGGTCGCCACCATGACTTGGATGTCTCCATCCTTGAATTCGTCGAGCGTCTTGATGCGCTTTCTTTGAGCGACTTCTCCTGTGAGTAATCCTGTTTTGAACCCTTGTCGATACAACTTTTCCTCAAGCCGCCTGGTTTCATCGCGGCGATTCACAAACACGATCACTTTACTGTCGGTTTGTTGGGCAATGAGGTTGCACAGGACCATGAATTTTTCTGATTCGGAGGTGAAATAAATCAGTTGTTCGACACTGCTGACGGCAACCTGCTCGGGCGCAATTTCGATTCTGACGGGGTCCAAGGTCCAAGTTTTTGCAAGCCGTTTGATGTCTTCGCTAAAAGTCGCGCTGTATAGCTGGGTTTGTCGCTTATCTTTCTTTGGCGTTCGCTGAACGATGGCTTTCACATCCGGGATGAAGCCCATATTCAACATTCTGTCAGCTTCATCAATCACGAGCGTTTCGACTTGGCCGAGATTAATGACGCCAGAGCGGCAGAAATCGAGCAATCTTCCCGGGGTCGCAACAATTACTTCGACCGGTCTTTCAAGTTCTCGTTTCTGTTTTTCATAATCAATGCCGCCGACCACGGCCATAACGTGCAGGTCAGTGAACTCGGTCAGCAGCTCGGCATCCGATGCGATTTGCATGACCAGTTCTCGGGTTGGTGCAATGATGAGCGCGAAGGGGGTGCCAGGCTTTCGGGCTTGGCGCTCAGGGTTCTCGAGATGGTAGGTAATAATGGAAATTAAAAACGCCGCGGTTTTACCCGTACCGGTTTGCGCCTGCGCGATCACATCCTCGCCATCCAAGCTGTGGGGTAAGACTTCTTTTTGGATCGGTGTGCAGTTCGAGAAATTAAGCTTCCGTATGGCAAGGTTCAGAGGCTCAGGTAGATCAAGGTCTATGAAATCTTGACCCAGTGAGGGTAGGTCCTTTGGCGGCTGTTTTGCCCGGGACTTGTTGCCTTGATCTGAAGGCTGTTTGGCATTCTGTTGCGTCTCTGCCAGTTTGGGTGTTGAACGCTGTTTTGGGGCAGGCTTCTTTTGGGCAGGCTTCTTTTGAGCGGGCTTCTTTTGAGCGGGCTTTTTAATCGACGCTGATTTCTTGGCAGGTTTAGCTGGCGTCTTTTTGGCTTTGAATAGGTTTGAAAAAATACTCATGCTCGGCAATCTGCAGTGAAGGCGACGCCATGCTGGGGTTGCTGTGATTTCATAGAGTTTTATCTTATTGCTTTAGGAATTTG
>JAQWWC010000301.1 GCA_029249645.1 Pseudomonadales bacterium
GTCGTGAATCTTGGGTCGCATGACCCTCCGTCGATCCAAAGGCCCGCTAATAGATTTCCAGCCTTGCCGACCAGTGAGCAACTGTTTCAGCTGATCCTTGCGATGTAATTCCTGATTTACGCGCACTATACCTTTGCGAACTTTGGCGGCTATGACCTCACGCTGCCCGCGAGTCATGCGGCTTAGATGATGATGTCGATTCTGATTGCGCTGGCGCTGTGACAGAGGGCGCGAGCGCAGAGCCTGATGGTTACCCCCATCTGTTATTTTGCTGGCTGGGCGGCGCTGTTCTGACCCGGCCCTTACTCGCGCCAGGCATTGAGGGTTTGTCGCTCGCGGGCCCCAGAGTGGCCGCCCTCATCGGAGGATTGTTGCTGAACACCGCAAACCTGCAATTTCAAGGAACTAGCGCGATTCGGCCACAACGGCTCCCGCTCATCTGGCAGCGGTTGTCCTTCAGAGCCTGCTCAGTCTTGTACAAAATTTTGTTCTCGAGCCAGGTAATCCGATGTGCTAGAACACGGCCCTGGCAGAGGGCAATCGGCAAGAATTGACAGCCTATTTGGTCTGGGCCGATGAGATGACTCGCGGGATGCCAAGGTTTCCCTTATGGGTCAATCAAATGATCGTGCTGCGCGCCCTACGCGACTCTGAAGCGGCAGAGGCCAAACTGGCTGAAGTGCGGTATTTATTTGGTAATCATCCAGATTTAAGACTCTGTATCGTTCTCGATCGTCCCACGCGGCTTGAAATCCCCAAAGGCGCGGCGTTTGCCGCTCACATCTAGAGAAAAATTAACATGCTTGCAAGCGCACTTCCCCCGCGCGCTTTAAGCGCTCCGCTGCAAGCTTCAGGCGTTTTCATTTTTCGCTTAAAACAATCCAAAGAACCGTTTTTTGAATTTTCGCTCGCAGCCCTTGAGCTGCTGATCAAAAGTTTTCGCCCGAGCATCCACTTTTTTGGCCACCTTCAGAAGCCAAGGTTTACCTTGATGCGTCCCCTTGGCAAAGCCACCCTGGCCTTCGTGATAGGACAAATACAGGTTCTGAGCATCCGTTTTTTCGATGCCATTTTTTGATGCTGATTGGTCGATATACCAACCAATGAAATCGGTGGCATCCTTAAAGTCGGCTCGATCAGCCGACCATCGACCCGTCGAGCGGCGATACGTGTCCCAAGTGCCATCAATGGCCTGGGCGTAACCTTTGGCAGATGCGGGCCTCGGACCCGGAAACACCCAAAGGATCTTTGTTCGAGGTGGCTTGGCCTTTGCCTTAAAACTCGACTCCTGGTGGATTACCGACATGATCACCGGGATCGTCGTGCCCCAGCGTTTCGCCGACTTATTGGCAGCTTTATACCAACTGCGCTGCTCACTGAATATGTCGCAAATGTTATCAATATTCGCCGGCTGCTTCGCCGTACAGCTTGCAAGCAATATCGCGACAACTACCAACATCACTCTCGCGTGAAGACGTCCGTTTAGTTTCATAGCAATGGTTCCAGTAATGATCGTAGACCCGCCTCATCGATGATCGGGATACCCAAGGATTCTGCCTTGCTTAATTTTGAGCCTGCTTCGCGCCCGGCGGCCAACCGCGTCGTTTTTGCAGAAACAGAACCGGCAACTTTAGCGCCCAAATCCTGTAATTGGGTTTTAAGCGCCGATCGCGTGAACGTATCAAACGTCCCGGTGATCACCCAAGTCTGCCCAGCCAGCGGCGCCGGCTGATCGTCAAGCACATCCGACTCAGGCCAAACCACGCCAAGTTGAACCATTCGCTCAATCAGGCGCTGATTATTGGCATTGCTGAAATAAGCGAATATTTGCGCGGCAACAATGGGCCCCACATCAGGCACTGCAACAAGGGCTACATCATCCGCCGCCATCAAGGCCGTCAACCGCGGGAAGGCTCGGGCGAGCGAAGCCGCCGTCGCCTCACCCACTTCAGGAATTCCGAGCGCATAAATAAACCGGTTCAGGCTGGTGATTTTCGAAGCATGGATGGCGGCAATCAACTTTTTAGCGGAAGTCGGCGCAAACCGCTCTAAGGATAGAAGTTGTTCGTATTCGAGCGCATACAAATCTGCCGAATTTTGGATCAAACCGGTCTTCATTAACTGCTCAACAACTTTGCCGCCCAGTCCATCAATATCCATGGCCAGGCGGGACACAAAATGTCGTATCCGCTCTTTCTGCTGAGCGGGGCATCCCAGATCATTCGCGCACCGCAGAATTACCTCATCCTCACGCTGCAGAAGTTCACTTTGGCACTCGGGGCATCGCAGCGGACGCGCAATAGGGCTTGAGTCCAAACCCCGGGCTCTCGCCGCCACCCGAATCACCTTCGGAATGACATCCCCTGCGCGCTCGATAATTACTTCATCCAACAGGTGCAGACCCAGCCGCTCGATTTCATCGAAGTTATGCAGTGTGGCATTCGAGATGACCACCCCTCCGACCTGTACCGGATCAAGCCGGGCAACGGGCGTTATCGCGCCGGTTCGGCCGACTTGAAACTCAACATCCAATACTCGGGTTCGGCCTTGCGCTGCGGGAAATTTCCCAGCAATCGCCCAACGCGGAGTGCGCGTTAAAAACCCGAGCGCTGCCTGGCTTGCAAGCGAGTCTACCTTAAAAACGACTCCGTCTATTTCATAGCCAAGTGTGGCTCGGCGCTGGGCCAAAGCTTCAAAATACGCTTGGCAGCCCGAGGCATCGTTGACCTGCTCGATATCCGGATTGATTCGAAAACCCCAGACCCTGAGCTGCTGCATCAGATCAAAATGCTCGCTCGGCAAGTTGCCGCCCTCAACAAGGCCCACGCTGTAAGCAAACATCGTCAATCGGCGCTTCGCGGTTAATCGGCTGTCGAGCTGCCGCATTGAGCCAGCTGCGGCATTGCGCGGATTGGCAAATGGCTTTTCGCCTTGCTCGATCAGCGCTTGATTAAGGTCATTGAAAACTGCTTTGGCGAGATAGACCTCACCCCGGACCTCTAGGCGATCGGGAAAGTCCTCGCCCTGTAAAACCAATGGTACCGCTTCGATGGTTCTTGCATTCATCGTGACATCTTCGCCGGTTAAGCCATCCCCTCGCGTCGCCGCACGGCTGAGGCGTCCACCTTCATACAATAAACTGATGGCAACACCGTCGATCTTAGGCTCTGCACAATAGCGCACGTGCACCTGACCAAGGCGTTCCGCCACCCGCTCATGAAAGTCAGCGATATCAACTGTGTTGAAGGCATTATCCAAAGACAGCATCGGCAACTCATGTTGGATTTGCGCAAACCCGGCGAGGGGCGCCGAACCCACCCGCTGGGTCGGCGAGTCGCTGGTCAGTAAGTCTGGGTAGGCTTTTTCGAGTGCTAAGAGCGCCTGAAACAGTTGGTCGTACTCAAAGTCCGCGATAATCGGCGCGTCCAACGCATGGTACTGATAGTTGTGGTGATGCAGCGCCGCTTTCAACTCCTCAATGCGGCTGACAACATCGGGGGTCATAGTGCCTTGGCGCGTCGAAACTGAAATTCTTGAACGGTTTGTCTCAAGTGGGCGATGGTTTGCTCAGTGACCGCACTGCGTCGATCATCACACAGCTGCGCTCCTAAATCCTCCGCCAGATGGGCCGCGGCCAACAACAGTTCCTCAAACACAGCAGGTGCTTCCTCGCATTCATGGGCGCACATAAAAATTGTGACGCCAGGAGTCGTAAGCGTATTCATCGATGCAATGTCGAAAATCCCAGGCTCAACCGCATTGGCCAGGCTGATTTTCGGATACCCAGCAGCATCCAAACGATGAAAAATAGACTTGTCACCATATTCAAAACCTTGTTCCATCAAGCTTTCGAGTAACGGTTGGCCGGATAGATCACCCAACACATTTAGTACTAAAAACAGCGTTTCCTGCTGCGCCGTCTCCGATCTCATTTCTGAAGCACTGCCAGAGGATTGCTCAGCCATTGACGCATCAGCAAGAGACTCCCCCGTCTGCGCGGCTTCATTTGCATCGCGAGACGCATCATTGGCTTTCCCGGCTGAATTATCTTCAGTCGTTTTTGCAGCAGGTTGACGCACTCGCGCCTGTGCTGGATCAGAGACAGGAATCTGTGAGGCGCCGACCTTCACCACCCGAGCGCCACCATTGGGCAACTCTGCCTTTAAATCGATCACATCTTTACCGCCACCGGATTCTGGCGCCGTTGAGGCGAACCGCTTATCCAGCTTCAATGGCAATCGATCGCTACCAAAGTACTGCACCCAAAAGCCATGGGCCAACACGGCCACAATCACTAGACCTAATATTAAGAACAGCCATTCTTGCAATTCCAGTTCCACAATGACCTCTCTTTTGACGTCTTTGCCGCTTATCTGTTTTGCTCAACCCGCAGCAGCCTACTCGCTTGCGTTCAGGTCGACGTGTTCTGCGACCCTTTTGGGTTGGCCGACTTCCCCTACACCAATACCGGCTGCTAACCGTGAACGGCTGGCGCAATCCTTATGGGTGCTCTGCTCACAGTATTTTTATCCACTGTTTATAACACCTGTTTATGACATCTGTTTACAGCATCTGTTTACAGCATCTGTTTACAGCATCTGTTTACAGCAAATTTTGCTCTACAGCCCTTTTAAAGGCCCTACTTCTAAATCGTATCGCGTCCAGCCTAAGATTTTCTTAAAAGCATCAGGTCCAATCTAGACCGCCGACATCGCAACCGCTTCTTCAACGTCGACAGACACCAATCGGGAAACACCAGGCTCATGCATGGTGAC
>JAQWWC010000302.1 GCA_029249645.1 Pseudomonadales bacterium
GATGCCGCTGCGATGACCGAGGGCACGCGCATCACCTTCATTCCAGGCCTGCAGGCGCTGTATGCCGAAGCGCTCAAAAATATCTGTTACGCCAAAGGCATACCCGTCATCCGAGCGCTGCATCCGCAAATGGGCGTTGACAAAGTAACAGGCCAAGACCGACAAGCGCGCTTGTATGAACTCACGAGCCAAACCGGGTTACCGACGATGTTCTATAACGAAGAGCGACCTCGCAATGTTTGGACGGAGCAACTGGCCCTTGCTGAAAGCATCGGCCGCGCCGGCAGTCCAGCCTTAGTTCCCGAAAATTATAAGCACCGAGTCGACATGTATGGATTGTGTGCCATAACGCTGGCCGAAGATGGGCTGGTTTGGAATATGCGGATCTTGAATGATGGTGCTTTAAGTCGAAAGTATGGGTACAGCGAGCACGCCAGCGCGGCAGCACCTGAAAAAATTGTTGAGATTATTTCGGTGATCGATACCTGTCTCGATCAACAGGCGCAGCGCGGTTCTCAATATCTCGTTGGCGATGCGGTATCGGCAGCTGATATCTATTGGGCAACCATGAGTATGTGTATCACGGCAACACCTCCTGAGGTTATGCCGGTGACGCAGCAGAATAAGGGGATGCTGATGTTCTTCGCGTCGAATTCGAAACGGCCTGAGGTCGCGAAGGTGCTCTCGGCACGGATCCTCGATCATCAGCGATACATTTTAACGACCTATTGTGAAACCCCAGCTGTTTTAGGCGGCGATTTATTGTAGAGGCCGGGCCTAAGTGCTGGGGTCAATGGGCCCCAGCACTTGCGCGCGAGCTTTCTCTCAGACCCGCAATGAACACCTTTGTGAAGCGCCTGATGCGCTGTTTAAAAGTCGCCTGATCCGGCGCGCCATGCTTGAGCCCAGCTGCCCCAAGGTTCAGTGTTTCAGCAGCGGCCCCAGCGGTGATGCCAGCGGCTTTGAGGTCAATTTCTGCCGCTTTCGCGGCGGTATTTAACGCGGCGGCCAGTAATGCCTGAAAACGGGTGTGCGAAACCAGCATAACATCGCCACAAAGACGGCGGTATTCGTCGAACAGTTCCGCCCCATGGGGAGAGCCGGTCACGGCTTTTTGAAACGGACCGTGTCGAGCCAGCAGGGCCCGCTACACTCTGAGCTGGATTGTTGCGACGCGGGATGCGCGGCTAGGGGTTGCTTCGAGGTGATTTTGCGCTCGAGTGAGGGCGCGTTCATGAATCGCAAGAGACGCTTCGAAATATCGTCCATGGCCGTTTTTCGGTAGCCGTACTGCTTAAACTGCTCGCTAGCAGCGGAAAGAATGGCTTCGCGTTTCGTATCTCGTTTCGGTATCGCAGTTTGGCAAAAATTAACAGGCCAGTCTAATGAGCGGGCCGATATCGGCCATCATGTCCTGCGTCACGTCTGGTCCACTTTCTGTTGCCAATCAGTCGTCCGGCAGTGCCCCCGGAATTTGCCATCAGGGCTATAGCGTGCGCTAGACGAGCGACCACACCACGGGACCCAATATCAAGACCCAAAGACCGCTGCCAATCATGAGTTCAAGCAGTAAAAGGCCAATTAAAAATGTTGGGACTTTTTCAGTGAAATTGCCATGGGCTCGGATTTTACGCTCGAGCATCGAGTTATCACCGCGGCCGATGAAATTATTAAGATCGCCGCGACGCTTGATCCCTGAAAACATCAGCGCCACTTGTATTAGTATTAAACAAGCAGCACTCACTGCGGTGTAAAGGGGTAATCGTAAAGCGATCGATTCTATACTGCGCTTTTGTTTTATTGCCTTAAAGGCTTAAGAGGCTCGCTGATTAGCCTTTTACAGGCAAGTTCTGAAATCGGCAGGACGGTACAAGCGTTGCGCGCAAAACTGAGCGGCTGCTGTTTAGCGAAGGCCTTGTATATAGCCAAAAAAACCTGCTCGATTAGCTTCCATATCAGCGGCGACTTTTTGACTGATTGGGTCGGCAGCAAAACGGGCATGCCAGCTTTCTAAACCCGGGATACGCGCATTCAAATCAACGCCTGTAATGGCACAACCCATATTGGCGACGGTCAGTGCATAAAAAAGATAAATGTCTGCCATCGTGAATTCTTCGCCAAGGACAAAGGGGTCGAATGTTGCCAGCGCGTTGATGCTGTTGATGCCGCGATCAACGACGGCGACGACCTCCGCGATGAGGGCCTCTGGTGCCGGCTGATTGCTGAAGCTGAAAGGCAGTAATCTCCGGTTAGGTAACTCCAGGTAAAGCTCTGTCATGCGCATCAACTGACGATTTTTGTTTCGAGCAATGGGCGTCGTTGGCAAAAGCGGTTTATCCGAATAGGTGTCCTCGATGTACTCGCACAATACGGAGGCTTCTGACAAGTGCTGGCCATCGTCAGTTGTAAGGCTTGGCACTTTTAGTGCAGGGCTTAACTGGTTGTAGTCTTTCGCGCTGGGGTAGACGAGGTCCTCTTCAAAGGCAACGCCTTTATACAATAAGGCATGTTTTGGCATGTTGTAGTAGTTGCTGTACGAGAAACCGTGAAGCGTGGGCATTGTTAATTCCTTAAATGAAATTGGTACGATGTTGCGAATGTCTTTAGCTTCGCCGATCAGGGCAGGCTAGGTTTGTGCGCCGCGGTCTCGCTAAGGTTCATTGCGGCTCTGTGGGGCGAACGCTGCAAATCAAAGCTTGGGCCCGAAACTGCGTCGCTAGAGTGCAGGCAGGCAGGCGTAATGTCAACAAATCGGGCTGTAGCCCGCCAGTAGGCTTGTACAGCTTTGAGCGGGTCACAGCCCTATTTTGTTCAGTAAGGGCCGCACGTCGACGCTATTTGAGCTCTAGGCCATCGAGCTGACCGTCGTTTCGCCACGCGCGCAGCAACTTCATGTAAGCGCCAACGCCTTTGCTGTAGGTCTCTCGCCGCACATTGCGGTAACGCTTTGAGGTGCCTTCCTGATTGTAATAGCCCGGGGTGCACGTGTCTGGGGAGCCGCCCAGCACAAATCCCCCACCTTTGGTCTCTAGCTGATCGGCTATCCAGCGCTCCTCGGCATCAAACGAGACATTGGCTGACTGGATGCCGCGGCGGCTCAATTCGCTGATCGTGTAGGCCACGTGCCCAGCCTGAACGTCAATGCCGTGGGCATAGTTCGCGCCCAGCTGGAACACAAAACCACCTCCGCAGAGAAAAAGGTTCGGAAAACCGCTGACCATCAGGCCATGCATGCTGCGCATGCCGGCTTCCCAATGCTCGTAGATTGACTTCCCAGCAACGCCGAAAATTGGAATGCCGAGGCGACGCTCATAACTTGAGGTAATCTCGAAGCCGGAAGCATAGATTATGCAATCAACAGGGTATTCCTGACCGTTGGCTATGATGCCGGTTTCCGTGATCGCCTCCACACCTTGCGTCGCGCTTACATCGACTAACTCAACGTTTTTGCGGTTGAATGTATCGAGATAAAAATCATTAAACGTGGGCCGCTTACAGAACTGGTTGTAATAAGCCTTGAGCTTCTCGGCAACTTCAGGATCTTTAACAGTTTCGTCGACCAGTCCTCGGATGGTCTCCATCGTTTTGAAATCGGCGATCTGCGCCAGACCGGATATCCTTTCTTCGCTCTCGGCGACCAATTCCTTCAGATTACGGGTTAGACGCGTCCAACCATCATCGACGAAAGCAGGATCGATCGGTCCGCCTAAAAAGGCTTCACCGAATTTCTTTTGCCGATCTCGCTGCCAACCTGGCTCGAGACTCTCAGCCCATAGGGGGTCGGTCTCGGCATTGTTGCGCACATCAACGGAGGAGGGCGTGCGCTGAAACACATAGAGGTGCTTTGCGCTTTCACCCAATGCGGGCACGCACTGTACCGCAGTTGCCCCCGTGCCAATAATCGCCACGGTTTTGTCGGCGAGGCCTGCGAGCCCGCCAGTTGGACCGCCACCCGTGTAGTCGTAATCCCAACGACAGGTGTGAAATGAATGGCCTTTAAACTGTTCAACGCCTGGGATCCCTGGCAAACGCGGTCGATTGGCCGGCCCGGTGCCAAGGCAGATATGGCGCGCGCGCATGGCATCCCCCCGGTTGGTTGTCACGAGCCACATGGACTCGTCCTCGAGCCAGCGCAACTCGGTCACCCAAGTTTGAAACACCGCGTCTTTATAAAGGTCGAAATGCTTGCCAATTCTTTGGGCATGCTCGTAAATCTCAGAGGCATAAGAATATCGAAGTTTCGGTACGTAGCCGGTTTCCTCCAGAAGCGGCAGGTAACTATAGGACTCGATGTCGCACTGTGCCCCGGGATAACGGTTCCAGTACCAAGTACCGCCAAAATCACTTCCGCTCTCAACAATACGGACGTCGCGAATGCCGGCCTGACTTAATCGTGCAGCGGTCAGCATGCCGACCCAGCCACCGCCGATCACGATGACCTCGCGTTGATCGTTTAAGGGCGCCCGTTCGAGTGTTTCGCTGTAAGGGTCTTCTTCGAGGTACTTGTTGGCGAAGGGCGAATCGTGGGAAAGCTGTACAAACTGCGTCTCGGCATCGGGCCGGATGCGCTTCTCGCGTTCTTGGGCGTAGCGTTGAGCAAGGGCATCCGGGTCAAACCCGAGCGCCTCGCTGGAGAGGATATCGTTTGTTTTAGTCATCTAAAAATCTTCCCAGTGTTTACCCTGTTAACCATACCGCATCGTCAGCAATACTGACCAGTGCGTGGGTTCTGCGGGCCTACTGCGAGACTCGCCCCGCCCAACACTAATGCCGCCAGAGGTCCAAGGCCTAGGTTAAACGCGAGCGCTCAGTGCTGCGCTGGCAAAGCACTGGCTGTTGACTACTTTGCGCTGGGGCCATAAAAATACGGCGTCATATTTTTTTGCTGATTCTAGTTTACCCCTAGCGTTGGCAACTTTCTCTGAAAGACGCGTCGATGCAATTACGGGTTGAATAGTCCAGCAAAGACGCACCATCCCACGACGTTCCTAACGCCGCGCTGACCGTTTATGATGATCTCGACCGCTAAATCTCGATACAAATATCTGATTTTTTACAGGGCGGCTAGTGTGTTGCCGTAAGATGGGAAAGGGCGCTGCGGCGTCCTCTGGCAATCGAGGAGAGGTGTCTTGTGTGCCAAGGACGCTTTGGTTTGATGTTATTTATCAGAAGGTTATGCGCTCTTTGTGCTCTAATGAGAGAGGAACGATTATCGATAGGGCTGACTTGTCAATCGGTTTCACTAAGACGAACAACTGCTTAACGCTTGTGGACGCGCTGATCGAGCATGAAACGTAATGCAGTCGCTGAGAAGCCAGCCAAAATGTGTAGGGAAATCATTTGGATATCACGCAGTATCACCCAGTTGTGATTGAAGGGATGGGCGGTTACGACAAGCGTGACCCGCATCCCGTTGCGCGGCAGGTCACGAAACAGCTTTTGACGCATTGGTCCAAGAAGCCGCCAGATAAACCCTTGCTGGTTTTGACTCAGGGTGATCCTCCTGAGCCATCGGGGATTGCCGCAATCACGCCGTTAGTCGCGGTGCGTCTTGGCGTTCAGCGTGGCCTCGTTCATCTTGATGAGCACATTTCAGACAATCACGGTGTACTGGCAGATCGCGATGGGGTCACGCTGGAAATGAAGTACTCTGATCTGGTTTCTGAATTGTCCAAGGTCGTGCCCGGTTGCATGGGCTTGCTTGAGTCCGCAATTGATCAACAGATATTGACAAAAAACGATCAGCGAGCCCGTTTGGGCAAGGCGCCGCTTCTGGATTATTTTCGTGATTTTGCCTTACTGCAGGAGGTCACAAAAGCATTTTGCTCGCAGCGATGCTCGGGTGTCACGATCATCCACACCTCAACCAACATTTCTGAGTTCTCGGTCACCAGTTTTTATACCGTCGGTGTTGCGCTTGGCCTGGTTGATCCCGTCAATATGGTGGCTTATTCCGAGCGTAAAAGCGCGCCGCAAGCTTGAACGTCACTTAAAACGCTAGCGATGTTCATCTCGAGTGCGTGCGGGCTCGTTGAATTCGGACGTTACCCTTACGAACATGGTTCGGAAAAAAGCGACAGAACTTTGGGTTAAATACGACAGTAGGCAGACGGTGTAGCAAAGGGATCGATCCTCGATCCAGTCAATAATCATGAAGCCTGAAAGTACGAAAACGAGCGATAGAATGCCTGTTTGAAATACGAAAATATGAAGAGGGAAGAAGGTGCCGTAGCCCTTAGCACGCAGGGACAACATCTTCCGAGGAAAAATCCAGAGACCCAACAAGGCATAAATAGCCAGCGACCAGGTGACAATTCGCCAGGCGTGATGACTGTTCTCAAGGTCAAATGCAGCAAAAGGCAGTAACGCGGCAAATAGGGCGCCGAACCCAGAAAAACTCAAGAGCCGAATTCTGAAGTCATCCGGTTCACTCAGGCCCGCTGGAGACCGGTTTAGTCCGATCAGAATTGCGGAAAATCCCACAATGCCTAATGCAACTTCAGCGATTAAGCTCAATGCTTCAAAGTTGGGTGCCATTTTTCCGACCCTTAATGAATAGGTTGCAAGCCTCATGCGTTATGCGGGCGTTGCTTGAAGTCTTACCTTTGTCGATGTTGAGAAGCCGTGTTCTGGTTGTATTATTGCCTTCAAGGGCAGAATACCGTGCGCTACCATCGCGCGCTCGTAAAATGTAGTTCTTAAGTGTCGAGCCTCTTAAATCCGATTGTTTCCAACGCTAGTGTCTTCCACATTACTCTTTAAGCCGTGGGGCGTGAACCCACGCACCAAAATTTCTGACGCAGCTGACAGGAAGGCGTGTCGCGCCTGACGCGAGGTAAAACAACCGGTAACTCGCCCGGCGCCCAGTATTCGATATGCGCCTTAACCTGGTTGCTTGAATCAATTTCAGTCGCCTTGGCTTCAAACTCAAAAACGACCCAGGATGCTTGCGCGCCCCAAAAGCTTGTTATGCCTGATGCAATTTGTCCGATCAGTTGACCACTAAGCTTCAGGAACCCTGATCCGCTTGCGCTGGGGCCAAAGCGTTTGTAAGGCAGTATCGTTCAGGCGGGCGTGTCAGGCCCTAAAAAGGCGCTGCGCTGGTAATGAAGGGGTCTGATCCATGCATAATGTTTGGATGGCCCACGGTTATAATTGGCTGGCGACTTTTGACCTGCGCTAAATCAGCAAACTCAATCGGTCACAGCAACATCGCTTGTTCGGTTTCCAGTAGCGCAACGTCGGCTGCGGTAGTAACTGAGCGACTGCCAAAATTTAGGTTGGCCTGTTGCTCGGCCTAAAGTATCCCTGAATCTAAACTGGCTCGATTAACGCGCGTTGCGCCGAGGATTTGACCTTGATGGGTTTTAAAGGTTGTCCGATCGCCTGGTAAAAGGGCGCTGACGCCATGGTCATTAATCGCGATCAAATTGTTGCTCACTGCAACCCCGCTGCATAAACACAAGTTGCTAAACGGGCCCGTAAAATCGCCAGCGGCGCAGGATGAGCATCCGGTGGCCTTGGGATACAGCACTGTGGCTTGCTTGATGATGCCAAAAGTAGGAATGGCAAGTTCTGATTTCAGGAAATCCTGAAATCCTGAAATCGTTACCGGGTAAAGAGGCCGTAGAGGAGTAGTTGGAACGCAATCAGAATGGTTGCCCAGAGGCGAATATCACGCCAGCGGGATTGATCCGGCGCATCTTCGTAAACAATGTCTCGAGGGACCAACCAAACCAGAACCAATAGACACACAAAGCCCATAATTGACAGGTAGTTCGCCCATGATAAAGGCAAATGAGTCAGATCCATCAGTTGCGCCTCCAGAGAACGTAGGTGAGTTTTGATAAATCTTTTTCGGGGTGAGGGGCCGTAAAGCCACTCAGTAGCCACAACGCGCAGAGCGCGTAAATAAAGCTAGAGAAAGCGACGTAGAGCATATTAACGCCGGCGTAGGAGGTGGCGCTGGCAACCACGACGCCACTGATCAGCGTCCATAGGCCAGCTTGGGGTGTTGCCCTGCGCGTGAATGCGCCGAGAATCAAGAGCGCCAGCATCGGACCTTGAAACAGCGATAAGATGGTTTGCAGAAAAGTAAAAATGCCGCCCATTTCCGCAACTAAGGGCGCTGTGCACATCGATAAAAGCAGCAATACCAGTGTCAGTAGGCGCCCGATCTTCAAATCGTCGTCGGGGTTTGCGTTTTTTAGCAAGACATGACGGACGTCTCGAGTCAGCATCAAAGACGTGGCGTTGACACTGGAATCTATGGTGGATTGCAGGGCGGCAATGATAGCGATGAACATGAGGCCAGAAATACCAGGTGGCAGTACGTTCTTGATAATCCAAGGCAGGGCCATATCGGGATATTCAATTTGCGCGTGCATGACAAGAGCTAGCAAGCCAGGAAAGACAATCAGCAGGGGCACCAGAATTTTACCGAAGGCCGCGAACATCATACCGGCGCTGGCATCCCATTGCGTTCGAGCACCAAGTGAACGTTGCAAGATCGCTTGGCTTGCCCACCAATAAGCGGGTGAGAGCACGAAGCCGAGGCCAAAAATTACGCCCGGCCAGGGATATGATGCGTGATCAGCCGGTAGATAGGCCTGGAGGTGGTCAGGATTTTCGAGGACAAGCGTTTCTGCAAATCCACTGAAACCGCCAGTATGAGAAATGCCCAGCCCCACGATGACAAGTCCGCCCAAGAACATGATGCACACTTGGAACATATCGGTGAAAGCCACTGCCGCGAGTCCGCCAGCGATACTATAAGCGCCGACGATGGTGCCGGTGACCATGATACCGACCCAGATCGGCCATCCAAGATAAGTTTGCAGGGTGAGTGCGATTGCCCAAAGTGCGACGCCAATCGCAAATACCGAAACGACGCTGGCGATGAGTGCCGCAACGACGCGGACGGTCGGACTGTATCGTAGGCCCAAATATTCCGGTATGGAGTAAACACCTGCTTTCCAATACAGCGGGATGAACACAAGCGCGGCAAGAATCATGGCTGGAATGGCGCCGATCCACTCGAAGTTAGCCTGTGCTATGCCGATGCTGAATGCATTGCCAGCAGCGCCTACATAGCTATTAGCCCCTATGTTGGTGCCAATGATGGAGAGGCCAATCACCCACCAGGAAAGTGTCCGGCCGGCCAGGAAGAAATCATGGGCCGTTTTAACGCGGCCGGCGAGGCGCAGTCCAACGAAGGTAATCAACACCAGGTAGCCGACGATGATGGCGAGGTCTAATGGGTGCAATGGCGTCCTTTAACAGTGTCTTGGTGAGCAAAGTACATGTTTACACATCGTGGGAGCATTCGCACGATGGATCTTGAAAGATACTTCGGGCTGCCTGTCTGGCGGGTGATCTTGGCAATCATTCCGCATCGATTGTAATGCCGAGCCGTGTTCGGGTCGCGGCGCTTGCTGGCAGGGTCGGACAATCATCTCATGTGCGTCTGGGGCTCGCCGCTGGCTGCTGGGCAAGGGTTAGTTTAGGCGCGTTGCCACAATCAGATCTCGTTGGCGGTCCGCGCCCAGCTGGAAGGTATGTTCTCCGACCGCTAGGAAACCTTGCTGACGGTAGAATGCAAGCGCTCTAAAATTTTGTTCCCAAACCCCCAACCATAAAAGATCGGTGTTGGTTTTTATCGCTTCTACAAAGACCGACTTCATCAGCATCTGCGCGGCACCTGTACCATGAAGTGGTTGATCGAGATAAAAGCGAAGAATTTCGCTTGGCCACTTGGCTTGAACATCGCAACTTGGGGCTTTGTGCCAGCAAAGTTGCGCAAACCCGCCCAGACGGCTATCGCGCTCAAGCAATAGGATGGTTTGGGTTTGATCGAGAATTTCTAACGACTGTTGCGCTCGGCCGAAATACTGCGTGCAATGCGCGTTCATATCCGCTGCAGAATTAACCGACGTGTAGGACTCTCT
>JAQWWC010000303.1 GCA_029249645.1 Pseudomonadales bacterium
GAAAGTGTTGAGGTCCTCCTGGTCGAAGGTGGCCTGCTGGTCGAAGGTGGCCTGCTGGTCGGAGGTGGCTTGCAGCCCCTCGGGTCGTATTGCTGCTGCGTAATGTAGTCGCTTCAAAGAACTGAGCGATCTCCTGCAATAGTGCCTGAGGGGCAGGGGCCCGGCGTCACGAACCTGATTGTTTTGTCGTCAATCTGTGCTAGAGCGCGTAGCGTGCGCAGTTAACGCTTGCCAATATCAAACACGACCTTAATCGCGCCAGCCGCTCGATTACCGGCTGTCTCAAAAGCCTCGGCAACACCATCCAACGGATAACGGTGCGTGATCAGAGTCTGTGCAATATCAGGGTGCTGATGCAGGATGGTCCTGGCCTCATCGAAACTGCGGCTGGGGCTCTTGCAGTAATAACCTGCCGCGGGAATTAACTCTGCTTCCTTGGCCCAAAATTGCTGTTCAAGTTTGGTGGGCTCCCAGAACATGCCGACCAAACCAATCCGGCCCATCGGTTTTACGCGGGCAGTGGCCTGTTTTAAGGATGAGGCGCTTCCAATGGCGTCCATTACTGCATCATAGTGCCCATCAGCGTTGAGTTTGCCACCAAGCCGCTCCGCAGCCTGTTGTTGATGGGCGTAGCGTGCAGTGATGTCGTAGGCGATGCCGCGGCCGCGAAGCACAGCGCCTATAGCCAGTCCTATGGGACCCGCGCCGATGACCAGTACTCGATCGCCTTCTTGAACGCGGGCACGATCGACGCCGTGCACCGCAACCGCCAGAGGCTCGACCAGGCTAGCATTGGCCACGTCCAGACCACTCGGCAGCTCAATTAATTTGTTTGCGGGGACAGTAACATACTCAGCCATGCCGCCATCGGCCATAACGCCTAATAACGAAAAACCCTGCTCGCAATGGATGCTATGGCCCTCATCACAAAAACCGCAATCGCCACAACCGTTAAGAGGCTCAATAGCCACTGCTCGTCCATCGTCAGTGACACCGGCAAACTCGTGGCCGATAATCGTATCGCCAAAATAACCGGTCTCCATCATATGCAGGTCGGAGCCGCAAATAGAAGATGACACCACCTTGACCCTGACACCACCGCCTTTGGGCGCCGGCACGTCAACCAGCACGGGTTTCTTATCGATGACCTTAATGGCTTTCATAGAACCCCTCATTTGAGCACAAGATTGCGCTTTGTTCGCGATGCACAGGTTTTTCAGGAATTTGCCAAAGCCGCAATGCTTGCTTGCCATTAAGGCGCCGCAGTCGACCCGCGCTTTGATTGTGGTTTCTGCAACTTACAAGCTGCTGGTTTACCGATAAAGTAACTCGGCAATTGTAATGCGCCTCGGTTGCTGGTCGTTCAGGCGACCTATTGCCGACATAGGCCGTTAGTTCTAGATATCCGCGGTCCAATCGATCGCCAGCCGTGCGCATTTCCTCAGCTAATCCCGCCCAACATCGAACCGACAGATCGATCGTCTTGTGGTCGATAAAGGCGTTGATCATGAGTGTCTCGGGATTCATCGTCAGTAACCAAGCAATTGACGGTCGCATGCTGCGCTTATTCTGGTCAGAACGCTGAGGGCTGAGCCTAAAGGCGCTCCTTTTAAGCTCTTAACCGCCGAGGTCACCCGCGTCAGTAATCGAGGGCGCGTCAGGACCTTGGGCTGCCACCAGCAAGCCGTGATCTTAGTGATCTTGTGCTTCGTCGTATTTACAAAAGTGAACAACCTTAAGGCTGCGTTCATCATCCAGCTGCGGCGGAGACCAAAATCAACCTGTAAAACATTCATATATAAGGGGTCAAGGGCCTGTCTTGGAAGCTGCTGATAGCGCGGCCTCGTAGGCTGCGTTATTGTTTTGGCGATGCCACTCTAGCAGTAACATTTTCATGGCCATAGCAACGGCCACGGGTTCATCGAACATAAGATGATGAAAGGTGCCTGGCACTGTGATGGTCGGTAGTAGACCGTTGGTTATTGCCAGCATGTGGTCCGCATAAAAAGCACCTTCGTCTTCTGATTTTTCACCCAGCATTAAGGCTCGTTTCGTCGTGAGTTGAGCGAAGGTGTCCCGTTGGGCAGCCCCCATCTCCATGTGGTCAAATAGGGCTGGATCAAACTTCCAGGTCCACCCACCGTCAACGGCCTTAAGGCCGTATTCTGCTAAGTGACTCAAAACAGCAGGGTGTACGCCGGGTTGCTCAGGTATAAATCGAAAGCGTTTTAAGGCAGCTTCTTTTTCCTCATAAACGCGCAGTTTGCGACCGGGGGTGACGCCTTCTCGTTCTGCTCGAAGGCCCCACTCCAAGTACTGTTCAGGCGGAGCAGTTGTGAAATCCATGAACAAGATGCCGCCTAATTCGGCATCGTGGTATTTGCCGGTTTCTAGCGCCACCCAACCGCCAAAGCTGTGACCGACCACGAAGGGCTTGTCTCCAAGCGAAGCCGCCTGGCAGACCTGCCAAACTTCTTCTGCAAGCAGTTCGCCGGTGTAGCGCTCACGCCAGTCGCTATTGCCGTTGCCGGATAAGTCTAACGCCGCGACCCGAAAGTTGTCCGCTAGGAAGGGCGCGGTGAATCGCCACCACTCTAAATGCGCGTTGCTGCCATGGATCAGCACGATTCCAGGATTCCCAATTTTGCCCCACGTCTCATAGACAATGTTGGCGCCGGCAACTTCAACGCTGCCTGTTTCTGATGGCGCAGCGAGGGCTCTTTCTAACCAGAAAGGTAAATTCGACATAAATGCTCTTTTGATTGTTTTCAGTCTCTAGTTTAGGGAAGTCAGATGAAGTTAGAAATACTTAGCCGAGCTTGGGGTGCTTTTTAATCAGGTACGCAAGCCCTCGGGTGAGGGCTTGTTAAAAGTGCTAGGCAGAAGGCATTACGGATCACGCAGAGTCTATTTTGATGATTTACGCTGCGTGTAGGGTTTTTGATCGCAATAACCTCTGACGATCCACAGTGGGTCTCCCGTATTGGGAGAATGATCCAAGGCCTCCACGCCGGTTAACCCGCTTTTTTCCATATAGGTTGCGACAACCTGGCAGCGGTCCGAGGGTGGTAGTACCTGAAATGCTTGGATGGCTTTCGTGGGAAAAAGCCTGTGTGACATGGCAACGATGCACTGTCCTCCGGGGGCCAGGCAGCGGTTTATCTCAGTCATCACTTCCACAGGTTTGATCAGATACTGAATGGAAACCGCGATTAATATTGCCTCAAAAGACTGGTCGGCAAAAGGTAATGTCGGAGTGATATTCAGATCCTGCACGCAAAAATCATTAAGTCGCGGGTTTGCCTCAAGCTCAGCGGCGTTCATACCAAGCCCAGAAACCCGCGAGTAATCTACGCCCTCCGGTAGATGAGAAATCCACGACGACATTAAATCTAGAACGCGACTTTCAGGCGCAATCTGGTCCTGGTAAAACGCCGTGAGATGCCGAATGGTTGTGTCGTCAATGTGGGTCACAAAACGAGGTTGGCTGTAAAAATTTTCATCTGCCGATTCATCTTGGCGTTGAAAAAAATGTTCTGGGAAGTCCGATTTCATAGGTATTGCGTCCAAGGCTGGGTAAATCTAAAAATTTAACCCACACGTTTATCACAAATCCGGTCGCTCATAAATTGTTGACCTCAGCAGCCCGATGTTCGCAGCCAATTTATCGCAGTTCAGTCATCTAGTAGCGAAAAGGTGGCCGCCTCATGGGGATTATTCAGCGCCTTTACCATCTCTATCTCGCCATCTACGATCCGACCAGTTTTGCGGTAGCCTAGCTGCTCATAAAACGGAACCGCACTGTCCCTGTGATCAACCGCCGATAAAATTAGGTTACCGCGCCCGAGTTCTCGGCAGCGTTTCTCAGCGAAGCGCATTGCATCGCGCCCATGACCCTTTCCCTGGTGATCTTTCGACACCATCAGTCGCCAAATTAAAAGCCCGTTTGGATCATCGTTAGGCTCAAGGTCTTGATTTGGATGGCTCATATCGATAATGGCAATGAGACCCAGCGGTGTGTTCTTAAGCCACATTCCGTAGATTTCGTTTCCAGGTTCAAACAAAGACTGTGCAAGCGTCAGGGCATTCGGCGCGACGAAGTCCAGCTGGTGCTCAGCAACACTTAGCTCAATCAGCGGGATAACGTCTTGTGCAGTGAGTAGTCTAAATTCGGTCATCCGGTATTTCTGCGCTCAGCTGTGGTTGTCTAAAAAGATTATTTCGGCGTGCCCGCCAGTATAAGACACGCAGCGCAAAATGGGCTGTCTGTATCGGTGCCTTGGACTTCTGTAGATAGGGTCGTTTACAAACCATCGAGCCAGCATGAACCGAGGCTTTTCGTTGAGATTACTCTGTGTCTTAGTAGCCCGTAAGTTCCATGTATCCGCGGCCTAAACGATCGCCCGCAGGGCTTATGACCTCGACCAATCCCTCCCAATATCGAACCGATAAATCGATGGCTTGATCATCGAGTAGAGCATTGATGATAAAAGTCTCACCATTGATGACCAGTGACCAAGCAACCGGCCATCGCACACCGCGTACATCCTGATAAAAACGCTGAGGGCTGAGCGTAAAGTCGCTCGTTTTAAGGATTTTAACGCCGGGGTCGCCTGAGCCAATAATCGGAGGCGCATCAGGACCTTGAGGTGCTACCAGCAAGCCATGATCAAAGTCATCTCGTGCGCCGTCGTATCTGCGAAGTCGAAACGCCATGATGCTGCGTTCATCATCGAGCTGTAGCGAAAACCAATCCCAACCTGCCAGGGATTCGCCAAGGACCGATGTGCTCCACTCTCGATCCAGCCAACCGAGCCCCTTGACCTTAACTACGCGATCGTCCAACTGTAAGGTGCCCGCAACCTGTAGCCGCGGAATCGAATAGTAGTAGCTCGCGGAATTGGGCCCCTTCGCAGATAGACCTCGATCACCCTGCAAGACAATGGGTCCTGTCTGCTGGACCTGCAAATCAACGTTAAACTGTCCGGGATCTCCTGCCTTTAAATTTAGGCTGATTGGACCACTCGCGGCACCGCTGAGTGTCCAGTCCTCAATAACCGCTGCAAATTTCGGGTCTGATGTGACACCTGCCAGGTCAGGATGACCGCGGGCAAACCGCTCGACTTCGAGGTGAACGCCTGTCGCAACATCGGTAATCGCCAAATGTGCTAGATAGGCCTGACCCGTGTGCCAAGGTCCATTACCGGTTGGAGAGGGGGTCAATGCCTGACGGAACTGCGTAAAGTGCAATCCATACTCGCGGCCTTGATCATCCTCAAGCACGGCAGTCAGGTACCACCACTCGCTTCGATATGGATTATGCGCCCCGTGATCTCGCGGAAAAACAAAGTCTCTGGGTGTGTCGGCGCGGACAAAGCCGTCGCTGTTTGGTGCGCCAAGGAGATTGTTAAGTCGCAGGCCGGTGACGGTTGCAGTAGCTGCCGATGTGTCCGGCTGACAGCCACTCATCGCGACACTGATCACAATCAGCAGCGCGGAGGCTGCGTGCAGTCGATTAAATCGTTTAGTGGCCACCGAACGCACCTTCTTCTTTACCCCCGACTTGAAGCATGCCGGCGAGTATGGCCGCGAGCATGCCCCAGGCGCAGGGCCACAAAAGAGCGCCCGCTGACATCTGTAGTTCAATGGTCCAACCGAATGCTCGCGGATTGATAACATTGCAGAGTATCCAACCGAACATCATGCCTAAGGGCAATGCTACGATCATTGCAACAGCGCCCAAACCAATCCCCATGGACAGGTTCATTAGATGTTGCTCGACTCGATGCACGCCTAGAGTGTTGAGCAACTGTCGTCCGGCCTGTCGATTAAGCCGCAAGGTCGTGACTGCAATATAAACACTGATAGCAGCAACCAATAGCGCAATCGTGATCAGTACAGTGGTAATTGCAAAAGTTTGATCAAATACTTCGAGCGCGATGCGCCGGATGTCCGATTGCAAGCGGATTTCGAGCATCGAAGATGATCGTTTTAAGGAACCAGCAAGGGCCTGCGGTGCGGCGCTTTTAAATGCAACAGAGGTCGTCTTAAAGTCAGCGCCCATGGCTGCTGCAATGACGCTTTGGTCATCTACAATTAGCCTTGGCTTTAAGTCTCCAAAGGCGGAAAAGGTGCCGGCGACGGTCATAGTTTCCCCGCGAATCCTCAGGGTTGCTTGAGGCAATACGTCGAGAGATCTAGCCGCTTGTTCGCTCAACAGCACCTCGCGATTACCTAAACGCTTGTCATGGGCATAGCGGGAAGATTCGAAGGCATCCATTTGGGTCACGTTCAGTTCCACCAAGACACCATTGACCCGAATATCGGCGGTGCGATAGTGCTGGATTCTATTGGCTTGATGCACTGACCGGGGCGCCTTGATCAGTGCCTCAAGCGATGCAGGGGCACCTTCCGCGATCACGTCATATTTTAGTCGGTGGTCTAGCATCTGACTGAAATCAAGCCTAAAGCTGTCAACCATCAAACCCACACCGATGGCGGTTGCAATCGATAGCGACAAGCCCGCAAGCGCGACACTCAATTCTGCAGGATGCCAAAGCGCCTCTCTAACCCCCACGCGCATCAAGTACGACCCACCAATATTTGATGACCAGCGCTTTAAAAGAATCAGCAGTGGGCCGATGGTTTGACCGGCAGCGAGACTCAGCACGGCGATCGTGAAAAAACCACCCGCAAGGCCGGTTTTGGCCTCAAGGACACAAATTAACCCGCAGAACAATAAAACGAGGGTGGTTAACAGGGGCGCTAAAGATTGAGGCTTGCCTTGCTGGGACCTTTTAAAGGCCCAAGCACCGCCAACCAAACAAACCGCCAAAGCTGACCCAAAGGCTTTGGCAACTACCCAGGCGCTAAGATCTAAAGCCACCACTTGCCCCGGCACAGACATCTGTAGCAGTTTTGTGGCGAGCCACCAACCGACAATCAGACCTAGCCCTGCTGCGATGCTTGCGATAACGCCGATTGAGCCTAAAAAATAATTCCGGAGACTTTGCCATTCAACGCCTAGCCCATGCAGTCGATCAAATACGGGCCAAAGTCGGCGCAACCAAGATACGGCGACTTGATAAATCAGGAGCCACGCGACGAGCAGCGCCAGCATCCCAAGCGCTGCAATATTAAATAAAATGGATTTGCCAAATGCTCGGGCGGGGTACTGCTCTGCCGTATTGACCAGTTGCCAACCAGGGCCAATAGCGAGGTTGGGCTTAGCAACGGGCAATCCAGCACCGAAACCTGGCAGAAGATTTTCTGCAACCTCGAGGCTTTGCGCGAAAGCGTGTCCGATCACGAGTCCGATATAAGAAAGTTGATGATCCGGCCAGTTCAGAAGATCGTGCGCGACTGAGATGTCAGACAATAATGTGCCTTCGGGGGCTTCAATGATCCCGTTAATGGGTAGCGAGAGTGCGCCCTTAAGGGTTTCATCAACCCAAACGCCATTGAAGGCAAATTGTCCCGTTGAAGTTTGAATTTCACCCGAGGGCGTTTGCGACAGCAGATCGATGCCCAGCACGCGGACGCTCAAGTCCGCTACCTGCGCGGTTTCATCCACCACAGGCGATAAGCGCTCAAGGGTTGGCAATGCGCCGGATCGCCACATTCGCCGCAGCTCAAAGTAGTCATTCGTATGGAGGTTTTCCCGGTGTAAATAGTAGCTAAAGTCCGCAAGGCTGCTGGGCACCAAGCCATCTAGCCGACTCGAAATGCTGGCGCTGACAAGGTGAACACTCACAATGGACGCGACGCCGAGTGCCATGCCAACCAGCGCCATCGAGGTAGACCAAGGCGTGCGTCTCAGAAATCTCAGAAGTGCTAGCGAGATCATTCAGGCGTAAGGCGAGCGGATGATCGCGCGTCCAAATGCAATCTAGTATCCGCCATGGCTGCAATGTCATTACTATGGGTGGCCAGGACCAGCATAATATTTTGATCTCGGCAGCTTGAAAAAAGGATATCCGCGATCTGGGCAGAATTTTCAGCATCAAGATTGCCCGTTGGTTCGTCGGCCAATAGCAGGGGCGGTCTCAGCAAGACAGCGCGCGCCACGGCGACACGCTGTTGCTCTCCGCCCGAGAGTTTCTCCGGAAAATCATGCATTCGGTCCGATAAGCCAAAATCACCGAGCAGTGTTGATGCGAATGCCTCAAGATCCGGACGCCGATTCAAGCGTGCAGGGAGCCGGACATTCTCCAAAACGGTTAGAGTCGGTACCAGGTTGAAGAATTGGTAGACATAGCCGATGTGCTGACGACGAAAAGCGGTTCGCGCCCGTTCTTTAGCTGCGCGATATGAAAATATGGTGTCTTCGATTTCAAGCGTAATATCGCCATCATCAAGCTCAACGAGCCCTGCTAGCGCGTTCAGCAGGGTCGACTTGCCTGAACCGCTGGGCCCTGTCACTGAAAGTGACTTGCCGGCAGCGACGTTGAAGGAGAGGTCGCGGATAACCTCTATCTGGCGACTGCCGTCTTGGTAATGTTTGCTGATCTTATTAACCGTCAGCGCTGAATCTTGAGTCATTACACGGATTATCCGTCGGAATAGAAGAGTCGCTAGAATAAAGCAGTAAGGCGTTGAGGAATAGAGCGCTTAATGTTGGGTCAGACGGCCCCAAGGGCATTCAACTTGATCATCTAGTCTTTTTGTTCATTGTCTGTTGGAGACAGCTTTCGCTTGAAGTGATGTTCCGCGCTCGTCAGATCCAAAATAGCATTCACCCCAACTGCAGCGCACGATGCGTTTAGAGGGCGAAGGCCCACGATGAGAAAGGCAGCACCGTTTGGAGTGCGTCCTGGAGAATCATGAACTGGGGTTTTAGGTTGCTTGTTATTTTGATGATGCAGAGCGTTTGGTACATTAGGTTCTGGATACTTCGAAAACACCCTTGAGATCACCTTTGAGATCACCCTTGGTTTCAATGTCGATAAAACCCTATCTAGAAATGACCGAAGGTAATGTGGCAGCGTTGGAAGCCTTTGCAACCAGTAATGGTCAGCCGATTGTTATGGTGAACCTGATGCAAGTTCGAGAAACTGCTGAGTATGGCGACGCGGCACGTAACGACTGTTCTGGCTCTGATGCGTTTGCACGTTATACCCAGGGCTCATCAGAAGTCAGACAACAAGCTGGTGTAAAGCTGGGCTGGTCTGGGGGCGCGATACAATTGTCGATAGGGCCAACCTATCTCAATCTTGGTCATCATCGTTATTTTCTGGCTTCTTTTTCACACGGCCCTCATCACGGGTGTCTTTCTGCGTATTTTTAAGTACATTAGCGGAATAACCTAAACGGAAAACAAACTCATGCCCAATGAACCAAGTGATTCCGAACAACAAAAACCCTCAGCCATTGACCGCATCCTAGACTTCGTTCTGGAGAGAAACCGCTTAAATCAACGCTTGCACTGGACAACCATTGTCAGCGAGAAAACCTTGCTGGCGATTATCGGGATGCTGACGGTCGTTGCATCGGCGGACGCAATTTTCTCAATTTTTGTCGCTCGGGAAGTTACGCTCCCTGATCTTTTTCTTTTGTTTATCTACGTTGAAATTATAGGCATGATCGGCGCGTTTTACTCGACCAACCGAATTCCGGTGACGTTACCCATCATTATTGCCATCACTGCGCTCTGTCGGCTGATTGTGATGCAGAGCAAGGAGATGGACGCCTTGACACTACTTGCGGAGGCGGGCGCAATTTTTGTGCTCAGCGGGGCCGCTTATTTAATGAGTCTTAAGGACAAAATGAGCTTGGAAAAGCTCGAGAACAGAGGTTGACGACTCGGGTTGCCTGCTAGCCCGCTTTGTTCTTTCTTGGCGAGGTGGGCATTTAATGGGATGCTTGCAGCGCATCAGTCGTAATATTGCTTAAGGGGTTGCACGCTTCAAAAAAGGCTCTGACCTTATGCCAGAGCTGTTGGCGAGCTTGGTGACAACATGCAAATTGATGATCTCATCCCGGACGCTGCTCGGGAGCATGCTTTGCGCGTCTCTTGCCTTATAGGCGGGTGCGGTCCAGAAAACGTTATGTTATAGTATATCATCTTCTTAATAGGGGCGCGCTCGCGATAATGTCTGCACACAAAGCTCAAACCACAAGCGGTGCCCTGAAACAGGCTGAATCTCTTTGTAGTAGTCGAGGTACACGACTCACCGAAAAGCGTAAGCAGGTACTGACCGGATTGCTGGAATCCCAAAAGGCGCTGTCTGCTTATGAGTTGACGGCTTACTGCCGAAATCATTTAGGGTCTGAGCTACCAGCCATGTCGGTATATCGGATACTCGAGTTCCTTGAAGGCGAAAGCCTGGTCCATCGACTGGATCTTGCTAAAAAATATGTCGCCTGTTCCCATATTCTGTGTGAGCACAAGCACGAGCTTCCACAGTTTTTAATCTGCAAAGCCTGCTACAAAGTGCAGGAAATTAGTATCAAGAAAAGCCTGATTGATTCACTAAACCAGTCAGTTGAGGGGGCAAGCTTTAGACTAGCGAGTCAGCAGCTTGAGTTCGACTGTTTCTGTGAGGACTGTTATGAGTAGAGCGAATTTTGTTCCACAGCGATTGTGGCTAGATAAAGCGGCCATAAGTCTATCTGTTACTTGCGCGCTGCATTGCTTGTTGTTGCCCATCGGATTAGTCCTTGTGCCATCATTAGCAGCGTTGCCTTTTGGTGACGAAAATTTCCATCGAGGACTCATTTTTTTCGTCTTGCCAATGAGTCTTGTAGCCTTAACGTTGGGCTGTAGGCGTCACCGTCAGTGGTCGGTTTTTTGCGTTGGCGTCGTAGGCGTTTCCATTCTGTTTGTGACGGCTTTGTTTGGTCATGATCTGATGGGTGAGTTCCTTGAGAAAACCGCCACGGTTATTGGATCTAGCCTTGTAATAGTCGGGCACTTGTTGAATTTTCGTCGGTGTCGTGAAGTCGACTGCCAGCATTGACCTAAATTTTTATGCCTAACTACCTGAGCGGAATTCGCACCAACGTTGTCACTGGATTTCTGGGTGCGGGTAAGTCAACCGCCATACTGAATTTATTAAAAGAAAAGCCAGAGGGAGAGCGATGGGCGGTGCTCGTTAATGAGTTCGGCGAAGTCGGAATCGACGGCGGGCTATTAGGCGCATCAAGTGGCCACGATATTTTTGTTCGAGAAGTGCCTGGGGGCTGTATGTGCTGCACGGCAGGATTGCCGATGCAAATGGCGATGAACATGCTCCTCGCCCGAGCTAAACCCGATCGCTTACTGATTGAGCCCACGGGATTGGGGCATCCCTCCGAGGTTTTAGCGGCCCTAACGACAGATTATTACCAGCAATTGCTTGACCTCAGAGCAACGTTGACGCTGGTTGATGCTCGTAAAATCACAGATGCGCGATATACCCAACATTCAACATTTAACGAGCAGCTGAAAATAGCCGATGTCATCGTGGCAACCAAGTCTGATGGCTATGGGGCCACGGATTTGGAAAAATTAAAGCAGTATCTGAGTCAGAACGCCTGGTTGGCAGAACGCCAACTGATTGTGCCAAACGATGGGTTCCTGCCATTGACCTTACTCGATAAACCTCGCAAGGCCTGGCAGCTTCGGAACCCTGTAGCCAGTAGTATGGACGCTGTTAAGAAGGCCACGGAAGGGGAAGGGGCGGTTCAAACTGAGTTCCCCCCTGCGGGTTACATTAAGCTGAGCAATAGCGGCAACGGTTTCGTCTCTCATGGTTGGATATTTCGTGATTCGTTTGTGTTCGATAGAAAAGCGCTCGCTTCACTGATCAAAGCCACCTCTGCCGAACGTGTCAAAGCACTTATTCGTACTAAGGAAGGTCATGTTGGTTATAACTTTTCTGGAGAACAAGTAGAGGAGTTAATGCTCCGGCCTCTTTCAGATAGCCGATTAGAGCTGATTGCGGATCGAGATTTTTTGCTTTCAGATTTTGAAGAGAAGTTATTAGCCACTGTGCAAACGTCTTAGAATGCACAGTAGCTAATTGTTTAGGGTTAGTGACGATACCGAAGTCCAATTTTAAAACTACGACCAGCCTCGGGCGCGAAATTTTTCAGCAGCGAAGCGTGATTTCGGACTTCCTCATCAAGCAAATTGTCGCCTCTAAAGAACAGTTTTAATTCTCCGTTCGTGTTGATGTCCCAATGGTAATCAGCGTAGATAGACACCAAGTTGTAACCATCGGTTTCGAACTCAAATTCTCCGGTTTCATCCTGCCTTTCTACCCGAAAGGCATGGGCATGAACGACCCATTGGTCACCGAAAAATTCCAATTTACTGCCAATCTTAGCGGCAGGGATTCTCGGGATCTTACCGCCGGCATCAAACTCGGCATTGACCAGGTCGCCTGTTAGGGACCAATTCACACTGAGCTTGTCTGAGGCGAACACATTAAAGATAACTCGTCCCTCTACGCCTTTGAAGGTAGCGTCACGGGCTTCATATTGCCCGAAGAGCTGCTCCTCAAACTCACTGCCATCTACGTTCAAATAGATGTAATTATCAATTTGATTGGTGTACAAGCT
Organism: Pseudomonadales bacterium; assembly: GCA_029249645.1. Taxonomy (GTDB): domain Bacteria; phylum Pseudomonadota; class Gammaproteobacteria; order Pseudomonadales; family Azotimanducaceae; genus UBA9926. Next base: position 12,544 of record JAQWWC010000303.1, read on the forward strand.
GATTTCTCCGGTGACGCGCTCGGCATACAAACGATAGCCGAACTCGAAGTTGCTAGATGTTTCGGGTGCAAGATCAGGGTTGCCAATTTCTAGCAGATTGGTCGCCGCATGCAGTGTAAGCGCCTCATCATCGGCTGTTCGAGCACAACTTTGGTTATCGACATTCGCGAAAAGCTCCTCTACTGATGGCGTCCGCGCGGCCCTTGTTAAACCAATGAAAGCGTTAGATGTGTCGTTTACATCAAAAAGGAAGCTACCACTGGCGCTGAATTCTGTTTCCGAGCGCTCGCAACTGCCGGTTTCTACTTTGTTTTTGTCTAACCGAAGCCCTAGCTCGATATTGAATCGATCCCTTTGATAGCGCTCGAACGCAAATACCCCGAGGTTGTTGATATCCGACTGCGGAATAAATGCCTCTTCGCCGATTGCGCTGAACTGATTTTTGGCAAATTGTAGGCCGTAAGTCCCAGACCAGTCGCCTTGAGTACGCCGTTGCAGACTAATTCGGCCTTCTGAGCCCTCGTTATCGTAGGTCGTACCGACGATCGAGCCACCATCATCGAAGTATTCAACTTCATCGTGGGTGTAGTCGGTATAAGAAAACGATGCTTTAAGGGACTCAGCCCACCCTTGCGCAAAATTGAGCCCGCCGCGTAAGTCATATCGAGTTTTCTCAATATCAAGGCGCACAAACTCTACCTCTTCTCCGTGATCGTCATGAAGTTCATCGTCTCCGTGATCGTCATCATCATGGAGTTCTTCTTCATGATCATCATCGTCATGAGCCTCTTCATCGTGATCCATGCCATGTTCGTCGCCATGTGCGTGCGTATGAGAGCCAGGCGGTAAGCCGTATCGATTGGTGAGCTGTGTGACGGAGGCGCCTAAAAATCCGCGATCGGTAACAAACGACAAGCCGATTGATCCGCTAGTGGCTTCACTGTCCGAATTACCAATGAACCCAAATGTGTTTTCGACTTCATCGTCATGATCGTCATGATCGTCAT
>JAQWWC010000304.1 GCA_029249645.1 Pseudomonadales bacterium
CTGGCTGACCGCTTTATTCAGCTTTGCGGTGGCTTGAGTGAACGAGAAATGGCGAGCCAAGTACTCGACTCGATGGATATCGAAAGAGAGCGTGGAATCACCATTAAAGCGCAAAGCGTCTCCTTGAGTTACCCCGCAGCCGACGGTCAGGTTTACCAGCTCAATATCATTGATACCCCCGGACATGTCGACTTCAGCTATGAAGTCTCCCGCTCCATGGCAGCCTGTGAGGGCGCTTTGCTCGTCGTTGATGCAGCCCAAGGGGTCGAAGCACAGTCGGTTGCAAATTGCTACACAGCGGTTGAGCAGGGGCTTGAGGTTCTACCGGTCTTGAACAAAATTGATTTACCCCAAGCCGAACCAGAGCGGGTTTGTCAGGAAATTGAAGAAATTATTGGGATTGATGCCAGTGCGGCGATTTCGGTCAGTGCCAAAACCGGTGTTGGGGTGCAGGACTTGTTGGAAAGTTTGATTGAGCTGATCCCGCCACCAAAAGATTATCGAGAAGAGCCTCTCCAAGCGCTGATCATCGACTCCTGGTTTGACAATTATTTGGGTGTGGTATCGCTCATTAAAGTGATTAAGGGCCGGATCAAAAAGAAAGATAAGTTTATCATTCATTCAACCGGCAAGACCCACCAAGCCGATGCGGTCGGTATCTTTACGCCCAAGCGGACCGAAACCGACAGCCTTGCAGCAGGGGAAGTGGGTTTTGTTGTGGCGGGTATTAAAGAGGTACGAGGCGCACCCGTTGGCGACACGATTGTTAGCCCCGGTGCTGGCACCGAAGCCTTGCCAGGCTTTGAACGGGTTAGCCCGCAGGTCTATGCCGGCATGTTTACGGTCAGCGCAGATGATTTTAATAATTTTCGAGATGCGCTAGAAAAACTCACCCTGAACGACGCTTCATTGATCTATGAGCCAGAAAGCTCTGATGCCTTAGGCAGTGGGTTTCGCTGTGGATTTCTAGGTATGCTCCATATGGAGATCGTGCAGGAGCGTTTGGAGCGCGAATACGATCTAGATCTGATTACCTCAGCGCCAACGGTAGTCTACGAGGTGCTTACGAAGAATGATGAGGTGATAAGCGTTGATAATCCCTCGCAGCTACCGGACATGGGTAGTATCCAGGAAATGCGGGAACCGATCGTCTTAGCAAATATCTTGGTGCCTTCGGAGCATTTAGGCAGTGTGATTATGCTCTGCGAGGAGCGGCGTGGCGTTCAAAAAGATATGCAGTTTGTAGGCAAGCAGGTTTCCTTGGCTTATGAGTTGCCAATGAATGAAGTGGTCCTGGATTTCTTTGACAGAATTAAGTCAGTGTCCCGCGGTTACGCCTCACTAGACTATAGCTTTGTGCGGTTTCAGGCGGCGAAACTGGCGCGTTTAGATGTGTTGATCAATGGCGATCGAGTCGATGCTCTTGCCATTATCGTTCATACTGAAGACTCCCGAAGTAAAGGCATGGCCCTCACCAGTAAGATGAAGGAACTGATTCCGAGGCAAATGTTTGATGTGGCAATCCAGGCTGCCATTGGTGGACAAATTATTGCGCGTCAGACGGTTAAAGCGCTTCGAAAAAACGTCACAGCGAAATGCTATGGTGGCGATATCACCCGAAAGAAGAAATTGCTTGAGAAACAAAAAGCAGGCAAGCGAAGAATGAAACAGGTGGGTAGTGTCGAAATTCCACAAGAAGCATTTTTAGCGGTGCTGAAAGTCGACCGTTAAGGACGTTCGGGCCAAGGAGGCAAGGCAATGGATTTGAGTATTAACTTCCCCTTGATTTTGGTCCTGTTAACCGGGGGCAGCGGCCTGATCTGGTTGTTCGAGGCCTTTTGGCTTGCACCCCGGCGACCGAAAGCCGAAGGCAAGCCGGAGCAAAGCAATTCCGCACAACCTATAGTCGTGGAATATGCGATCTCTTTTTTTCCGGTACTGGTGTTCGTTTTGGTCTTGCGCTCTTTTCTCGCGGAGCCGTTTCAGATTCCTTCAGGGTCCATGATTCCAACGCTTGAAGTCGGTGACTTCATTTTGGTGAATAAATTTTCCTATGGAATTCGGTTGCCGGTTGTTGGCACCAAAGTCTTTGAGGTCGGCGAGCCGGCTCGCGGTGACGCGATGGTCTTTATTCCGCCTCATCAGGAAGACTATTTTATCAAGCGCGTGGTGGGGCTCCCCGGCGATCGGGTTCGGTATCAGAATAAGGTGCTCTTCATTAATAATGTTGAGCAGGTGCAAACCTACCTTGGGGAAGTGCCGAACACGCGACCAGAACAATTGCGATTTAGCGAGGTATTTGGTTCGTCGCAACATGAAATCCATCGAAACCAATATCAGGATGCGAGAGTTCAGGAGTGGTTAGTGCCCAGCGGACATTATTTTATGATGGGCGACAATCGCGACCAAAGTAGCGATAGCCGGTATTGGGGCTTTGTCTCAGAAGATAAGGTCGTCGGTAAAGCCTTCGCTGTGTGGCTGCACAAGGAGCCTGGGCTATCTTTACCTAATTTCTCCCGAAATGGTTGGATAGAATAAGATGTTTGAGAGGACACCTGTCAGGAAGATCGAAGGATGGGCCTTTAGTGAAATTCTGATTTGGCTAACAATCATTATCGCCGTTAGTTCGATTGGCGCTAAATTTGTGCCAGTCTATTTGGATCATCGAATGGCGGTTTCGATTGTGGAAGGCTTAGCGCAAAGCGCTGAAACGGCTGAATTGGAACCCAATGCTCTGAAAACGATTATTGAACGGCGGTTTAAATTGAATAACCTGCACGATTTCATTAAAGAAAAGCGAATCGCATTAGAATCGGATTCGGATCGGTCGGCCGTGCGCCTGCAGTATGAGGTGCGCGGGGATCTGGCCGTGAACATAGACTATGTCATTGCCTTTGATGACACGATCCTATTAGACGATTGATATTTTGCCGACCCAAGACAAGATAGAACAACTACAAGCCCAATTAGGATACGTTTTTACCGACGTTAACCATCTTAGACTTGCTCTGACCCATCGCAGTGCAGCAGGCCTTCATAATGAGCGTTTAGAATTCCTAGGAGATGCCGTTTTAGAGCTTGTAGTAACGCATCGGTTGTATCATCAGTTTCCAGGGGTCGATGAGGGCCGGTTAAGCCGATTTCGGGCGCAGTTGGTTCGCAAGGAGACCCTGGCTGGGAAGGCGCGTGAGCTTGGGGTTGGGCGGCATCTGATCCTGGGTCCGGGTGAACGGCAGTCTGGCGGTTGGGAGAGAGATTCTATTTTGGCGGATAGCCTTGAGGCGATTCTCGGCGCGATCTATCTGGAGGCGGGAATACAGACTGTGACCAGGCTCATTGAGGACTGGTTTGAGAACCAGCTGGATAGTTTAGATGCGCGTCGTGTGATCAAGGATTCCAAAACGGCGTTGCAGGAATTTTTGCAGGCCGAGGGTATGCCCCTACCGACCTATGCGTTGCTTAAAACGACGGGCCTCGGTCATAAACAGCGATTTACCGTCACGTGTAACTGTCAGTTGCTCGTAACCCCGGCGGTTGCAGAGGGCGACTCAATTAAGCAAGCCGAGCAGAAAGCCGCAGAAACTTGCCTTGCACAACTACATCGAGAGAAACCAGATGGATGAAGTTAAGACGCGTTGTGGTTATGTGGCGATAGTGGGCCGCCCTAATGTTGGCAAGTCTACTTTGTTAAACGCCTTGCTCGAGCAAAAGTTAAGTATCACCTCGAGGAAGCCCCAAACCACTCGGCATCAATTGCTTGGGATCAAGACAATCCAGGATGATCAGATTCTCTATGTCGACACACCTGGGATTCACGTGGCGGGTAAGCGCGCGATTAATCGTTACATGAACCGAAATGCGCTGAGCGTGATTCGCGATGTTGACGTTGTCATCTTTGTTTTAGACCGTAAAAACTGGAATGAAGATGATCAGCTTGTGGAAGATGCCATTCAAAGTACCAAGGCGCATCTGATTATCGCGGTCAATAAAGTGGATCTGATCAAAGATAAGGGTAGTTTATTGCCGCAGCTTGAGTTGTTACAAGCACGGGCACCTAACGCGGTCGTGATGCCCATCTCCGGGGAAAAGCGCGATAACCTAGAAGCGCTGGAGGCAGAAGTCTGTGCGCATCTGCCCAAAAGCCCATTTTACTTCCAGAAGGATCAGGTAACCGATCGTAGTGAACGGTTTCTCGCCTCAGAGATTATCCGAGAAAAGTTGATGCGCCAGCTCGGTGACGAGCTGCCATATGCGTTAACCATTCAGATCGATGCTTTTAAGGAAGAAAGAGGTGTGGCACACATTACAGCCACGATTTTTGTTGAGCGTGAGGGTCAGAAAAGTATTTTGATTGGTAGTCAAGGCAAACGACTTAAACAAATTGGGATCGAGGCTCGTAAGGATCTCGAGGCATTACTGGCTCAAAAGGTGATGCTGAACACATGGGTTAAGGTGAAATCGGGCTGGTCGGACAGCGATCGAGCCCTCAAGAGCCTGGGCTATGACGATATCTGAATCCGATTGTTTGATGGGGTATGTTCTGCATACCCGTAAGTTTCAAGAAACAAGTCTGCTCGTCGAGTTTTTTTCACGAGACCAAGGACGATGCCCTTTATTGTTTAAGGGGATTCGCCGCCAGCAAAAAAAACAACTATCGAGCCGAGCAGAGCTGCACTTGTTTCGCAAGTTGTCTGTTCAACGCGTAAGCCGAGGAGAACTTGCTGCGGCGAAGGTGGTAGAAAGTCTTGGGGATTACGTCCCGCTCGTGGGACAAGCCGCGGTTGTTGGACTTTATGTTAATGAATTGATTTACCGTTTAGTGGGCAGGTTTGAGGGACAAACTGCATTATTTGATGCCTACGATCGATTGATCCAAACCTTACGGGTGACGCCGCTCGATTTGAAAGCACTCCGTATTTTCGAATTGGCGATGTTGGCGGAGCTTGGGTTTGGTATTGATTTTCGATTCGACGCGCGTCGACAAACCACGATAAAGATGGCGGAGCAGTACGACTTCTTCCCGGAACAAGGATTTCGCTCGCTAGCGCGGCCCGAGGACTCTGGCTACAGTGGCGCTGATCTGATTGCTTTGGGAGATGGAATCATGAGTGATCAGGGGGCCAAAATTGTTAAATTAGTGGTTCGGCAAGTCGTTCATTATTTGTTGGGCGGTCGACCGTTAAAATCACGGGATTTATTGGAGTCGCCTCGAGTATGATTATTGGTGTTGGCACAGATCTCGTTTCCATCGACCGAATTGCCCGGGTTTTGGCAAGACATCCGGAGCGATTTGTCGAACGGATTCTAAGCAAGGCCGAGCAAGCACGGCTTGACACATTCGAGATCGGGTTCAGTAGGAGTGCCTATGTGGCAAAGCAATTTGCAGCAAAAGAGGCTGTGAGTAAAGCGCTGGGTACTGGTATGCGCGAAGGCGTACAGTTCAATCGAATCGAAGTTCTGCGAAATGGCGCCGGGCAACCGAGTGTCACGTTATTGCGCGAGGCTTCTGTAAAAGCCGCCAGGTTGGGTGTCGAGCGCTGGCATCTATCTCTTAGTGATGAGGCAGGGTTCGTCGTGAGCGTGGCCATTGCCGAAGGCTCGGCGCCGGTTACTTAGACGTCACATCCCAGGGAGCATGCGTCATTAGGGCCAGTAGCTGTTCACCGGCAAGCATGACCGAGCGCACGGTTGTGAGATCCTCGCCTGTTTTTAAGGTTTGTTTGGCGAGCTCGACAGCGAGCTCTAGCTGACGTGCACCGGTTAGCGCGAGCGCGCCGGATAATTTATGTAATACGCGTTGTGCCTGACTCAAATCATTGTCGCTAAGCGCCGCCGCGAGAACAGCAAGGTCCTCACCGAGGCTGACTTTGAGTAGATCATATAGGTTCATCGCCAAGGTCCGTTGTCCGCGGGCGCGTTCGATGGCGAGTTTTTGATCGAACAGGGGTTCTAGGTTCTTGGTCGTCAAGGCCAGGTCGGGTATCTGATGGTTGACCTCGTGATACCCTAAAGGATCGATTTCTGCCGATGATTTCTGATTTTGATGCAAGGGCTTAATGTGCGCGGACGGGGCGATATTAACGGATGCGAGCAAGGACAGCTGTTGTCGTAATTGTTGATGGGACACGAATCTTTCTGGATTCGTGCTTGGCGCTTGATTACCCCTGTCGTTGACGACGGCGCGCGCATCCCTATAGTCAAAGAGAAGCTTGGGAACACGGCTAGCTTGGCCTGCCTGACCTAAATGAACCGAATCGATGAGAATCAAATCTGTCCTTGCAATTCTAATGGGACGTTTGGTGAAACGCTCGATCGGTAACAGCATAAATGTTTGATCTAGATCGATGAGCAATCGCGTCAGTAGGGCTCGATTGGGATCCAGCGCGTAAGAGGTTAATACGAAGATGAGATTTGGGGATTGGAGGAGCGCTTTGGTTTTGGGATCGCCGGGCGCCACTACGGATGGATACGCCGGTGTGGTCTTGCCGTTCGTCATGAAGGCTCCTTTGGTGGTGCAACAACAGTAGACCCTATGCCGTGTTAGAGAGTCGTATCAGCCGGCTCGATCATCGCAAAGGCGTCCTGCTTTCAGGCAATGACTTAAACGTCCGTGCTGCCCGGCGTAAACTCTGAATCCTCTGACCAAGACATCAGGTTGAAAATTGCGTTGAGCCTGTTTGATGACCTGATGATCGTGGTTTGTTCTGATTTTTGATTGGAGCGCCACTTCCTTTGAGTTGTCGTTATTCCGAATTGAGCTGAGCTTAGAGGCAGGCAGTGGTTCAAGGAAAGACTGCATTCGATTAAGCTTTTGTAATCCATTACGGCCAGTGAAGCAAGGAGCCTATTATCCAGTACCAAACGATTGAAGAATGCGTCGGAGAAACGCCTTTGGTTCGCTTACAGCGCTTACCGGGGAAGACAAGCAATACTTTGCTCGCAAAGCTTGAGGGCAATAACCCTGCTGGCTCGGTCAAGGATAGACCCGCGCTGAGTATGATTCAGTGCGCAGAACAGCGGGGGGTGATTCGACCTGGCGATGTGTTAATCGAAGCGACGAGCGGTAACACCGGGATTGCCTTGGCCATGGCGGCTGCCATAAAAGGGTATCGTTTGAAATTAATCATGCCCGCGCACATGAGTGCCGAACGCAAGGCTGCGATGCAGGCCTATGGTGCCGAACTCATTTTGGTGACACAGCAGGAAGGTATGGAAGGTGCACGCGATCTGGCAGAGTCGATGATGCAGGCAGGTGACGGTATTGTGTTGGACCAATTTGCAAATCCTGACAACCCGCTTGCGCACTACCATGGCACGGGCCCCGAAATCATGCGGCAGACGAACGGAGAGGTTACGCATTTTGTGAGCTCAATGGGGACCACAGGGACCATTATGGGAGTCGGTCGATACTTTAGTGAAGTAAAACCCGAAGTTGAAATCATCGGCTTACTGCCCATTGAAGGCCAAGCTATTCCTGGCATTCGTCGCTGGCCCACAGCGTATCTTCCGAAAATTTACCAGCCCAAAGGCGTCGATCGAGTGATCGATATCGATCAGCAAGATGCCGAGGCTATGATGCGCCGGCTGGCTCGTGAGGAGGGGATCTTCGCTGGGGTTTCGTCTGGCGGCTCGGTGGCGGCGGCACTTAAGATCAGCGAGGTCGTCGAGAATGCAACGATCGTTGCCATTATTTGTGATCGTGGCGACCGGTACTTATCGACGGGTGTACATACTGCCGACTTGGCTTAAAATGGCGTCAAGGCCCTGAAGGATTACCTAGGGCCGTCCACTTAACATTGCCGGCAGCCATTATGCGAAAGAGGAAACTCCCGTTTACCGATGTCGGTCATACTTTGACGATTGAGGGTACCTGCGTCAGCGAAGACGGTCGATTTGCAATCCATGGGCTCTTGCCTGGGGAGCAAGCACTGATTGTACCTTTGAAGAAGAAAAAAGGTCAGTGGGTGTGTCAATCCCAAAATATAGAACAAGATCATCCGGGGCGTGTGGTACCCGTGTGCGCGCATGCAGCGCAATGTGGCGGTTGCTCCTTCCAGCATTTTGATCGATCAGCGCAACTGATGTTCAAGCACGATTGGTTGCAGTCTCTATTCGATGACTGCCCGCCTGATGCGTGGATCAAGACGATTTCGGGTGATGCCGTTGGCTATCGGAGTAAAGCCCGCCTTGGGGTTAAGCATGTTGTTAAGAAGGGCAAAACCTTGATTGGTTTTCGTGAGGTTGGCTCAGCCTATATTACCGAGATGACGTCCTGTCAGGTGTTGGTCCCTGAACTTGCGAAACTGATTGAGCCACTGTCACGACTAATTGATGGCCTAGACAGTCGCAGCAGCATTCCCCAAATAGAAGTGGCTGCCTCCAGTGGCGACGTGGCATTGGTCGTTCGTCATCTGACGATGTTGTCGGCTGAAGATCTGGCGGCGTTCGTTGCGTTTCAGGATGCGCACCAGGTTATGATCTTGTTGCAATCTAAAGGTCCAGATTCGGTCAGGCCACTCGACGAAGAGGCCAACCCTTTGTTGCATTATCGCTTAGACGATCAAGGTTTGCTGTTTGAATTTCATCCGATGGATTTTACTCAAGTCAATCAACCCGTGAATCAAAAAATGGTGAACCTAGCCCTAGATTTGCTCTGCTTAAATTCTGAGGATCATGTCTTGGATGCCTTTTGTGGCATTGGTAATTTCTCCCTGGCGATCGCACAGCGGGCTGCTTCCGTGGTTGGTATTGAAGCATCCAGCGCCAGTGTTAATAGGGCGAGCAGTAATGCGCAGCTCAATGGTTTAAAGAATGCTGTCTTCGAGGTTGCAGACCTCTACCAATCTGAAAGTGCGTCGCTGGTTTTACCGCAGATCAATAAGGCACTTTTGGATCCACCAAGATCCGGTGCGGAGTTGGTTTGCCGGAAACTTGTTGACAGTGCGTGTCAGAAAATCGTCTACGTATCCTGTAATCCAAAGACGCTAAAACGGGATGCAGACATTCTCTGTGCAGGTGGGTATCAGTTGGATCAACTTGGGATGATTGATATGTTTCCTCATACCGCGCATATGGAATCGATTGCCTGTTTCAGTCGAGGCTCGGCCAATGGTTAAACCAAGAGAGCAACGAATTGTTTTTGAAGCAGGTCAGTTTGATCTCGCGCAATGGTTAGAGGATCTTGGTTCAGACCGAGAGGACTTAGATCTAGCCAGAATTAGTCGAGCCTGTGATCTTTCGGCGCAAGCCGAGGAAAAAGCGATTCAGTTGGGGTCGGGTTGGCCGTCGGGTCGCAGTAGTTATTTTATGGGGTTAGAGATTGCCGACCTTTTGCGAGATTTTCGAGTTGATGAGGATGGCTTGATCGCAGCAATCGTTTATCGCGCCGCAAGAGAAAAACAAATTACGGTCAATCACATCCGCAAGCAATTTGGCGAAAAGGTTTCAAATCTGGTGGAGGGTGTGCTGAAAATGGCCGCCATTAGTAATATCCATATCTTAAAAAATGAGATGGTCTTAGGTGAGACTTCTGATCAGGTTGACCAAGCTAAGAAAATGCTTGTGGCTTTGGTCGATGACATTCGCGTTGCACTGATCAAGTTGGCGGAAAGAACCTGCGCTATTAGAGCAGCCAGTCACGCTGATCGAAGCAAGCAATTAAGGCTCGCGCAGGAAATCACTGAAATATATGCGCCGTTGGCCCATCGTCTTGGTATTGGTCACTTGAAGTGGGAATTAGAAGATCTCGCCTTTCGGTTTACAGAGCCCGATGCTTACCGCCGGATTGCGGCCTTGCTAGATGAAAAACGGACTGTACGAGATCGGTACATTGGTTCCGTACTTGAAACCTTAGAGTCTAAACTTGGGCTCGTTAAGCTCGCTGGAAGTCTTGAAGGTAGAGCAAAGCATATATGTAGTATATGGAAAAAGATGAGTCGAAAAGGCATCGCTTTTTCTGAAGTCTATGATGTTCGAGCGATTCGAATCTTGGTGAATTCCTCGGATGATTGCTATCGGGCTTTAGGTATCGTGCATAACCTTTGGCGTAACATACCGAATGAGTTCGACGATTACATTGCCAACCCAAAAGACAATGGGTATCAGTCGCTTCATACGGCGGTAATCGGCCCAGAGGGAAAGATTTTGGAGGTTCAAATTCGGACCGAAGGAATGCATCATGAAGCGGAATATGGTGTCTGTGCTCACTGGACATACAAGGAAAAATCGCCAACCGGCCGCGTTGAGCGTTATGAACGTCGTTTGTCGTGGTTGCGGCAAGTCATTGAATGGCAGGATGAGGTAAAAAACTTACCCGAGTCGGCGAGCGAGATGATGGCGAACGTTAGTCTCGACCGCGTTTATTTGTTCACCCCTGACGGCCATGTTATCGACATGCCGCCTGGGGCAACTCCGGTTGATTTTGCCTACAAGGTCCATACTGAGATTGGTCACAAGTGTCGCGGCGCGAAGGTCAATGGCAAGGTGGTCCCGCTCAATCAGGTTTTGATATCGGGGGATCATGTCGAGGTGATCACTGGTGATGAGGCGCTGCCCAGGCGCGAGTGGCTCCATGCGCATTTAGGGTATGTGACAACCTCCAAGGCGAAAACCAAAATCCAAGCCTGGTTTGGACTTCGCGAACGCAAAAAAAATCTGGAGGAGGGGCAGCGACTCGTCGAAGCAGAGCTCAGGCAATTGGGGATTGATGCGGCACGGAAAGTTTTAATTGGTGCGGCTTTTGGTTTTTCAGATGAAGAAGAATTCTTGGTCTCCCTGGGTCGTGGTGACCTTCAGTTATCAGATGTTGCTGAATGGGTGGCTGTTAATGAATTAGATATCCGGAAGTCCTCTCAGCTTCCCCTCGGCTTTGATACTGACCAAGCACCTAAATTGATTAAAGGCCTAGGCGGCCGAAGCCATCAAATTGCCAAGTGTTGTAACCCAGTGCTTGGAGATTCCATCGCGGGTATTATCAGCGACACGGGGATTGTCGACGTGCATGTCCAAGAATGCGTCGAGGTACTTCAGGGCGATGCCTATGGTCGGTTGATGCGATTGTCTTGGCAAGAGGGTGGCCAGGCGGTATTTTCAGTTGACTTAAAAGTTGAAGCCTACGATCGGTCTGGCCTTCTGTTTGACATAACCGCGTTGTTTGTTAAAGAAGCCATAAACGTGATTAGGTTACATTCTGTTACGGACCAGGTTGCACAGCGCGTTGATATTGATATGACGATTGAAGTTGAGTCTTTGAAAACCTTGATCAAGGTTTTAGAAATGATGCAAAAGATTCCGAATGTTGTGTCCGCGCGTCGATTCACAAGTTAAAAAACAGCTAAAAAGGGTAAGGGAATATTATGCGATTAATCTTGTTAGGTGCGCCAGGTGTTGGCAAAGGGACTCAAGCGCAGTTCATTACTGAAGCCTACGGTATTCCACAAATTTCAACCGGAGACATGTTAAGACAGGCGATTAAAGATCAAACGCCTTTGGGACTGGAAGTGAAAGGAGTGATGGATCGTGGCGAATTAGTTACTGATGAGATCATTATCAATTTAGTGAAAGAGCGCTTGCAACAAGACGATTGCCAAGAGGGTTTTTTATTCGATGGGTTCCCTAGAACGATTCCTCAGGCAGAGGCGTTAAAAAATGCCGGGATTGAAATTGATCACGTAATCGAGATCACGGTGCCTGATAACGAGATTATAAAGCGATTAAGTGGGCGCCGAGTTCATCCTGGTTCTGGGCGGACTTATCATGTTATCTACCATCCGCCAAAAGTGGCTGACATTGATGATGAAACAGGCGAGGCGCTTGTTCAGCGAGACGATGATCAAGAAGACACGATTCGAGATCGGCTGCGGATTTATTTGGATCAAACCGCACCGCTTGTTGCGTTTTATAAGTCGCTAACCGAACAAACTGGCGCGCAATACACAATGATTGACGGACAAGGCACGACCAACGAAATTAAATCGATGGTTCAAAAAACACTTAAGACACTGTAAGGCTCGACTAAGATTTGTCGTTACAAAAATTAGTGTTGGTTTTCGCGGTGTTTTCTTTGAAAAAAAAGGTGTGCAAAGCTAGGAGAATTTTCTAAACTTGACCCCAGTGCATCGCTGTTACCCCAGCTCTGAATTAAGCTATGATTCTGAGTTATGCCGAGGAGATGCTTCATAGCCAAAATGAGTGAGTATTAAAAGTAAAAGTCACTAAAGGAGTACTAACTGTGGTCGCAAAAAAGAAACCTGCTGCAAAGAAAAAGCCTGTTGCTAAAAAGGTAGTTGCTAAAAAAGTAGTCGCTAAGAAAGCGGCACCTAAGAAAGCTGTTGCTAAGAAAGCCGCACCTAAGAAAGCGGCTGCTAAGAAAGCAGC
>JAQWWC010000305.1 GCA_029249645.1 Pseudomonadales bacterium
GAGTCCTTTTCCACACCGGGTGAGGGGTTTTAGTTTAACGCTAACGGCGCTAATTAAAAACCATTAAATACAATGACTTGCATAGGTTGGTTCGGTCTGGGCTCGGTAGGTTTTTACCGCTTATTGTGCTAGAATTCGGCTTAGCAGCGGAAGCAATTTAAAGGCTGTTTGGGGTTGTGTGATGGCGGAGGCTAGGTTGGGTTCGCGTCAGAATTTTAGGGTTGAAATGATAGGAAATAGAGGGCTGTTGCTCGTTTTAAAGGCCGTGTGAAGCTTTTAATCAAAAGCTTCACAAAAGCTAAACAAAAGCCAAACAAAAGCTAAATAAAATATCAAACCGAAAGCCGAGCCTGAAAGGGTGAATCGATAAGTCAAAATTAATAAGCCAAAATTAATAAGCCAAAATTAATAAGCCAAAATTAATAAGCCAGAATTAATAAGCCAGAATTAATAAGTCAGAATTAATAAGCCAAAATTGATAAGCAGAACTTACTTAAAAGTCAGAGTCTATAATCTCATCTGTAGACGTTGGATTAAAAAATAACACTGTCGAGCCGGTGTGGCGCGTGAGCAATGCGCCCGAAAAGAAAGGTGTGCTGAAAGTTAGGCACGCTGGTAAATAGGTCGAACGCCGTCTTCAAGGCAGGCTTTCGGAACAATTTTCAATAGAAGAAAGCGTAACCATGACCGATTTCGAACACGACGATATCCGAACCATTAACATCGAAGATGAAATGCGGCAATCCTATGTGGATTACGCGATGAGTGTCATCGTCGGGCGCGCGTTACCGGATGTACGGGATGGCTTGAAGCCAGTGCATCGCCGTGTGTTGTTTGCGATGAGTGAGCAAAATAATGCCTACAACCGGCCCTATATGAAATCGGCCCGGATCGTTGGGGACGTGATTGGTAAGTATCACCCGCATGGTGACACAGCGTCGTACTATACGATTGTCCGGATGGCTCAGAACTGGCAGCTGCGATACCCACTGGTTGATGGGCAGGGAAATTTTGGATCGCTTGATGGTGATATGGCCGCAGCAATGCGCTACACGGAAGTGCGGATGGCGAAAATCGCACACGAGTTAATGGCCGATCTGGATAAAGAAACCGTTAATTTTGTCGAAAACTATGACGGCACCTTGCAGATGCCAGAAGTCCTGCCCGCGCGATTTCCTAATTTGCTGGTCAACGGCTCAAGCGGTATTGCGGTTGGCTTTGCGACAAATATCCCACCCCATAATTTGGTTGAAGTCATCAACGGAACAATTGCCTTGATCGATGATTCAACACTGGAAGTTGATGGTTTGATGGAGCACATCCAGGGCCCGGATTTCCCAACCGCTGCGATTATTAACGGTCGAGCCGGTATTGTTCAGGCTTATCGAACGGGACATGGCCGGGTTCAAATGCGGGCTCGATGCGAAATTATCCTCGATGAAAAGACCGGCAAGTCGACCATCATCGTTCACGAAATTCCGTATCAGGTGAATCGTTCGAAATTAATCGAAAAAATCGCTGAGCTTCACAAAGAGAAAAAAGTTGAAGGCATCACAGACCTTCGGGATGAGTCGGCAAAAGAAACGCGGTTGGTGATTGAGCTCAGGCGGGATGTCGTGCCAGAGGTGGTGCTGAATAATCTCTACGCGCAGACTCAGCTGCAGAGTGTCTTCGGCATCAATCTAGTTGCTTTGGTAGATAACCAGCCCAGGGTGCTGAATCTCAAGCAAGTATTAGAGTATTTTATCGTTCACCGACGGGAAGTTGTCACGCGACGAACGGTGTATTTGCTGCGTCGCGCTCGGGCTCGAGGCCACGTGTTGGAGGGCCTTGCGGTGGCGCTCTCCAATATCGACCCGATGATCGAGCTAATTAAAACCAGTGCGGACGCGCAAGAAGCGCGGGAGAAATTGCTGGCCAGGTCTTGGGGTTCCGAGACCGTCACCCAGATGCTTGAGCGCGCAGGCCCGGATGCTGCAAAGCCTGATAACTTAGAACCGCAGTATGGCTTGAAAGAAGATGGCCTGTACTTTTTGTCACCCGAGCAAGCCCAGGCTATTTTGGAGATGCGGCTGAATCGTTTAACGGGTCTCGAGCAAGAGAAGTTGCTTGAAGAATATCGGGAAATTATCGACAACATCGCCGATCTGATGGAGATCTTGATGCTGCCCGAGCGCTTGATGGGGTTGATCAAAGACGAGCTGATTCAAATCAGAGATGAATACGGCGACGAGCGTCGGTCTGAGATTGTGGCGTCTCAGGAAGATCTCACAATGGAGGACCTGATCACGCCACAAGAGATGGTCGTGACCTTATCAAACGGCGGCTATGCTAAGACCCAGCCGCTATCTGACTATCAAGCGCAGCGACGCGGTGGGCGTGGCCGTTCGGCCAGTGCCGTGAAAGAAGAAGACTTTATTGAGAAGCTGTTGGTGACAAACAGTCATGACACTCTGCTGTGTTTTAGCGATCGCGGGAAAGTGTATTGGCTCCGAACGTTCCAGATCCCAATTGCCAGTCGCGCGGCTAGAGGTCGTCCAGTCGTTAATATTTTGCCGCTCGGCGAGGGTGAGCGCATTACCGCGATGTTGCCCATTGAAGGCTATGGCGAAGATCAGTTTATTTTTATGGCAACGGCGAATGGTACCGTTAAAAAAACGCCGCTAATGGATTTTGCAAGACCCAGAAGCTCCGGTTTGATTGCGATCGAACTTGAAGACGACAATACCTTGATCGGTGCCTCGGTTACGGATGGCGCATCAGATGTGATGTTGTTTAGTTCTGGTGGCCGGGCTATTCGGTTTAAAGAACAAGACGTTCGCGCGATGGGCCGAAGTGCGCGTGGGGTTCGCGGGATCAAACTTCGAGCGAGTGAGGCCGTGATATCCCTCATTATTCCTAATGCTGAGGGTACGTTGTTACTGGCCAGTGAAAAAGGGTACGGCAAGCGAACGCCGATCGAAGAGTTTTCGGTCATCGGCCGCGGCGGCCAGGGTGTGATTTCAATGAAGCTATCAGAGCGAAATGGGAGTCTGGTTGGGGTTGCCCAAGTCGGCTCAGGCTTTGAGGTTTTGCTCATCAGCGATCAGGGTACGATGGTGCGTACCCGGGTGGATGAAGTTTCAACGCTGGGCCGTAATACGCAAGGCGTTCGGTTGATTAATTTGAGTGAGGGTGAGTCGCTCGTGGGGCTGGCCTCTTTTGATGAGCCTGAGTTAGATGAACTACAGGGCGATGCCGAAGAAAGCGCTGAAGATGGCGCGACGGTTGCCTCTGATGAATTGGACCCAAGTGCAGCGCCTGGCAGTCCTTCGCAATCTGCGCCCGATGTGCTTGAGGGTCCTGACAGTGACTGATGCAATCGATCAAGTGCAGGCGCTTCAGGCGCTGAGGCTTGAAATTGACGGATTGGATCAAGAGCTGCTGACGCTGCTGAATCGTCGTGCGGAATGCGCACTCGAGGTAGCGGCTGTGAAAGAGCAGTCTGCCGATGATGAACCGGCGGTCTTCTACCGGCCTGAGCGTGAGGCTCAGGTCTTACGCGGCTTAGTTAATAAAAATTTAGGGCCCTTGAGTCACGAGAAGGTTGCGCTGATTTTTCGTCAGGTCATGTCAGCGTGCCTTGCGCTGGAAGAACCGATGCAGGTGGCTTTTCTCGGACCGGAGGGCACTTTTACCCAACAAGCAACGCTGAAACATTTTGGCGACGCGGTAATCGGCCGGCCGTTTGTCACAGTTGATGAAGTGTTCCGAGAAGTGGCTGCCGAAAATTGTCACTACGGCGTGGTGCCGGTTGAAAACTCAACCGAAGGCGTGGTCAACCACACGCTCGATAATTTTTTAACGTCGTCGCTTCGCATTTGCGGTGAGTGTGAGCTGAAAGTGCACCATCATTTCATGGCGTTAACGAATGATGCGCCAATTGAAAAAATCTACGCGCATCAGCAAACCTTCGGTCAGTGTCGTCGTTGGCTGGATGTGCATTATCCTAATGCCGTTCGAATTGACGCGTTGAGCAATGCGCAAGCAGCCAAACTTGCATTGAGTGACCCGGGCGCTGGCGCCATTGCGTCGGAAGTGGCTGCAGATCTTTACGGTTTAACCATATTGTCCCGAAAGATAGAGGATTTATCAGATAATACGACCCGGTTTTTGGTTGTTGGCCGGGAACCGGTCGGGCCAAGTGGCGCTGATAAAACCTCAATTATAGTGTCAACGCAAAACCGCCCTGGGGCGCTGTTTTCGCTGCTTGAGCCGTTTCATCGCCACGGTATTTCCTTAACCTCCATCGAAACCCGGCCGTCTAAGCAAGGGATGTGGTCGTATGTGTTTTTTATCGACTTTGATGGACACAGTACGGATCCCAGTATCCGGGCTGTGCTGGATGAGGTTTCCAAGGATGCGTTGGAAGTGAAATTACTGGGGAGCTATCCCCGCGCTTTAAGGCTATAGCTATGGATTTTTTTAAGTCAGCCAATACCGGGGTTTTGAACCTCGCCCCATATCAACCCGGCAAACCGGTGGAAGAGCTAGAGCGAGAGTTGGGTCTGACCCAGATTGTAAAACTGGCCAGTAATGAAAACCCGCTGGGTCCAACGCCGGAGCTTCAAGTCCATTTAGGCGAGATGCTCAGGGATTGTGCGCGCTATCCAGACGGGAGTGCTTTTCAGTTGAAGCAGAAGCTGTCTGAGCAATTGGGCGTTGCAACGGATTGTTTGACGGTCGGCAACGGCTCAAACGATGTTTTGGAGTTGTTAGCTCGAGTATTTTTAAAGCCGGGTCACAATGCCGTGGTGTCTCAGCACGCTTTTGTCGTTTATGGGTTGGTCACGCAAAGCTTAGGGGCAACCTTGAGAGAAGTGCCCTGTGTAAATTATCAGCAGGATTTAGATGCAACGCTTGCGATGATCGATGATCAGACGCGGATCGTGTTTATTGCTAATCCAAATAATCCGACAGGGACCTGGGTGCGTCGAGACGCGCTAGAGAGCTTTTTAAAGGCCGTGCCGACAACAACTCTCGTGGTGTTAGATGAGGCGTATGTGGAATACGTCGATGATCCGGAGTACCCCAATGGTCTGGCGTTGCTGGATCAATATCCGAATTTGGTTGTCACGCGGACTTTTTCTAAGGCCTATGGGCTCGCAGCGCTAAGGCTTGGGTATGCCGTCAGTCATCCGGATGTGGCCGATCTTATGAATCGAATTCGGCAACCCTTTAATGTGAACAGTATGGCGCTCGCCGCTGGTTTAATCGCATTAGATGACCCGGGTCATGTGGCGCAGGGTGTTGCGGTCAACCGGCAAGGCTTGCAGGACCTCAACGCGGGGCTTGCAGATCTGTCCCTTGCGGTTATCCCGTCGGTCGGTAACTTTGTGTGTTTTGATCTAGGGCAGGACGCGTTGCCAATCTATCAGGCGTTATTGATGCAAGGTGTGATTGTTAGGCCGATTGGTGTGTACGGCTTGCCGCAGCATTTGCGGGTCTCAGTGGGAACACCCGAGGAGAATCGCGTTTTTCTCGAGGTCTTGGGTCGGGTTTTGACGCCATAATGAAATGCCTTGGACTTATTGGGCTTGGGATGATTGGTGGTTCGATCGCGGCCGGTCTCAAACGTGCCTTGCCTCAAACGCGCATCGTAGCGCTAGATGTCTCTGAAGACGCTTTGAGATATGGGCTAAGCGAAGGCCTGATCGATGATATCGCGCCAACCATCAATGACTTGATGCGGATGTCGGACGTGATTTGTTTGTGCGTGCCGATAAAGCAGTTGCCCATCTTAATGCCGGCGCTGAGCGGTTTTTCTGGTGTGGTCACAGATGTCGGAAGTGTGAAAGGTCCCATCGTTCGGGTGGCTGAAGGGTTATGGGGCCAATTGCCGGTCAATTGGGTTCCAGCACACCCCATCGCAGGCTCGGAGCAACACTCAGTCCGGGCCGCCCGAGATGATTTGTTTGAAGCGCATAAAGTGATTTTAACACCTGGGGATGATGTCCAGGAGAGCGCTGTCGAGCTTGTCAGCAATCTGTGGCAGTCTTTGGGCGCAGAAGTCGTTGTGATGAGCGTTGCGCATCATGATGATATTTTGGCCCAAACCAGTCATCTGCCGCACCTGCTGGCCTACACCTTGGTTGACGTGCTGGCGGGCTTTGGGGACGAGCGTGAAGTGTTTGAATATGCGGCGGGTGGGTTTCGAGATTTTTCGCGAATTGCGGCCAGTGACCCGGTGATGTGGCACGATATATTTTTAACCAATAAAGGGCCGTTATTAGATCGACTTCGGACGGTTATAGAGGCGCTTGAAGTTACCGCGACGCTCATAGAAGAAGAATCCTCTGAGGCCTTACTCGAGCGCTTAGCGAGAGCCAAGAGCGCGCGCGACTACTTTGCTGACTTGCAGGCTCAATCCGCCAAAAAGGTACTATAAAAGGCAACGGCTGTTTTGAGGCCCGTAACGTGACCGTTAGGATAATGGGCAGGCGGTAAAAAGGTCTTCGACAGCGCCAGGCTCAGGGAAAGCTAAAAGCTAAAAGCTAAAAGCTAAAAGCTAAAATTAAAAGATAAAAGATAAAAGATAAAAGATAAAAGATAAAAGATAAAAGATAAAAGATAAAAGATAAAAGCAAAAAGCAAAAAGCAAAAAGCTAAAAGCAGGAAGCAAGAAGCAGAAAGCAGGAAGCAGGAAGCAAGAAGCAGGAAGCAGAAAGCAGAAAGCAGG
>JAQWWC010000306.1 GCA_029249645.1 Pseudomonadales bacterium
TCGAACAATCCGCCAATTTCTAAGAATAAATTCGTGAATCTCTGCTTTGATCCAATGCACCGCGAAGGATACTAATCGGACCTGAAATTCTGGGTTAAAGCGCTTAACCGCCTTCATCAGACCAACGTTGCCTTCTTGAATTAAGTCGGCCTCAGACAACCCGTAACCGGAGTAGCTTCGCGCGATGTAAATCACAAATCTTAGGTTTGCCAAAACCAATTGGCGGGCCGCCTCAACATCCCCGAAACCGTGCAGCCGCTCCGCCAGCGCTCGCTCTTCTTCAACAGACAATAGTGAAATCGCGTTGACCGCGCGGACGTACGCCTCTAGGTTGGCGCCAGGGGACTCGATATTGATCGGAATTGGATACGCGCTCATGCTCGTGCTAAACCCTTGATTTTGGGGCCCCAAATTCTACCATCGAGCCCTGCCTTGATACAATAATACGATAATCCATCTATTTAGGTTGTATTTGCTTCAAATAACGCCAGACCGATACCCACGACCCTAGGATCCCAAGCAGCGCGCCCAGTGCGAAAAGCCCGATCGATTCTCCAAAATTCAGGGTCTCCAGTGCAAAATTGCTACGATAGGACTGGGCGAGACGCTCAACCGGGCCCGACAGATATAACAGGCTCGATTGAATGATCAAAAAGGCCAGCAACGCGCCCCCAAAACCCAACCAAAAGCCTCGATAGATGAACGGCCGTTGAACAAAACTGTCTGATCCACCGAAGAGCTTCGTGATTTCAATCTCGCCGCGCTGATTTTCGATGGTTAACCGCAGCGTGTTACCAATAATAAGAATTACCGCGCCTGAAAAGAGCACCCCCAAAGCGTAGAGCACCCGCTCCAAGATACCCAATATGGCGCTGAGTCGCTCGAGCCAAGCCGCATCAAAACTCACTTGGTCAACCCCATCTTGACCTGCTATTTGCTGAGCGAGGAGTTTGATCCCCGCCCCATCGCGCTCCCTAGGCACGACTTCGATGATGCCAGGCAGCGGGTTTTCTGAAAAAGCATTCAAAACATCCCCAAACCCAGCCAGACTCGAGAACTCCATGAGCGCGGCTTGTTCTGTGATAAGCCGCACTTCTCCCACCGCGCTTGATGCTCGGAGCCTTTGCAGTAACGCCTGGGCCGTTTCACTCTCGCTAGGGACCGAGAGATAAACGCTCATAGCCGGCTGGATGACCTGTCGAGTATCCGCCTCGGAGATTTCTCGCAATGCAAGGCTCAACAAAATGGGTAAGGACAAGGCAATGCCAATCACGAGCCAAGTAATGAGCAATGCTCCGGGCTGATTGAGCAACGTGGAAAGCGTGCTTCGAAACAGTTGCCGGTGATGTCTGGACCAAGCTTTCAGCCGGTCCGTGCGATTGATTTGCCTGATATTTGCACCTGACCCCGTTGCGGACTCGTTCATGGCGATTGGATCCTGCCAGCCTGGAGCTGCAAGCGCCGGGCCGGCATTGACTCAACCAATTCCAAATCATGGGTCGCAATCAAAACGGTTACCCCCAGTTGACTGAACTGCAAAAATAAAGACATGATTTCTCGACTCAGATCAGGATCTAAGTTGCCCGTCGGCTCATCCGCGAGCAGCATCGGGGGTCGGTGCACAACAGCACGAGCGATCCCAACACGTTGTTGCTCACCACCCGACAGAGTTTCAGGCCAATCACCCTCTCGGCCGGTCAAGCCCACTTTAGACAACGCCGCCCGGACCCGACGACCAATCTCCGTCGGCTTCATGCCAGCAATGACTAACGGCAAGGCCACATTGTCATAAACCGGTCGATCAAACAGCAACTGATGGTTTTGAAACACCACACCAATACCCTGCCTTAGACCCGGTATTTTTCGCGCTGGCAGCCGACTGATGTTTTTCCCAGCCACGTGAACTTGCCCCCTAGAGCTGCGCTCAACGCCGTTGATCATTTTTAATAAAGTCGATTTGCCCGCGCCTGAGGGGCCAGTCAAAAAGACAAACTCTCCTGCCTCGACTGAAAAAGAAACATCGGACAACGCTTCATAACCGTTTGGGTAGCGCTTGGAGACATGATCAAAAACCAACATCAATCTGCCTCTTGTAAAATCGCGTCAACAAATAATTCGGGATCGAACGGTTTTAAATCATCCAAGGCCTCACCAATACCCACAAAATGAATCGGCAGGCCCAAGGCTTCCGTCAGCGCGAACACAACACCGCCTTTCGCTGTGCCATCCAATTTCGTTAAAACCAGACCAGTAACCTCAACGTCGGTCATAAATGCCCTCGCTTGGGCAATGGCATTTTGTCCAGTGGTGGCATCAATCACCAAGAGTACGCTGTGCGGCGCCGTCTCGTCTTGCCGGCGAATGACGCGGACAATTTTTTCAAGTTCTTGCATCAAGTTCTTTTTGTTCTGCAACCGACCTGCAGTATCGGCAATCAGCACATCGAACGCTCTGGATTTAGCCGCCGCAAGCGCATCAAAGATGACCGACGCACTGTCGGCGCCGGTATGCTGCGCAATCACATCGACGTCATTGCGCTCGCCCCAGGTTTTGAGCTGCTCAACCGCGGCTGCTCGAAACGTGTCCCCGGCAGCCAACAGCACAGAGCGGTTTTGTTGCTTAAAATGGTGGGCTAACTTGCCAGCCGTTGTTGTCTTACCCGCACCATTTACACCCACCATCAAAATTACCTGGGTACCTGGCCCGTCAAACGATAAATCGGATGCCGTGTTCTGTAATAGCGCTAGCAAATGGACTCGAAGCGCATTTTTCAAAGCCATTGCGTCGGCTAAGTCTTTACGCTCAACCTGTTGGGTCAACCGTGCAATCACATCCTGGGTGACCGAGATCCCAAAATCAGACGTAATCAGCAACGTTTCGATCGAATCAAGCAACGCTTGATCAATGACCTTAGCACCCAAAAAGAGCGCCGCCACTTGCTCGGAGAAGCCGCGACGTGTTTTAACCAGGCCCTGTTTGAGGCGGGCAAACAATCCCGGCTTGCCTTGGTTGGCTTGATCTGCAACATTGTCCATGATTCATTAACTCACTTATGGTCTAGCCGTTTGCCAAACCCTTCTCAAACTTCGACCCTTCGAATTATCGGTGGTAATTGGCGCGGCCGCAAAGTTTCATTTACACCGAGTCCAGGCCTGCGACCGACGCCAGACCGGGTTCGAGAGACTTTGTTTAACTGGCTGCAGGGGAAGGTCAGCGGTCGTCGTAGTCTCGAGTTGTTTGCCGGGAGCGGCATTTTAAGTCTCGAGGCTCTCTCCCGCGGCGCCGAATCTTCCACCGTAGTTGATACCGCCAAGACGCAGACTCAACACTTTCAAACAATCTGCGCAACATTTCAGATCGAGCCCGCACAATGTGAGGTCCACGTTCAAGATGCCTTCAACCTGATCCAAACCAAACCTATAAAACCTTATCACCTGATCTTTGTTGACCCACCATTTGACACCGATCGCTATTTGGACATTGTACCTGCCTTACTCAAGAATGACTTTCTTGCGCGCGATAGCTTTCTCTATTTAGAAGCTCCCTCAGCCGACGTGATTGCAAACGTCGCTCAACAGGGGCTAACACTCTACCGGCAAAAACGAGCTGGGCAGGTCCATTATGCGCTTCTCACACGTTGATCACTGATTTAATCCCGCTCTCGGGTGCGGTATTATTTCAGTCTGTCACAGGAGATACGCTATGAGCACGGTTCTATACCCAGGGACGTTCAACCCCATTCACAACGGGCATGCTGATTTAGTTCAACGGGCATCGGTTCTTTTTGACCGTGTTGTACTGGGCATTGCAACCAGTCCTCAGAAAGATCCGAGTGTTCTTGAGCTCAGAGTTGAGCTTGCGGAAAAAGCGCTTGCACATTTGAGTAATGTTGAAGTCCGAGGCTTTAACACCTTGACGGTTGATTTCGCCAAAGAGGTCGGCGCGGGCGTAATTTTAAAAGGGATTCGAACGGTAACCGATTTCGAATACGAATTTCAGATGCTGAATATGAATCGGGTGCTCGCACCTGGCCTTGAAACTATTTTTTTGGCGCCCTCAGAAGAGTATTCCTACATTTCCTCGACCTTGGTGCGCCAAATAGCCTCTTATCGAGGCGATGTCAGCAGCTTTGTCCATCCTGCTGTTGCTGAAGCCATCGCAGAGGGACTTATCGGTTAACGCTGACAGACCGGGCAAAAGACGGTAGCTCGACCGGTAATGCGCAGTGATTTCAGGGCACTACCGCAACCCTCACAGCATGCACCCTCTCGACCATAAACTTTGAGCTCGTGACGAAAGTAGCCTGGGGTCCCGTCTTCTTTTAAGAAATCACGAAGACTAGTGCCGCCGGCTTGGATCGCCTTGGTTAAAACAGTCTGTATCGCTGCAGCCAAACGTTCAAAGCGAGCCTTGGACATCCGGCCCGAGATCGCCGTCGGCTTGATCCCAGAAAGATACAATGCTTCATTGGCATAAATATTACCCACTCCCACCACGACCTTAGCATCCATAATCAAGGTTTTTACGTTTCTAGTTTTACCCCGAGATGCTCGGTACAGCGTTAAACCACTGAATTCTGGCCCTAGTGGTTCCGGCCCAAGGTCATTTAGCAGCCTATGATTCAGATCATTCAACCAAAATACCGAGCCGAATCGTCTCGGGTCGCGGTAGCGCAGTAATACGCCGGAATCAAAAACCAAATCAACATGGTCATGTTTCTGAGGCGCGGTTGATACCGGCAGAATTCGTAAACTCCCCGACATCCCCAGATGAAGCATCAGATACCCATTCGCCAATTTTATTAAGAGGTACTTGGCGCGGCGCTCAACGGCGAGCACCTTTTGTCCCGTCGCCATTTGTGCCAACTCTTCTGAAACCGGCCACCGCAATCTAGACTCGCGAACGATGACAGATTGGATCAGAACCCCTTCAAGATAGGGCGCAATGCCCGCACGGGTCGTTTCAACTTCTGGTAGTTCTGGCATAGGCCTGGGTATCCGTTAGCTCACCTTTAAACGTCATCTGCACCCAAGGACGTGTGACACTCAAGGGTTTCTGCTACATTTTGATTTTCTATGATTATCGCACAGCTCATGAGTGAACATTTGTTGGGGATCGACACCGGCGGGACTTTCACCGATTTTGCCTACTTGCACAATGGTCACCTCACGACCCATAAAAGGCTCTCAACGCCGGACGCGCCCGAGCAAGCAATATTTGAGGGCCTCGCAACTTTGGGACTCGATGTGCTCTGCGCTGCGGGTCAATTAACCATCATTCACGGCACAACGGTTGCGACCAATGCAGCCCTTGAGGGTCGCGGCGCAAAAACCGCTTATGTGTGTAACCAAGGCCTGGGCGATCTCCTATCCATAGGTCGACAAAACCGCGCGGACCTTTATAGTCTAACGCCCACTAAAAAAACCCTATCCATTGACCAAAGCGCGATCTTTGAACTACCCGTTCGACGCAATGCCAAGGGCGAACTCATCACAGTCCTGGATCCGGAGGCGATCAACGTCCTTGAAGCCGCCTTGGCAGACGATCCACCTGACGCGCTAGCGATTAATCTTTTATTCTCCTTTATCGACGACACCGAGGAGCAGGTTCTGAAAGCCCGATTCGGACCCCAATACTTTGTGAGTTTGTCATCCCAAGTCTTGCCAGAAATAGGGGAATATGAGCGCGGCGTCGCCACTTTTTTAAACGCTTCCCTCGGACCGATCATTGCGCGCTACTTAGATCAACTGCAATCCAAAATCACACCCAGTCGACTCGCGGTGATGCAATCATCTGGGCTCACACTGGCTGCCGAACAGGCTGCGGCACAAGCGGTACGTTTACTGCTTTCCGGTCCGGCAGGTGGTTTGATCGCAGCGCGAGCACTCCTTGCGAGCGAACACCTGATGACCTTCGACATGGGCGGGACCTCGACCGATGTTTCCCTGATCCACCACGACCTTGCAATCTCGAAAAACATGCACCTCAATGGTTTACCGATCGCCATCCCCGCCATTGACATCCAAACCATTGGCGCCGGCGGCGGCAGTATTGCTGAAATCGACGCTGGTGGGTTGCTCAAAGTCGGGCCCCGGTCCGCCGGCGCCCACCCAGGCCCCGCTTGCTATAACCTGGGCGGCATGGCGGCCACCGTTACCGATGCCAACGTTGTACTGGGCCGGTTGCCGGTAAACCAGCCTTTGGCTGACAACTTGTGGTTAAACGCTGAAAAAGCACATCGAGCCGTTGAGGAACTCGCCACGTCTTTAAACTTAAGCCTCATCGAGACCGCCCAAGGGATCGTAACACTGGCCAACGAAACTATGGCAGAGGCTTTGCGGCTCATCTCAATCCAGAAAGGATTTGATCCTAAGGCTTTTACCCTCTGCTGTTTTGGGGGCGCAGGCGGCCTACATCTATGTGAATTGGCGGAGCGGCTGGGAATGCATCAAACCCTCGTGCCCGCTGACGCAGGCATCTTCTCAGCGCTCGGGATGCTTGCCGCAACGCCAGGGCGAGAGCTAACACGCGCGGTCAATCTGCGCGCCAAAGACTGTGACCCTCAGGATATCCAAGATCGGCTTGATGATTTGATACTGGTGGCGCGCAGGGCGCTCGCGGCAGAAGGCATTGATGACACAACGGTTTATCCCGTTTTTGAAATTCGGTATCACGGACAAACGCAAACTTTAAGCGTGCCTTATCTAAATGATCTTCAGGGCGCTTTCACTGAATTTGAAACACAACACCGAAATCGATATGGGCATCAGCTCGACACGAGCCTCGAGCTCGTTGCCTTACGAGTCAGAGTTGCTGGTCTTCCGCGTTTAAAGACCCCCTTAACCTCTGAATCCAACGCGACGAAATCAGATCAGACACCGCAAACCAATCCCAACGCAGTCTCCCAACAATCTTGGCAAAATCTCATCCTAGGACATGCTTACGATGGCCCGATGATCGTGACGGCGAACCACACCTGTGTTTGGGTGAAGTCTGGATGGACGCTCGAAAAACTCCCGGCAGGGCATTTAAAGCTGACCAGAGAAAGGGATTCCTTAAGCGATGAATAAAAAAAAGGGCGATCAAGTCGCCCTTTTCTAATTTTTTCAAGCCGCTTAACGAAAGCTTACTTAATTTTGGCTTCCTTATAAATAACATGCTGACGGACCACTGGATCAAACTTCTTGATCTCCATTTTGTCCGGCATGGTCTTCTTGTTTTTGCTGGTCGTGTAAAAATGCCCGGTGCCAGCTGACGATACCAACTTAATTTTATCTCTCATTCTCTGCTCCTTTTTGCGCGACCGTCTCGATGGTCGACGATAGCTATTATCGCTCTAATGCGAACAACGCTTGAAGTCGCGTTAGACGCGTTCTCCTCGACTTCTTAAATCAGCAAGGACTTTCTCAAGACCGAGCTTATCAATAATCCGCATTCCCTTAACAGAGACTCTGAGCTTCACAAACCGCTTCTCGCTTGCTAACCAAAACCGATGGTCGTGAATATTGGGCAGGAACCGACGACGATTCCGATTATTCGCATGAGAGACGTTATTCCCGCTCATCGGGCGCTTCCCCGTTACTTGGCAAACTCTAGACATGTTTCTATCCTTTTCCGAGCGCTCGATTTCGAGTGCCCCGCTTTGATTCTTGGGTAGAACTTTGGC
>JAQWWC010000307.1 GCA_029249645.1 Pseudomonadales bacterium
TTTAACGCAGGAATCCCGGCAACAAACGAGGGTAAATTAACAAGATTCAAGTCGTGCCCGGCATTGACGCCGATGCCTGCTTGGTCTGCTGCACGAGCGGTTTCTTGGTAATCAGATAGGCCATCGCGGGGTTGCTCTGGGTTGAAGTGTTCGGCGTAAGGGCCGGTATACAGCTCAACGCGCTGAATACCCAGTTTCTGGGCGAGCGGTATTTGAGACGGATCGGCATCCAGAAAAACGCTGGACCGGATAGCCCAAGCATGCAGTTTTTCGAGAATTGGCGACAAAATATTGTGATTTTGATTAATGTTCCAGCCATGATCACTGGTGAGTTGCGTTGGGTCGTCCGGCACCAGAGTGCACTGGTCAGGTTTGATGGCCTCGATGAGCTGCAAAAATCCAGGATAACCATTGGGTTGTGAGCCCTCCAAGGGATTGCCCTCAATGTTGAACTCAACGTCTGGATAGTCTGTTAAGAAGGTCTTGAGATCATAAACATCCGAAACACGAATGTGTCTCTGATCGGGCCTTGGATGAACGGTGATGCCGCGTGCGCCGCAATCAATGCAGGTTTTGGCAGCCTCGATGACACTCGGAATTGCGGTATCGCGCGAATTCCGCAACAACGCGACTTTATTCAGGTTAACGCTAAGCAGGGTCATCGGCCCCAGCCCCCAGAAAAGCCGCGATGGTAGATTCGCCGGCTTGTCCAGAATCCAATGAGTGCACCGCTGAAGACAACGGCGCCTCCAATAAGGAACCAGCGCTGTTCAACGTCTTGGCTAAGCGTTGCCCGCAGAGCTTTCAACGCCTCAATTTCAGCGGCCTGTTCGCGCGTGCGCTGCTGTTCTGTTTCGAGGGCTGCGGCGAGGTTAATGGCATCAGCCGACAAGGCGCTGATGCGGATGAGGTCGTCATTGGCGGCGCGCAGTTGTTCCTTTCTTGCTGTGGCGTCTGCCACAGCATCGTCCCGACGCGCATTGGCCTCGCTGAGTGCGGCACTGGCCATATTGGCCTCTTGGGTCGCGGCTTCAAGACTTGCGCTTAGGGTTTGCAGTTGAGTGCGCGCGATGGGTTGGTTCACAAGATATTGATCCTGGATGTAACCTTCCACCACGTTGCCATTATCTTCTTCAAAACGAACCCAGCGGTAGCCATTGTTCGTTAATGCATCAAGGCTCTCAAGCGGGGTGCCGCTTTTTAAACCTTTGCGGATGAGTTCTGACGCGTCCAAGGGTTCTGCGCGGAGGGGCAGGTATAGCGTGTCGCGAATGTAGAGGGTTTCTGCGAGGCTTGTTGTGCTTAATAGGAAGCAGACCAGACCAACTAACTGTTTCATGGCAAAACCTGCTTGTAGGGATGCACCTCAAGGGTTTCGAAGACACCCGTCACCGTATAAGGATCCGCCTCAGCCCAGGCTGTAGCAGCCTCTAACGAGGCGAATTCCGCGATAATGACGGAGCCGAGAAATCCAGCCTCGCCAGGGTTCTCGCTGTCGATCGCTGGCATGGGGCCGCCAATGATGAGTCGACCTTCGTCCAGCAGTGCCTGAACGCGTTCAAGATGGGCTGGTCGCACCGATAACCGGTCTGCTAGGCTATTCTGACGATCTTTGCCGATAATAATGTAGAGCATGGATTTTACTCCGCGGTGTCTTTTTTAGGGTCGGTGAGCGCCCCGATTTGGTTCAGATAGACGACTGTCATGATGATGTAAGCAAAGGTTAAAACCGGTCCACCGAAGAGTTTATATTTCATCCAGAAATCTAGACTAAATTGATAGGCGATCACAAGGTTTAAGCTGCCCGCAATAAAAAACCCAAGGGCCCATCCGTAGCCCAACCGAAACCAAGCTGCTTGGGGGAGCTGAAGCTGTTGGCCCAAGAAACTGCGCAAAAGGGGTTTGCCAAACACGAGTTGACTGCCTGCCAATATGCCCGCTAGCACCCAATTGATGATGGTCGGTTTCCACAGAATAAAGGTCTCATCTCGAAAGGCGACCGTCAGGCCACCCATGATCACAACGCTTGCGAGCAGGACCTTGGTCATCGTTTTCAAAGTTTTGGTTAGATAGTACTCAAAGCCGGCTTGGAGACACACCATGGCAATCAGCGCCTTGGTGCTGAAAAAAATATCGTCGGTCATTACCCAGCAGACGAAAAATACGATCGGCGTTGCAAATTCTAAGATTTTTGTCATGAGTTCGCTGAATTTTGATTTGTCCGGATGATACCGCATTTCTGAAGGGTTGCCGAAAATTGTGTTTCTCGGCCGTTCGAAGGGGTTAATAGTTGTGGTCGGATACGCTTTATGTCAGATTGGAGGAATGAGCCAGTTCTTCAATATTCATTCAGAAAATCCGCAGAATCGATTGGTTGTGCAGGTCGCAGATTGCCTGAAACAGGGCGGTGTGGTGGTTTATCCGACGGATGCTTGTTATGCCATTGGGTGCAGTCTTGACAACAAGCGCGGCATGGATCGTATTCGGCGCATTCGTCAGTTAAAGGATGATCATGAGTTCACGCTGCTCTGCCGAGATTTATCAGATTTAGGCTTGTACGCTCGGGTCCCCAATCCCGTCTACCGAGCTTTAAAGCAAGCGACCCCGGGCCCTTACACGTTTATTTTGGAGGCCAGCAAGTTGGTTCCAAAACGATTGGTGCAGCCGAAGCGCAAAACCATTGGGCTCCGCGTGCCGGATCATCAGATTATTCGCGCTATCTTAGAAGCTTTCGGGGGCCCCCTGGTGAGTACGACCTTGTCCATGCCCGGCGATGAATACCCGCTAAATGATCCGTTTGATATCAAGACTGTCTTGGAGCAAGAGGTCGAGATCATTGTTGATGGCGGATATGGCGGTTTAGATCCTACAACAGTTGTGGACTTTACCGGCGCAACGCCTGAGATACTGCGTCGTGGTTGCGGCGATGCAACAGTATTTGGCGTCTAAGCTGAGACTTTGCAATGCTTGCCGGTTATAATCTGGTAAAGGTTGGGAAGGGGTGTTGGTATCAATAGATGTCAGCCTGCCTGTCCTAGCACCACCAAATGCAAACAATGGGTTAAATAGGTAACTGCTTGAGTCTTAACGAATCTCAATCCAGAGTATTGTCTGGTATGCGTCCAACGGGCCGCTTGCATCTTGGCCACTACCATGGCGTTTTAAAAAACTGGGTAAAGCTACAGCTCGAGTACGAAAGTTTCTTTTTTGTGGCGGATTGGCATGCCCTGACCAGTCACTACGAAGAAACGCGTCTAATTGAAGAGAACACTTGGCAGATGGTGATCGATTGGCTCGCGGCGGGTGTTAATCCCAGTTCAACTACCTTGTTTATTCAATCCAAAGTGCCCGAGCATGCTGAGCTGCATTTGCTGTTGTCGATGATCACGCCGCTCAGCTGGGTTGAGCGGGTGCCAACCTTTAAGGATCAGGTGAGCAAACAACGCGATCGCGACCTGTCGACGTACGGCTTTTTAGGATATCCGGTGTTGCAAAGTGCGGACATCTTGATTTATCGCGCTGGGCAGGTGCCAGTCGGTGCGGATCAGGTGCCGCATGTTGAAATGACCCGAGAGCTGGCTCGCCGATTTAATCACTTGTTCGGCCGAGATGAAGGTTTTGAAAAGGCTGCTGAAGAAGCGGTCAAAAAATTAGGCCGCAAGAACGGCAAACTATATCGCGAGCTTCGTCGCAGCTATGTCGAGCAAGGCAGCGAGGAGTCGTTAAGCCGAGCACAATCGTTGGTTGCCAGCCAAGGCAATTTGTCCTTGGGTGACCGGGATCGATTGCTGGGGTACGCCGAGGGGTCGGGAAAGATTATCTTGCCAGAGCCGAAAGCACTGCTAACAGAGAATCCAGTAATGCCGGGCCTCGATGGGCAGAAGATGTCTAAAAGTTATAACAACACGATCTCCTTGCGAGAAGACCCTGACTCAGTCACCAAGAAAGTCAGAACCATGACCACCGACCCCGCGCGGGTCAAGCGGACTGATCCTGGGGATCCTAAGAAGTGCCCGGTATTTGATTTGCATAAAATTTACTCGAACCCGGCAACTCAGGCCTGGATCACTGAAGGTTGTATGTCCGCTGGGATTGGGTGCTTAGATTGCAAGGGGCCTTTGATCGAAGCGATTTTGCAAGAGCAGCAACCTATGCGGGAACGTGCGCTGCAATTTGAGGAAAGCCCCGATTTGGTTCGAAGCATAATTGCCGAGGGATGTGAGAAGGCGCGAACCCAAGCCAGAGAGACGCTCGAAGAAGTTCGGGCCGCGATGGGCTTGGACTACAGGTCACTCTGATGGATGCTCCGGACCTGGCAGCAAACGAATCCGCGGCATCGCCTTTGCTGCCGGCCTTGCGCAAACAAAGTGAGTTGGCGCTGGTCGCGGGCGTGCCATACACGGCTTTGCCAGATGATCTTTACATTCCACCCGACGCCCTTGAAGTATTCCTCGAGGCATTCGAAGGTCCGCTCGACCTTTTGTTGTATCTTATCAAGCGACAAAATCTGGATATTTTAGATATTCGTGTCGCGGACATCACGCAACAGTACATGCAATACATTGATTTGATGACGGAGCTGCAGTTTGAGCTGGCTGCGGAATATTTGGTGATGGCCGCAATGCTCGCTGAAATTAAATCCCGAATGCTTTTGCCTCGACAGACATTGGGCGAAGCAGAAGAGGATGATCCGAGGGCTGAGCTGATTCGTCGGTTGCAAGAGTATGAGCAGTTTAAAACGGCAGCGTTGAATCTTGATGAGTTACCAAGATCTAACCGAGATTTTTGGGTCGCTAACGCGGACGCTCCAGTGTCGACTCGGCCGAAGCCGTTGCCAGATGTTGAGCTTCAGGAATTGCTTGTCGCATTGGGCGGTGTTTTACGTCGTACAGATCAAAATGCCAGTCATCAGATCAGTCTTGAGCCGTTGTCGACGCGAGCGCGCATGTCGCATATCTTGGATCGAATTCAAGCGCGTGGGGATCAGTACCAACCTTTTATTGAGTTGTTCAGTATTGAAGAAGGTCGAGCGGGCGTCGTCGT
>JAQWWC010000308.1 GCA_029249645.1 Pseudomonadales bacterium
TAAGGCAAGTACCGTTGTTCCGCCGCTAACAACTCAGCCCGCACAGGACTGACCGACCTGCCCAAATGCGAAAACGGCGTCAGGCTCAGGTTTAACCCGGCAAGATTGCCGTCCATGACCGAGGCGCGATTGAGGGTAGCGGGCACATCTGGGCGCGGCCCGGGCGCAGGCTCAGGGGTCGATGCGCACCCCGTTAACAACCACAAGAAAACCCAAACCCTAATCATTGAACCCACCGTTTAAGGTACACACTTTGCCTTTCCCCAGGGTGTACTGGCACTTGATGCCCTCTGTGGCCGGCTCAAACGGTTGATAGACGCGGCTGACTGAAAATGCTTGAGATATCCCGTCGGCGGCAACGGTCGTTGCAATACTTAAACGATCACCGCGTTCAGAAAGAATCAAACGGTGCTCGATACCAAAACCGCCCGGCAAACCTAGCCAGAAAACCAAGGCCCGATCGCTCATCCGGCAGCGGCTATAACCTAAATTTTCCGCTTCCTCAGCGATTCCTCCGACCTCACAGCGCAAGCTAAAATTGTCATCCCGATCAACGTACAAGGTGTTGCCCTGCATGCGAACGTTCAAAACAGAAGTCCGCGTAATTTGTTCACCAAGACGTCCTAGATTCACCAGTCCTCGAAGATCATCCATCGCCTGAAATGGCGTTTCACCGATTCGGTTCTGGCCATTGGCCATCCGCCGCTGATGATCGCTGAGCGTGACGTCATACAAGTACCGTAATTTGTCATTCGGATGCTCGCTCGCAGAAAAGTCAACTTCCCAATGGCCTAGATACTCCGAAAACTCATGCGCGTCACTTGCCTGCAGCATGCTTGGCAGTACGCTAAAGAGTAAAAGATACAGGCTCAGGCTGAACGACATCGATCCGGTCATCTCATCCAAACTCGCACAAAGCGGCAAACGTTCGGGCTAATGCTTTTCACAAAGGCTTGATCTACTATCAAATCTTGCCCGTAGCCATGGCTGATAAACATCATGCAATTTCCACTTGAAGGACTCAAAGTCCTCGATTTTTCGAGAGTTCTCGCCGGACCTTTCGCTGGCCGAATGTTATCTGATCTCGGCGCAGACGTCGTAAAGATCGAACCACCTGAAGGTGATGTTACCCGATATTGGGGCAAGGTCATTGCCCACTTACCTGGCTACTACCATCAACAAAACGCTGGCAAACGCAATATTTGCATCGACCTGCGGCATCCTAATGCTAAGACGCTGGTCAATGCCTTGGTGGCGGAAGCCGATATCCTCATTGAAAACTACCGGCCCGACGTCATGGGTCGGCTTGGAATTGGTTATGAAGACCTCAAGGCGATTAATCCAAAATTGATCATGCTATCGATTAGCGGTTTTGGTCATGATGGCCCGGAATCCCGCCGAGCCGCCTATGCGCCCGTCATTCATTCTGAGGCGGGCCTGATTTATCGCAGCCATCAGGAAGCCTCGCTTCAACAAACCGATTCGCATTTTCAGGACCTCCCGTTATCAGTTGCCGATACCAATGCCTCGCTGCACGGTTTGATCGGCGTACTTTCTGCCGTGATTTTGAGAAATCAAACGGGTCTTGGCCAACACATAGATATTGCAATGATCGATGCCACCATCGCAACCGACGACAAAATGCATTACGACCTGGAGGCATCAGGGGACACCGGGCCCATGCGCAATGAAATCTATTCCTTAGCCTTTTGTTCGGTATTGATCTCTACGGACTTTCGGCTTTTGTTCAAACTTCTTGTTGATAACGGTCACCTAACCGACCCCAGCCCGAAGGACGCAAGTCTTGAAAACAAGATTCGGCTAAGACGCGACGCCGTTCACCAGTTGCTGCAGGCGCAAACCACGGAAGATGATTTTGACGCGTTAATGCGATCTATTAATGTCGCTTGGGGGACTGTGCGCGACCCATCTAGCATTCGACAACAGGCAACGGTCGCCCATCGCGGCAGCATTGTTGATATTGATGATCGCGCGGGCGGCGTTCGACCCATCACGCAATCGCCCTACCGGTTTTCCAATGCAAAAAGTG
Source organism: Pseudomonadales bacterium (assembly GCA_029249645.1). Classification (GTDB taxonomy): domain Bacteria; phylum Pseudomonadota; class Gammaproteobacteria; order Pseudomonadales; family Azotimanducaceae; genus UBA9926. The sequence continues at coordinate 2,051 of JAQWWC010000308.1, forward strand.
GGGTTCGGGGGCCCGCGCCGCATCGTGGTGAGCACAACGACGAAGTCTTAAGACAATGGCTGGCCTTGTCGGAGGGGAAGATCACAGCCCTAGCGGACCAGGGCGTTCTCCTATCGGATGCCAATAATCGAGCTAAAAGTCCCTAGGCATTTGGTGTCACGAGGTATTTCTCACCGGTCGCTTGCTTGGCATAACCCTCAAGATGTGCCTGCGACAGCATCTCGGCCAATGAAATCTCACAGGTATAATGACTGGCAAACGTTGTAGTGATTTCATCGGCCACTCGTTGCCTAAGCGCGTCCGCGCCAGCTTGACCAATTTTCTGCAAGAACGGCGTTAAGAGCCAACCGCCTAAGCCCCAGGCCATGCCAAAGGCTCGATTCAAGGTTGTCGGCGAACGGTCAAGCCCGCCATAAATATAAACCTGCTTATAGGTGGTTGAACCGTAGCGAGAGAATTCACCCATTTTCGCATTCTGCGCAACTTCCATCGCCGTTAAGATTTGACCTGCTAAGGTGCCGCCACCGGTTGCATCAAAGCCCAAGGTCGCATCCGTTGCGGTCAGTGCTCCCACCAGGTCGCCCATAAAGCCGGGATCGCTAGAATTCAACGCATGAGCCGCGCCAATACCCTTTAGCAAGTCCACATGTTCTTGTTTGCGAACGACGTTCACCAATTCGACGCCGTCCTTTAGACAGATTTTTACCAGCATTTGTCCTAAATTTGACGCCGCGGCCGTGTGCAACAAAGCCGTATGCCCTTCCTGACGCATGGTCTCAACCATACCTAAGGCCGTGAGCGGGTTCACAAAGCATGACGCACCTTCCTTCGCCGATACGCCTTCGTTCATCAACAAGCACTGACTTGCTTTCAGAACGCGATATTGGGAGTACATAGCGCCGCCTAACACCGCGACAGTTTTGCCCATCAATTGCTGGGCTGCATCACTGCTACCCGCCTGAATTACGACGCCTGCACCTTCATTACCCGCAGGCATTGCGTGACCAACTCTGGCGCCAATGTGCCGGCGCATTGCCTCAGGCACCATCGCCGTGACGCAAGGCCGTCCATCGACCTCACCATAGGTTGCAGCAGTGATATCAGCTGGTCCGAATAAAAGCCCAAGGTCCGATGGATTAATGGGCGCGGCATCAATCCGAACCAGCACTTCGTCCTCTTTGGGATCTGGAAAATCAACGTTGACCAAGGAAAGGGTTAATTCACCTTCCGCACTAATGCACGTTTGAAACTGCAAGCCTTGCTCAGCCATGTTTATTACTCCCTTCAAGTGTTTTGTCAAAATTAATATTTAGGACGAGAACCCTACGCCGTTCATCTGATTCGATCAATGTTTACATCACTAACGAAATCTAAAACGATCTTTTGCGTTCTCATCAATCGTCAGCGTTCGTTTACGGCGTTGGGATACTTTTCAAGTTACTCGGCAATGGCCTGGATTGCACATCACGTTACAACCAATGCTAGGATACTGCTTCAACTCAATGACCTGGAAAAGATCCGATGACCCAAGATATATACGTCGCCGCCGGCGTGCGATCCGCACTCGGAAATTTTGCCGGGACGCTGAAGGAAAAACCCATGACCGAGTTGGCCTCGGAAATTGTGCAAAGCTGTATCAAGCGATCAGGTACCGACGCCGCCGAATTTGATCATCTCGTTTTCACCGCCACCTGCCCAACCGATAAGGATTCGCTGTTTGCCGCTCGAGTTGTCGGGATGAAAAGCGGGCTGCCAGCAGAGGCTGGCGCGCTGGATGTGTCTCGCGCTTGCGCCAGCGGCCTGCAAGCAATCTTAGCGGCAGGCCAGCAAATCGCGACCGGCCACAGCCATTTGGCAATCGCAGCTGGTGCCGAAATGTTCAGCCGTGCGCCCTTTGCGGTGACCACCAGTCGATGGGGCCAAGCCCGAGGGCACCAGCAACTCGAAGATATGCTTGAGTGGTGCTACCGCTGTCCGTTTTCACTCGAATACATGGGCGATACCGCAGAGAACCTCACAGAGAAATATGGCTACGAACGAGCGCCAATGGATGAGTATGCGTTGCAAAGCCAAGAACGCGCCTTGGCCGCAATAGGGTCGGGCTTTTTAGGACGCCAGATCCAACCCGTTATGGTGCCCAGTGGGCGGTCGCAGATTGAATTTGCAATCGACGAGTCGCCCAGAGCAGGACTCACCCTTGAAAAACTAGCAAGCCTCAAGCCAGCCTTTAAAGAGCATGGCAAAGTGACCGCTGGCAATTCATCTGGCGTCACCGATGGCGCAGCCGCTATGGTCGTTGGCAGTTTAGATCGCATGCGGGCGTGCGGGGTTTCCCCCGTCGCGAAAATCGTTGATTGGACGGTGGTTGGCGTTGAGCCAAGCCTGATGGGTCATGGTCCGGTGCCTGCGATTTCGCAGTTGCTCAAACGGGTCAATCTTGATGTCAGCGATATTGATTATTTCGAAATCAATGAGGCCTTTGCGGTCGTAAACTTGCATGCAGAAGCACAATTAGGCATCTCTCGAGACCGGCACAACCTGTATGGTGGCGGGATCTCGGTTGGACATCCGCCCGGCGTCACCGGACTGCGAATGATGCTGAATGCAACCCAGCACTTACATGACACTGGCGGCCGGTATGCGATCCTGTCAATGTGCTTGGGCGCGGGGCAAGGCATGGCAATGTTGATTGAGAATGCGACAGCGCTTTAAAACTTATGAACCCTCGTCAGGTGCTCAATCGACGACTTCGTAACAGGGTTTGGCATTGTCGATCGGTAGTGTCAGACGCTTCTGGTCAACAAAATCCTGTAAGAGTTCCGCAAGCGGGGTCATGATTTCTGGATCACCGCGCAGCTGAAACGGGCCATGAGCCTCAATCTGAGCCAATCCTTGCGCTTTGATGGAACCCGCAACAATGCCGGAAAAAGCTTTGCGTAACTCAAAACTTAAGTCGGCCGCAGACTGCGCCCGCGTCAAATTAAGCGCGGCCATCGATTCATGGGTCGGCACGAACCGGGTTTGCAGCGCCTCGGGCACCTCTAAGGACCAATTAAAGTAATAGGCGTCGCCTCGAGCGCGTCTGAATTTTCGAACCTGCCGAATGCCATCCAACACCAGCTCAGCTGCGGCTTCAGCATCTCCAATCACGATCGTATACAGCGATCGGACAGACCCGCCAAGGGTCTGCAGTAAAAAGGCATCGATCTTTTCAAAGTAAGCCCGCGCGCTTTCTGGTCCTGTAAAAATTAGCGGGAATGGCATCTGACGATTACCCTCCCGCAGTAGCAAGCCCACTAAGTAAAAAATCTCCTCCGCGGTACCAACGCCTCCCGGGAACACAACAAAGGCATGGCCGGTCCGAACGAATGCTTCCAGCCGCATTTCAATATCCGGCAAGATCACCAGCTCGTTCACAATGGGATTAGGCGGCTCGGCGCCAATGATGCCCGGCTCTGAGATACCCAAATAACGCCCCGTTTTAATGCGCTGCTTGGCGTGTCCAATCGCCGCCCCTTTCATAGGACCTTTCATAGCGCCATCACCACAACCAGTACAAATATCCAATCCCCGCAGGCCCATTTGATATCCGACATCCTTAGTGTATTCGTACTCTCCCCGAGGAATGTTATGGCCACCCCAACACACAACGACTTTTGGCGACGTATCGGTTCTGAGGACATTCGCGTTCCGAAGGATATCAAAAACGCCGTGGGTGAAGCCCTCTCCGGGCGGGAGTTCGGTTTGCATATACGCATTCACATAAAGGATATCTCGTAGAACAGCAAACAGATGTTCCCGGATACCCGTTAAAATCTTGCCATTGACGAAAGCTGTCTCCGGCGCCTGCTTTAATTCCAATCGAATGCCGCGATCCTGCTGCAGCAACTCAATTTCAAAATCTGAAAATGACGCTAACATGCGACGCGGATCATCTGGATCAGTGCCGGTGTTCAGCACGGCTAACGAGCAGTTTCGATACAAATGGTACAAACCCGTCTGCGAACTGTCGAGCAACCGTTGGACTTCGCGCTTTGATAACACATCGAGCTGTCCCTTTGGACTCAATTTAATATTGACGCGTTCCATTAAAGCTCCTTGTCAGCGGTAAGACCATCCGGTCTGGTGTAAACCACTTGGCCGTTCATCACGGTTTGCAGCACTTTGGTTTCAAGAATTTCGGCTGCAGGAATCGTCATGATATCCCGGTCCAAAACCACAAAATCCGCCACCATACCGGGCGCGAGGATGCCTTTAAAACTTTCTTCGAAGGCGCCAAAAGCGGGGTTTAAGGTATCGGCCTGCAAGGCCTCAACGCGCGTTATCTTTTGCTGCGGCTCAAAGCCGCCTTCTGGGGTGCCCTGCAAGGTCTTTCGCGTCACCAAAGCGTAGAAAGACGCAAACGGATCTGCCGGTTCAACCGGCACATCAGTGCCGTTCACCAAAACCGCTCCTGAGTCGATTAGGCTCCGCCACATGTAAGCACCGGACTCAATGCGCTCGGCGCCCAAACGATCGATCGCCCAGGGTCGGTCAGAGCTCATATGAATTCCCTGGACGGACGGAATGATGCCCAATCGAGCGAATCTGCCAATATCGCTTGGATGAATGTGCTGAGCATGCTCAACCCGAAATCGGACACCTCGATCACGGCCATCAAACAAGGCTTCAAAGATATCCAGCACCTCTCGATTGGCGCGATCGCCAATCGCATGGATCGCAATTTGAAAGCCATTTCGGTACGCCAAATGACTGATATCTTGCATCTCGCTTACCGGCATCGTAGGCAGCCCATTATGACCAGCACGATCGTTATAAGGCTTGAGCAGCCAAGCGCCTCTGGACCCTAATGCCCCATCCGCTACCAACTTGATACTGCGCACGGTGAGCAAGCGCTTGTCGACGTCAATCAAAGGGCCCCGCTGCATCCAGCTCGCAAGCATTTCGGGATCAGACCCGTTGATCATGACGTAGAGGCGGCTAGTGAGGCGCTCAGCCGTCAAAAACTCTTGATAAAGATCAATGTCGGCTTGCGCGGCGCCCGCGTCTTGAAAACTGGTGATCCCGAGGCTTGCTAAACTGGCAAGGGCCAATTGCAGTGCCCGCTGGCGCTGAGCAAGACTCAATGTGGGGATGAATTTTGAGACCAGACGCTGAGCACGTTCGTTTAAGACCCCAGTCGGTTGACCCTTGGCGTCGAGAATAATCTCACCATCACCACCAACGAATGTGTCCGCGGTGATCCCCGCTAGAGCCAGAGCACGATCGTTGACAAACGCAGCATGACCACTCGCATGCACAAGAAAAACTGGATTATCTGGCGAGACCGCATTAAGCGAATCATTAGATTGAAAACCCTTGATCATCAGAGGTTGGGGCGACCATTTACTCTGGTGCCAGCCGCGTCCTAAGATCCACTCCCCCGGCGCCGCTTGATCCACGGCAGCCGATACCTGATCAACCAATTCATTGAGATTTTTCGACGTCGCAAGGTTTAGATTCAACAGCGACTGACCATACCCCATGAGATGGCCATGGCCTTCAATCAGTCCTGGAATAACAACCTGGCCGCCTAAGTTAATGGTTTTATCTGGCTGACAAGCCTCAAGATCAATTAAGCGGCCATTGGCTCCAACGCACAGTCCACTGGGGTGCGGCGCGCGCACGTCCATCGAATAAATCAGTGCGCCTTCGTATAAGGTATCCGCACCGACTGCGCTCACTAAACAGGCCAGAGCGAGCGCGATGAAAGATTTTTGATGATTCATAATATCGCTTCCCAATAATCAAACCCCATTCTCCCACAAGCAGGTCAAATGCGGCATCATCGATTCATTCAATTAACGCACCCACCACCCTAATCAACACGGCTTGCTAAAACGACGCCATTACCCTCATCGCGTTTAATGACCAAGGTTCCGCACATAAGGTCATGCAGGCCGCGATTTTTTCGATCAAACGCAATCCAAATAAAACCAAACCCCAGCGGCAAGGCGGATGCAAGGTACGCAAAATATCGACTAACCGCTTGCCCGTTTGTCATCGCGTTGCCACTGCCGGCATCCACCACCCTCACCTTTAGCCCAACTTTGCCGGGGGTCGGGAGATAGCGTCGCCTTCAAAGTATTCCGCACCGTAAATCGCAAATAGTATTGGCAGCATGACCAGTACAAGCAGCACGCTATCGATCATTGTTGCCGCCAGGCGACGCCAAAATCCCGCGTAGTGCACCCCCGTTTTTTTCGTCATCGCGTTCTTGCGTGGTTATAAAAAATTGTCTAAGACGGCCTTTCATCATCCGAGCCGAAAGCAATGGCCGCTGAGGCTCGACCTTCGCAAGACCTTACGGTTGCTTTGAACGAAGCACCTCGCGAGTGGTCTGGCACCCGAGCCAGTGCTGACCGGCACTTCGCCGTTTGGATGGACAACGTACGCCCCGCGCCGCCCCAGCCTGTCCCTGATTCAAAGGAGCCTTCACATAATTCATACCGCCGCCTAACCCAAGCAGCCCGCGGTATCGAATAGAAACGCTAAGCGGTTACAACAACCACGGTCTCGGTCTCAGCGACCCTAAACCCCCGGCCTCAACGGCTTAAATCAAGTCGTCGGGCTGCTGCCAAAACAGTCTTGTATTCCCAAATCATAGCGGTTTTTTAGCGGCCAACTTGACGGCCTTGATCGCTTGACGAAACGCTTGAATATTGCCGAAGCGGTCGCCTTGGCGACCTGATGCACCCAGACCAAAGCCTTCAACGGTTGCGCCATCAGGCCATCACCGCCTTTACAACTTGCCTTGGCGTGTGAGGCTTTGGTGATCAATCTTTGTACAGCGATCCTGGATGACCCTGATCCGCTGGGCTTCAAGCCTTGTCGCAACATCTGAATGTTCGATCCCTAACTGCATCCAAAAACACAAAGGCTGCATATCCAGAGCATCATCCAAGAAGCTGGGGATGCGATCGCTCCGCTGAAACATATCGATCATATCAACGCGGATCGGCACACTTTTAAGATCCGGGTAACACACCTCATCGAGGATCGAGGTGTGCTTTGGGTTAATCGGTATGATGCGGAAGAACTGTTTCAAGTACTGCGCAACGCCAAAGCTTGCCTTTGACGAGTCCGGTGACAAGCCAACGATTGCGATGGTTCTTGTCGACTGAAACAGGTGAATCAATTGCGCCTCTAACGCGCCTTGCACGACCCTAGTCCGCTTTGGGCCGTCGCATCCAGCGACTGCTTTGACTGACATCCTCTACCGGCTCGCCCTGCTTGTGCCAACCGCTAAAGCCGGCTTCCAAATGGGCAACATTGCGAAAGCCCATGTTGGTTAAGGATTGCACCGCAAGGACGCTGCGGCCACCGCCGGCACAAAACACCACGGTCCGCCGATCCGCCTGAAAGTAGTCTCGATAGTAGGGGCTGGCAGGGCTTGCCCAAAACTCCAGCATGCCGCGCGCGCAGTGCACGGCCGAGGGAATCGTGCCTAAATCAATGAGCTCTTGAATTTCTCGAATATCGATTAGCAATAATTCCGGATTCGACGCCTGTTCGGCTTTGAGCGCCTCAATGTCGAGGTTTTCAATCTCGGATTTCAACGCCGTGGTGTGCGCAAAAATATCTTGGATTGTCATACCCTGCTCTCTTTCGTGAAAGTTTGTGATTAGTTCCTAAGACCTTAGCACAGTGTAATTTCAACCGACTAGGCACCCCCCATAAAAGATTGACGCGCCTGCCGACTCAAGGTTCAATCTTACGTTAACCCTTCAATCTTAAGAGGCGTAACCCCATGAAAATCGGCTTATTTTCAACGTTTATGTCACCCATAGCAGATCCTGACATGATCCAAACCTTTGCCCAGAACATCGAGGCTATGGGCGTAGAATCCTTATGGATGGGCGAGCATGTCGTCTTGTTCGACAAAACTTCAAATCCCTATCCAGGGAGTCGTGATGGCAAGTTGCCGGTACCAGAGGGTGGGGGCATGCTTGATACCGTCGCAACCTTTGGGTTTATCGCCGGCTGCACATCGACGTTGCGCCTCGGGACCGGAATCACCCTGCTACCCCAACGTAACCCTATCTACACCGCCAAAGAGTTCACCACCCTCGACTGGTTAAGCCGGGGCCGAATTGATTTCGGGATTGGCGTTGGCTGGTGCCAAGAGGAAGTGGAAGCTTGCGGCTATTCCTTTTATGACCGGGGCGCACGCTGTGATGAGTTCATCGAAGTGATCCAGCAGCTCTGGACTGATCCGGTGGTTAATTTCGAGGGCAAAACCATTCAACTCAAAGACTGCCGCATGGACCCAAAGCCTGTACAGGCCGGCGGTGTGCCGATGATTATTGGGGGGCATTCCGTTGCGGGGTTTAAAAGAGCCGCCAAGTATGG
>JAQWWC010000309.1 GCA_029249645.1 Pseudomonadales bacterium
TCAGGGCTGTTTTAACGAAGCCGCTCAGGGCTGTTTTAACGAAGCCGCTCAGGGTTGTTTTAACGGAGCCGCTCAGGGCTGTTTTAACGAAGCCGCTCAGGGTTGTTTTTACGGAGCCGCTCAGGGCTGTTGTCACGGAGCCGCTCAGGGTCGTTACACCGAAGTCTGGAAACGGCGGTAACCCGGTCTTGGACCGTTTTCAAGGCAGATTGGGTGGCCTGGGCAACCTTGGGAGTACAGGGGTTTGCTCTGGAGCGGTGGTTTGACGGTCAGACGCCTGCACTGGCCCAGGCAATCGCGTTGTTCAGTAATTGCTGAAAGTGCGCGTTTTGCCAGGCTTCAGAGTCATCGCCGCCTTGAAGATAGCAGATGCGGCTGTTGTCGTATTGTTTGGTCCAGCCTACTAGGTTGCTGCCGGAAGAATGCGTCCAACCGTCGTTGTGGTGCATCAAACCCCGTTCAACAACAGCTGCTGCAGAATAAAAGTGTTCTTGTTGAAAGGTGAAGTCGCTCCTCAGCAAGGGGCGGATATTCGGCTCATCAACTTCGTAGAGATAAAGCTCATCCGTCATGGAAAAGCGGTGCGGTAGGCCATCCGTGATCGGATGAGTTGGATCGACGACAGAGATCTCATGAAGCACTTTGTGTCGGTAGCCACTGTCTTGGGTCTCGGCTTCCCCAACCCTTCGTGGGGTGTACAGAAACTGGCCCCCAAGAATACGACGATATTCTGGCCAGCTTGGCCATCCCGCGATGGCGTGATGCAAAAAAACCATGCCCTTACCTTCCTTAAGCAGGGCTAGAAACTGTGTTTTAAAGTGTTCTGTCGGCTCGTGATAAATGGGTCCGCCGGGTTCGAACGTAATGCCGGGCATATCATAAAAAACCAGGCAGTCGTAGGGGCGCATCAGTGCTGGGTCCAGAATGCTGGCGGCCAAAGGTTGCTCGACATGTGTGTGCTGACCGTCGAGTCGATCGAGCATCTCAAAGAAGGCGCCTTTTTCGAAAGGGTGCCCTTTGGTGATGACGAGAAAATGAGGATCTGACATGGCAGAGTGACTGGGCGATTGCTTTCCAGTAGTATCCTTTTGAAACATCAGAGAGTAAAGAGGCCGTGGCGTCTTGAACCAAAAACAAAAATCGGCGACCAACGACGGCAAGTCTTGGCAAAAAACGAAAAGCGAACAAACCAAAACTGCAATCTTAAATGCTGCTTTGGATTGTTTTCTTGCGATTGGGTTTAACAGCACAACGACTGAAAAAATTGCAAAGCAGGCTAATGTCTCGCGAGGGGCTATGTTGCATCATTTTCCGCAACGGTCAGATTTGATTCAAGCTTCGGTCGGGCATTTGCACCGCAAGCGTTTGGAAGCATTTGAGGATACGTTATCAAAACTAAACGAAAATGCTGATTTTACGCTGGTGGGCGAGGGGATTGATGCGTTCTGGGATCAGCTGCAGTCGCCGCTGTTCGCGGTGTATTGTGAGCTGTTGGTGGCCTCACGAACGGATGCCGAACTTAAAGGGACGCTCGAGCCGGCTATCCGTGATTTTCAAACAGCTTGGCGGGAAAAATCCGAGGGAATTTTCCCGGATCTTGCCCAATCAGAGCAATATGGGCTCGCAACAGCACTGACTCGATATCTGCTCGAAGGGATTGCGTTTAATGCTCAAATCTCAGATGGGCAGGTCCAACATGCGCAGTCAAAAGTTATGATTGAGTGGCTGAAATCGACCGTGCGAGAAATGTTTCAGGACGTTCAAATCAGTAAAAGTGCGTTGACCGCCGCGGAGCATCAGCGAAAGTAGCCTTTGGCAACCTACTAGTCTGCAGTCCTTTCGTTGGCGCAAGACCGCTAAGGGGCCAGGTGAGCATTTGGCAGATACTAATTTGACCGAAGTAAAAAAGGAGTAATTTGTGAAAATAATCATTTCAGGCACGGTAGATCTTGATCCGGCGCAAATGGATGCAGCGATGGCCGCGGCGAAACCGCTGATTATTGGCGCACTCACGCAAGACGGCATTCTGGATTACGACTGGTGTCCAGACCCCCTAAACCCGGGTCGTATCAGAGTTTTTGAACGTTGGGCCTCAACGGAGGCGCTCGAGAATCACTTTAAAAACCACTGGTATAGCGATATGCGAGAAACTCTGGGTCAATTCGGTATTCGCGGCGCAGAAGTGTTGAAATATCAGATCGATTTGGCAGAACCAGTGTACGATGAAACGGGGACGGCCAGAGCTGATTTTTTTACCCATAAAACGGATTGATGGGTAGCTTCCAAGCGAGCCGAAGGATAGGCGGGCTGAAGGGCTTTAATTAAACCGTCAGCCTTGACTGTTTAAGTGTGCTCGCTCATCATGCTGAGGTTCCGGGGCTTGCTCTGGCAAACTTTTGACGTTCCTGGCATATGCGCGGCCCAAAAATTTGGCGTTGAATCATGTGTGCTGAAGGCGGCAGTTTGGTCCGGAAGTGCAGCTTGGTCGAGAAGCGCCGTTTGGTTAAGAGGCAAAGCAGCGCCGAGCCTAGTTGGATTGGACAGAGAATAGTATTTTGCGCTTAAAAACTGGCGCTACGTATCAAACTTTAAGAAGCGGTCCCTGAGCTAACCATAACCGTTTTGACCGTATCGTAATGCTAGGGGAAGCACGCGATCAATCACCAGCCTTTGCTGATCCGTTATTGGATCGGCCGAGGGTTTAATTGCATCAGAAACGGATAATGACTGTGGCCAAAAATATAACGAATAAAACCTTAATTGACCTGCATGCGTGCATGGTTCGAATTCGGCGCTTCGAAGAAGAGGCCGGTAAGTTGATGGAAGATGGCAAGATTCCAGGCGCGCTGCATTTGTATGTAGGGCAAGAGGCGGTTGCCGCTGGCGTCATGGCGCATCTTAGTAACAAGGATCAAATTACCAGTACTCATCGGGGGCATGGTCATGTCATCGCAAAGGGCGGCCAGTTTTCTCCGATGTTCGCAGAGCTTTACGGCAAATCGACCGGCTATTGCAAAGGCAAGGGCGGTAGTATGCATATTTCGAATATGGCCCTCGGTATACTAGGCGCCAATGGAATTGTTGGTGGCGGGCCACCCATCGCGATGGGTGCAGCTTTTTCGAACAAGTTCCGAAAAACCAAACAAGTCGCGGTCACGTTTTTTGGCGATGGTGCCTCGAATGAAGGGAGCTTTCACGAAGCGGCGAACATGGCGGCCTTGTATCAGCTACCGTGTGTGTTTGTTTGCGAAAATAATGGGTTTGGGGAATATACGCGGCAAACCAATCATCAGGCGGTCACCGATGTTGCGGACCGAGCAGCCGGCTACGGTATGCCCGGGGTTGTTGTGGATGGCATGGATGTGATGGCTGTATATGAAGCAGCAGAAGCGGCCATCAAGCGCGCACGCGCTGGAGACGGGCCAACATTGCTGGAGTGCAAAACGTATCGTTATTACGATCATGTCGGGGTGCGTGGGATGGGATTAACCTATCGAACCGATGAAGAAGTCGATGCCTGGAAGCAGCGAGATGCGATAAATAGCTTTGAGGCGGTGCTTTTAAAACAAGGGGTATTGACCGCGAAGAAAATCGAAAACGTTTATGCGCGCGCGGACGAGGAGATTAAGGAAGGCGTTGCCTTTGCAGAATCATCGCCCTTCCCAACCGAAGAAGATTTGCTTGAAGACGTTTATTTTGTAGGAGCCACATCATGAGTGAAGCATTAAAAGAAGGGCCTAGAATGCTGCCCTATGTCTCAGCGATTACGGAAGGCGTGCGTCAGGTTCTCCAGGAGCAGGACAATGCTTTTGTGGCGGGCGAGGACGTTGGTCAAGCCGGTAGTGTCTTTGGATACTACCAAGGGTTACTGGCTGAATTTGGAGATCGCCGAATCGTTGATACGCCTATCAGTGAGAAAGGCATCATTGGCCTAGGTGTCGGTGCTGCAGCGACCGGATGCCGGCCGATTATCGATGTCATGTTCATGGATTTTCTCGGCGAATGCATGGATGAAGTGGCCAACCAAATGGCGAAGATGCGATTTATGTTTGGCGGCGGCGCGACGCTACCCGTCACAGTTCTAACAATGGCGGGGGCTGGGATGAATTTAGCCGCGCAGCATTCTCAAAGCTGGGAGGCTTTTCTCGCACATTTGCCGGGTGTCAAAGTGTTGATGCCGTCGAATGCCTACGATGCTAAGGGCATGATTATTGCGGCTGCTAGGGATGATAACCCGGTCTTTGTCGTGATGAATAAAATGAGTCTCGCGATGCAATGCGAGGTGCCGGCGGAAATGTACGAGGTGCCCCTTGGCAAGGCCGCCGTTGTGCGCGAAGGAACCGGTTTTTCAATTTTTGCGATGGGCCGCATGGTGCATGAGGCCCTGGCTGCTGCTAAAACACTTGAGGGCCTTGGGGTTGACTGCGAAGTGGTGGATGTTCGGAGCATCCAGCCATTCGATAGTGAAACGGCGGTGGCGTCCATCAAGAAAACCCATCGTGCGCTGGTGGTTCATGAGGCCGTGAGGTTTGGTGGGTTTGGTGGTGAGATTGTAGCGCAGTTGCAAGAGGAGGCTTTTGATTATTTAGATGCCCCCATTGCAAGAGTCGGCGCGCCGTTTTCGCCAGTGCCTTACAGTCCTGCGTTGGAAAAGCTGTATATTCCGAATGCCGAACGCATCGTCGCCGAAGTGAAAAAGGTGTTGGGAATTTAAAGCCGTGCAGGCTGTTGGACTGGTTGCCAATCCTGCCTCCGGAAAGGATATCAGGCGCCTGGCAGGAAAGGCCTCGGTATTTGACAACCGTGAAAAGCTAGCCATTGTGCGGCGGGCGGTAATTGGCGCGATTGCGGCTGGCGCGACGCGTTTTGTTTATATGAGCGACTCCCACGGCATTGTAAAACAGGCCATTGCTGAAACTACAATTCCGCGTGGGGTCCGGTTCGAAGCACTGCCCAGTTCTGGTACAGCCTCGGCCATGGACACGATTGTTGCTGCCGAGCAAATGGCGCAAAAGGATTGCGCCGTGGTGTTGGTGCTGGGCGGAGATGGAACGAATCGAGCATTTGTTCGGGGGTGGCAAGATGCAACATTGGTTTCACTGTCTACTGGAACCAATAATGTGTTTCCGGTCATGGCTGAAGCGACCGTAGCTGGTATGGCACTTGGACTGGTTGCGACGGGTAAAGTCGCAAGTCGGTCAGTTGCCAGTCAGGCGAAATTAATTGAAATCGATATAGAAGATGAAGAACAAGATATCGCGCTGATTGATGCGGTCATTACGCGGGATGCGTTTATCGGTGCCAAGGCGCTTGTGGACCCGAGTCAGCTTAAAGAGGCCCTGTTATGCCGTGCAGAGCCTGCAGCGGTGGGCATAACGAGTCTTGGCGGTCTGGTACGGCCGGTCTCGGATCAGGACGACTTTGGGTTGCACCTAACCTTTGGAGAAGGTGGTCGGCAGCTGTTTGCGCCGATGGGGCCTGGGATGTTCTCAACCGTTAATATTGGCAAAACGCGCTTGGTGAAATTTGATCAAGTCGTCCGTGCCCTAGGCCCGTCTGTGATTGCGCTCGATGGAGAACGTGAACGGGTGATAGCAACGGGTCAACGGATTGAAATGCGGATCTCAAGACGTGGTCCCTGGGTTGTTGACTTGGCCGCGACGCTGCTACGGGCCGCTAAACGAAAAATATTTTTAAGAACCATGTAGGGGAAACCAGTGCCCAGAGAAATTTATTTAGTGAAAGTTGGTATGACCATGACCGAGGGCATGGTCTCGGAATGGTTCATTGCCGATGGCGCCGCTGTGAAAAAGGGTGAGATGTTGTACTCCCTTGAAACAGAGAAAGTGAACCTCGATGTCGACGCGGAAATGGACGGTATCGTGAAACACACGGCAGAGGCCGGTGTGATGCTCGCACCCGGTGACGTAGTCGGCTATATCTTTGCAGCAGATGAAGAAGTCCCTGCGGATTTTTCAGGCGTTGCAAGTCCTGCTGTCGCCGTTGTCGATGCGCCCAAATCAGAGGCGCCAGCCGCGGCTGTTAGTGCGGCGCCCGAGCCGATTGTGGCAGAAACGATTGATGGCCGGCTGAAATCTTCACCTGCGGCTCGTCGCTTGGCGGGAGAGTTGGGTGTCACGTTGGTTGGTTTGGTTGGCACAGGCCCTGGCGGACGGATTGTTGAGGCTGATGTCAGCGCGGCGTCATTGCAACCTAATAGGATTGCCGCGCCGCAAGCAATATCAGGTCAGACACAAGAGGCCTTGGTAAAGGCTTCCCCTCTTGCGCGCCGATTGGCGGCTGAGCGCGGTATTGATCTGACTCGAATTCAAGGCTCCGGCCCACAGGGGCGGATCGTTCAGAGCGACCTTGATCAAGCCCCGTCGTCGCGGCTCAGTGCTACGCCCGCTCAAGTAGGGCCGCTAGCCGGATCAACGGTTCCGGTTCGGGGTATGCGCAAAACGATCGCCCAACGAATGCATCAAAGTTTGCAGACTTCAGCCCAGCTGTCGATGGATATGACCGCGCAGATGGACGATGCCGTGCGCTTGCGAGGACAACTGCTCAAGGAATGGGACGGTGAAGCGCGTCCGAGTTATACCGATCTAGTGATTAAGGCTGTTGCAAAGGCGCTCGGTCAGCATCCGATGATGAACAGCCGCTTTGATGACACTGAAATTACGCTCCTGCGTGAGATCCATATGGGGCTTGCGGTATCGGTTCCAGAAGGTTTGTTGGTGCCGGTGATCCGAAATGTACATGAGCTTGATTTAAAAGAAATTGCTCAAGAGAGTGCTCGGCTGGCCGCGGCTGCCCGGAACGGCACCTTGGGTCTTGATGATTATGCGGGCGGAACCTTCACGATTTCGGCGCTGGGTATGTTTGGGGTGAATTCGTTTACGCCGATTATTAATCAGCCGCAAACTGGTATTTTGGGCGTGAATCAGCTGTTTGATGGTTTAACGTGGGACGGTGACAAGCCGATCAAAACCAAGCAGATGAATTTATCGTTAACGTGGGATCACCGAGCGGTTGACGGGGCGCCTGCTGCTGAGTTCCTGGCGAGCGTGGTTGAATTTTTGTCTGAGCCCTATAGGTTACTGTTATGAAGGAATTTGATGTTGTGGTGATTGGCGGCGGTCCGGGCGGTTATGCCGCTGGGATCCGTGCAGCGCAATTGGGATTGAGCGTGGCGCTAGTTGAACGTGAGGCGCTTGGTGGGACTTGCTTGAATTGGGGCTGCATCCCAACAAAGTCGTTACTGCATTCCGCTGAGTTATACACCCAGATGTGTTCTGCGTCAGATTTCGGAATTGAAGCCAAGTCGGTTGGCTTTGATCTCTCAAAGATTGTCCAAAAATCAAGACAAGCAGCCGATCAGCTCAGTCAGGGCATTGCGCAGCTGATGAAGAAAAATAAAATCGAGGTCTTCACGGGAGACGCAAGCGTTGTTTCGGTGGGGCAGGTTCAGGTCGGTGATCAAGTGCTCGTGACGGATAGTATAGTGATTGCCACGGGCGCTGAACAAAAGAGCCTGGGCCCGATTGCCATAGATGGTCAGCAGATCTGGGGCGCACGGGAGGCGATGACGCCTACGGCTCTACCCGCTCGATTACTGATTGTAGGTGCGGGTGCTATTGGGGTTGAGTTTGCTAGTTTTTACCGAGCATTGGGTTCTGCGGTGACCTTGCTTGAAGTCGCACCGAACATTTTGCCTGCCGAGGATGTTGATATATCGGCCCTGGCTGCTGACGCGCTTTCTCAACGGGGCATCAACGTACGGGTCGGCCAAGGGTTGGAGGCTCTGGCATCGGTCGCTGGTTGTGTCGAGGCAACGATCAAAGGGGAAACCCTTGAGTTTGACGCGGCGATCTTGTCCGTCGGTGTTGCAGGTCGGGTTCAAGGCCTGGGTTTGGAAGCCTTGGGGGTCACAATGAATCAAGGCTTTGTAGTAGTTGATGAGCGCCAGCAAACCTCGGTCTCTGGGATCTATGCCATTGGCGACGTCGCCGGTGCACCGTGTCTTGCGCATAAAGCGACACACGAGGCGATGATTGCAGCAGAAACGATTGCCGGGCATTTTGTCCAAGGCTTGCAGCGGGATCGAATTCCAGGCTGTACCTATAGTTTTCCGCAGATCGCGAGTATCGGTTTGCGAGAACAGGATGCAGGTGATCGCGCGTTAAGAATCGGGCGCTTTCCGCTCTACGCGAATGGCAAGGCCGTTGTGTCAGGTCATACCGAAGGCATGATAAAAACGATTTTTGACTCGAATACGGGTGCTTTATTGGGTGCACATCTCATTGGAGACTCGGTCACCGAATTGATCCAAGGTTTTACCGTCGCTATTGGACTTGAAACGACCGAGCATGAACTGCTTGAGACGATTTTCCCACATCCGACGGTCTCCGAAGCGATGCAAGAATCGGTGATGTTAGCCTTTGATCGACCGCTTCATCTTTAAGCCTGCCTGCTCTGCGGTGACGCGTGAGCAGGCAGAGCCGAGAGTCCTATCGCCGATTTAACCTAACCGAGGTTCATGCTTTGAGATAGCACAGCATAGCCATTGGTTGCGGCGAGCCGCTTACTTACCACCGCCTGATAGTCCTCAGAGTGGTACCAAGTTTTTGCCGCTTCTGTGGACTCAAACTTGATTATGACGGTTTGCGCGCCAGGCGCCTCGCCCTCCATCGTTTCAGCAGCGACATCCAGTACCACCAGCTCGGCACCATATTTCGCGAGCGTGGGACCCGCGCCGGCGCCGTATTCAGCGTAAAGTGCGGCGTCGTTG
The DNA here is from genome assembly GCA_029249645.1 of Pseudomonadales bacterium. Taxonomy (GTDB): domain Bacteria; phylum Pseudomonadota; class Gammaproteobacteria; order Pseudomonadales; family Azotimanducaceae; genus UBA9926. The sequence goes on from JAQWWC010000309.1 coordinate 8,792, forward strand.
ACTTGATATTGCGCTATAAAATAAGCAGCCATATTGTTCTCCTATTGATTTATGAAGCTTCTCGTTCGGTATGCCGCGCGCGATAGGGCGGTGCCAGTTGCCCGCGTTCATCCCGGACATCGAATTCTTGACTTAGATCCTCAACCCACTGAATAGACCCCGACCGCGCCATAATGTCGCTGGCGAGTGCGAGTGCCGGCACGGTGCGGCCTACGCCCAATGGGGTCTGTGAATCGCTGAGATCAGTACCATTTTGTTCAGCATGAGCCGCTATGAACTCTGTTGCAACCGATCCTGGGTACAACACGACTGCGGCAACGCCTTTTGGCTCAAGCTCCTGGGCCATGTCTTTAGTTAATCGATCAAGACCTGCTTTACCAGCGCCGTATGAGGACGAGAAGTGGTAGGACTGTCCGCCCGGAGAGGAGACGTTCACCATGAGGGCGCCAGGTCCCGCGGCAAAGAGTAACGGCGCAGCATGCCAGCTTGCAACGTAATGAGCTCTGAGTCCGATACCAACTTGATCATCCCAGACTTGAATTGGGTGATCCCAGAAACCGCCCCCCCAAGCAGGTGGGCTGGGTATTTTGTAAACGTTGTTCACGAGGATGTCGATCTTGCCGGCTTCGGTTGCAACTTTTTTAAAAAAGGCCTCGATTTCGGCATCATTGCCATGATCGACTTGGGTGCCGATACCAACGCCGCCTGCTTTTTCAATTGCGGCAATGCTGCCCTTTAAAGTCAGCTCGCCATCACCATTCGATCGACCCGTTATGTAAATCGTGGCGCCTTCCTCTGCCAGCGCAACCGCGCAACCCCGTCCAATACCGCGCGTTGCGCCGGTGACGACACAAATTTTACCTTCAAGTCGGCCTGCCATTTGCTACTCCTTTCTGACTGTCTGATCTGGATGAATTTCTGGGTGAATTAAAGTAGGTCTGCGAGTTTTGCGCGTTGCCAAATGCCATCACCGAACATAAATTGGCTGTGCATCTGACGTTTGTGGTAAACCTGCACATCGGCCTCCCAAGTGAAACCGATTCCGCCATGAAGTTGGGTGGAGCGGTTCGCGCAAAATTCTGCCGTGTCTGAGGCGCTTGATTTCGCTAAGTGAGCGCAGCGCGCCGCATCATCCGGATCGAAATCGAAGGCCGCGGCAGCTTGATATACCAATGAACGGGTCTCATCTATCGCGATCATCATATCAACGATGGGGTGCTTAACAGCTTGGAAAAAGCCAATCGGGCGCTCGAACTGTTGTCTGACCTTGGCATAGTCGGCAGTCGCTTGCAGTTGCCATTCGGCGGCGCCTGCAATATCTGCAGCGGTTAGCGTGAGCAGGGCTGGTAACGCGTCGTTTAAACAAATAGCGCCCTGGCCGTTCTCGGTAAGGGACTCGGCATCGCTTGATGCAAATGTAACGCCGGCCTGGTCCCGAGTGAGATCCACGATTCGATCAGGGTTGACCGTAACGGTTGCATCCGATCGATTGATGCGGAAGAGGTCGATCCCATCTTGGGTTTGGGCCGCAACGATTAAGATGTCGCACTTTTGAGCGTCGGTCACATACCATGCAGTGCCAACAAGCTTGCCGTCGCGCGCCTGAACATCGGTTGAGTCAGCTTCCAGAGATCCGTCCTCTCCATAAAGCGCCAAACCGACGCTTGCGCCTTCCGCCATCTCCTCGAGTAGCTGTTTGGCTGGCTGCGTGTCAGCTGCTCGAAGCAGGAACGTGGCGAGTAAATTGTTGCTCAGTGGCGTTGGTAAGGCGCTTCGGCCGATTTCTTCTGCTATTGCAGTGGCTGCGACTAAGCCCATTCCGATGCCGCCCTGCGCTTCCGGAATGGCCACGGCATGCATACCGAGCTCTACGGTTTTCTGCCAATTTTGCGTGTCAAAGAAGGCTTGTCTTGGGGCACCATGATAGGGGTCTTCTGTTCCGCTTAAACTGGGCCGCAGCGCCTCGATGGTCTTTTGTTCAAGGAGGAACTTGGCATAGGTATCCTTCAGCATGTTGATGTCATCGTTAAAGCCAAAGTCTTTCGGTGTCGTCATGATGTTCTCCGCCGGCTTGCCGGTTTATTTGCTCTTAGCAAGGCCTAGTACGCGTTCGCCTAAAATATTGCGCTGTATTTCACTGCTGCCACCGGAGATTGTGCCGGTGTAGGTATTCATGTATCCCAGCGGCCACTTGCCATTGGCTGGCGCGTTCTCGTCGCCAACATACAGGCTCGATTTTAAGCCCAGGATACCCAGTGCAATCTGGTGGAGGGATTGTGAAATCTCGCTACCGGTTAATTTCCCTTGCAATGGAATCCGCATTGCACCGCCATTGAGCGCTTTGACCCGTGCGCGACGACCGTTGTAAAGACTGGCCTCCGTGCGCTCATAGACTTTAACAATTCGGTCGCGCCAAACCGGGTCATCCCAAACTCGCCGACCATTTCGTCGGGTGTCCTTTGCCAATTGAATGACCTGCTCCATGACGAGCATAGGTGATTCACCTGCAACCGCGCCGACGCCGACCCCGGCACCGCGTTCGCTGGTCAAGGTCGCCATTGCAACTTTCCAACCATCCCCGACGTTCCCGACGCGCAGGTGATCGCCAACGATAGCGTTGTCCAGGAATACTTCGTTAAATCCGGACTCGCCTGTCATTTTGTGGATCGGTTTTACCGTGATCCCGGGTTGATCCATCGGCGCCAGAAAGTACGTGATACCGCCATACTTATCGCTCTTGTCTTGTCTAGCCAATAGCAGCATGTATTGCGCAAAGTGGCCGAGGCTTGTCCAAACCTTGGATCCATTAATAACCCATTGATCGCCTTCTTTCACCGCGCTGGCTTGCAGTGACGCAAGATCAGAGCCCGCGCCAGGCTCGCTAAACCCTTGGCACCAAATGTGTTCTGCTGAAAATATGGGCGGCAGGAAGGTCTCTTTTTGAACTTCGGTACCACATTCCAACAGGGTCGGTACCGCCATTCCGAGTCCAATCCAATTGATAAAGTACGGCACACCCGCGGCTCGGACCTCCGTGCTCGCAATTTGTTGGCACCCGGTCATGCCATGACCGCCATAATTTTTGGGCAGATCTGAGGCAATGAGGCCTGCCTCATAACATTTTGCCTGCCATTCCGTTAAATAGGTCAAATGGCTGGGGTCAGTGACCTCATAAGCGGCCTGTGGCAAGGGCGTTGAATGTGGCGCCGGCTTATTTTCCTGTAACCAGGCGCGGCAAAATGCTTGGAATTCTGCTTGCTCGGTGGAGAGTGCTTTATCGCTCATTAAGTGGTGTCCTTGTGTTGTAAACGTTTAGCGCGTTCGGTTCGGCGTGTGCCATCCGGCGCCAATCAACTCAGTCGCGCTGAAAGAGCTTTTGGATACTTGAAAAATCGACCTGACCAAACCCGTTGTCGCCATGAGCGACGTAGAGGCTTCTTGCGAGTGACCCCATTGGTGTTGCGGTGCCGGTGGCAAGCGCTGAGGCCATAGCGAGTCCTAGATCTTTGATCATAAGATCGACTAAAAAACCGCCTTCATAGTCTCGGCTAGCTGGCGCAGTCTCCATGACCCCAGGGTAGGGGTTATAAACCTCAAGGGCCCAGTTGCCACCAGAACTCTTGCGCATAATGTCTGACAGCACGCCCGGATCGAGGCCGTTGTCCACGCCAAGTTGCAGTGCCTCTGCAGTCCCGGACATGAGTACCGAGAGTAGCATGTTGTTGCAAATTTTGGCCACCTGTCCTGCGCCCGCATCGCCTGCATGAAAGATATTTTTACCCATTGCTTCAAGCAACGGTCGGGCTTGGGCAAGCGCGGTATCGGAACCCCCGACAATAAAGGTGAGGGTGCCGCCCTGCGCGCCGGCGACGCCGCCAGAGACGGGCGCATCAATCATGCTGAGGCCGCGCGCTTTGGCCGCATCGGCAACCTTTCGCGTTGATTCTGGCGCGATGGTACTGGAGTCGATGATGAGGGTGCCAGGTGCAATCTTGGAGAAATGACCCGCCTCCCCGAGATACAAAGATTCGACATGTTTCGAAGCTGGCAGCATTGAAATGACCACGTCGACATTTTGCACAGCATCGGCTGCTGTGGCGGCCGCCTGAGCGCCGGCGGTTGTTAAGCGTTCGACCGATGTGGGCATCAGGTCAAAGACCGACACGGAAAAACCCGCCTTAATGAGGTTAATCGCCATGGGCCCGCCCATATTGCCCAGTCCGATAAAGCCAACGTTTTTCATAAAACCTCCTTGTTAGCGCGTGACGCGCAAAAGCTCGATTAATTTGATACCGAAAGGTCCATCATCGGATGTACGGGCCAATGATCTTCAAAATGGGACGCCACAACCGCCATCGGCACCTCGCCCAATTTGAATCGCCATTGGGGTTGACCATCTTTTTCAATCAGTAAAGCCCGGACCCCTTCGGTGAACTCGCCTTGTCTGCTGCAGGCAACGGCGATGGTGAGTTCCATTTGGAACATGGCCAACAAGTCCTGTGACTGCGCCCGGTAGAATTGCTCAATGATAATCGCCGCGGTAATGGCGGAACCCTTTAAGAAACCTGATTTCGCTCGGTCCAAAAACGGTCCATCAGGCCAGTTATGGACCGATGCCACCAAGGTCTTGATGGGGTTGTCGCTCAAAAGACACGCCTCGATGCTTGGTCTAATGATCGTCTCATAGTCGGGCAATTGTGGCTCAGGCAGGTCCGTTGAGTCGGCTTGCAAGCGCGTTAAAATCTCAGAAATTTGCGGTGACAGGGGCCGGGAGCTGTCTAAGGCTGCCAGTGCGTTTAGGCAGTCTTCTTTAAGTTCGTGCTGAATGAGGGTGTCGGCCATGCCGATGTGTTGTGCGTCCGCGCCGCTAATTTGTGCACCGGTCAGCGCCAGGAAATAGGCCCATGCTGGGTCCATACGGCTAAAGGTGTAGGTCGCCCCTGCATCGGGAAATAGTCCAATGGTAATCTCTGGCATCGCCATTCTGGTTTTTTCGGTGGCAATCCGGAACTGGCACGCTGAAAAAATGCCGAGCCCACCACCCATAACGATACCGTGCCCCCAGGCGAGCGTGGGCTTCGGATATTTATGGAGATCAAAATCCAAGCGATATTCTCGCTCAAAAAAAGCTTCGCAATAGTGACACGGGCCACCGGGGGTTGCGTGCATATCATGGTAGAGATTTTGGATGTCGCCACCGGCAGAGAACGCTTTTGATCCAGCGGCGTCAAAGAAAATCGCAATAATGTCTTCTTGTGATCGCCAACGGTCAAGTGCAGCTTGGATTAAATCGATCATTTCAAGGCTGAGGCTGTTTAAGGTTGCCTCAGCATTGAGGGTAATATGTCCGATCGCGCGCCCTGGACCAAGGGCGCGTTCGTTAATTAAAACCGATGGCGCCATTACGCGTTCTTCCAATCCGGGGCGCGTTTTTCTAAAAAGGCGTTCACCCCTTCTTTTTGATCAAGGGTTGAGAATAAGGCAACGAAGGCTTCGCGCTCGTCATCGAAGGCTTCAGGCATTGTTTTATGCCTGGCTGCCATAATGAGTTGTTTGCAAGCGGCGACACTGGTCGGGCTTTGTTTTGCGGTTGAGGCCGCGATGGCGAGTGCCCGCGCTAAACTTTCCCCTTTGGGGACGACTTCTTCGACCAAGCCTATGGATCGTGCTGTTTCAGCATCCACTCGCTCCCCGCACAGAATCATTCGTTTTGCCCAGCCTTCTCCAACGAGCCAAGGCAGATGTTGGGTTCCTAGGCCAGCAGGCAGGAGGCCGACCGTTGCCTCAGGCAGCGCCATCACTGCTTGTGCTTCAGCAATCCGGATATCACAGGACATCGCGCACTCAAGCCCGCCGCCCATGGCATACCCGTTGATGGCGGCGACTGAAACCCCGTTGAAGTGGGTTAAGGCCTGGAAGGCAGCGTGAAAATGATTGGCAATGATACCCGCATGCTCGGGGTCACCGCTTGCGAACAGGTTCAGATCCGCACCCGCTGAAAAGAATTTATCCCCGGCCCCGGTAATGACCAAGCTGTAGCAGTTGGGATCGGCATTGAGATCTTTGATCAACGCTTCAAGCGCCTGCAAGTTATCGGCGTCCCAGGTGTTGGCAGCGGGATTATTGATGGTGATTAAGGCGGTATGGTCCTGCATCTCAAATTGTAATTTCTCAGTCATGGTCTCTCCTTAAGTGATGGCTTCTAGGTCCGCCAGGGCAAGTAGTCGACGGGCAATTATGACGCGCATGATTTCATTCGTCCCTTCTAGGATCTGGTGCACGCGATTATCGCGGATGTAACGCTCCAGCGGGTATTCGCGCATATAGCCGTACCCCCCGTGCAGTTGAAGCGCATCGTTGCAGATATTAAAGCCAGCATCGGTGGCAAAGCGTTTGGC
>JAQWWC010000310.1 GCA_029249645.1 Pseudomonadales bacterium
TTGGCCGGGGGAAGTTTTAAGGTCGCGTTGGCGCCCGAAGACAATGTTACCGAGCGCTCACTCGACTTGGGCTCGGCGTTTGCCGTACCGGCCCATAAAATCAAAAGGCAGAACTTTAGCAGGCTGCCGTAGACGAGCTTGTGGTGCGCGCGGAGGATACAGTTTTTCATAGCGGTCGTTTTTGCGGTTGAGGGTGAATTAAAGCAGAACCCATAAATGATGCGAACTCTTTTTAAGCGGCCGAAACCCGTAGGCATCCGCTCATCTGGCAAACGATAATGATTTCCATTATGTTTTAGACTGGGCGCTGGGATAGCCGCGTTCCTGGATCAGCGCGGGTTGATCGTGACGTGCGGCCCGCTTGATTTTGACCCCGGACTGGCGGGCATTGATGCGAATGCGGCGCTTGTTCCGCCTTAGAGCGCGGCCTTGTTGCCCAAAGTAGCAGCGTTGGAGGCCAACATCGGTTATCCGCTGATTTTGGGGCTAAACGATTCGACTTGACTGCGCGTTTAAAAAAAAGGGCGAGGCACTTTGGACATAAGCGGTCAGCAAAGGAGAAATACACGTGTTTGAAGGTCAGTATGTGCTTTGGGGAGGCGAACACAGTTTGTTCACACGCAAGTTGCAAGCAATGCTGAATTATTTGGGCGTGTCATATACCTTCAAATTAAAGTCTGAGGCGTCGCAAGCAGCGGTCGAGGCGCGGCTAGGCACCCACTTTATACCGGGACTTGAAACCCCAGAGGGCTGGTTCCTGCACGATACGACGCCAATTGGCCTGATGCTCAATCAGAAATATCCAGATCGACCATTGCTGCCTAAGACACCGGTGCAAAAAATTGCAGCACATTTGCTCGAAGATTGGGCGGATGAGTGGTTTGGCCGCTATGCAATTAACAGTCGATGGTGCTATCCCGACAATGTGGCGGCGATTGCCGAGGGCTTTTATGCCAATCGCCACGGACGATTTCAGGATGAAGGACTGAGTCCGGACGAGCAGCAGGCGGCCGCGGTTTTGATTCAAACGATTCGCGATAACTTTGGCTTGCGGGCTTGCGGCAATCGAGGCTGCGGACCAGATCAATCGGCTCAGGTGCGGGCGGATTTTGATACCCTCATGCAATATGCCGCAGCGCATTTTAGCGAGCAGCCTTATCTGTTGGGCGACTGCGCGAGCTTGGGGGATTTCACTTTCGCTGGACTGTTCAAAGCGCACATCGCATCTGATCCCGAACCCCGGAGTTGGATCGAGGCGAGTGCGCCGAGCCTGCTGCCGCGCATGACCCAAATCTTTGCGGCAGAATCGAGCGGGGGAGGATACGCGCCTCGGGACGTGCTCCCGGAAACCCTTACGCCGTTTTTTCATCACATGCGTGACACCCACCATGAATTTTTGAAGACGTCTCGCTTGGCCTTGGCCGAGGGCGAAAGATGGTGCGCGCTGGATCTGGGTGATGGCCCAGTGCCGATGCGGGCGCTGAAATACTGTGAAGTCTCTCGGCGTCATATCCGGACTGAGATTCTTGATTTATCCAATTCGGACCGGGCAGCGGTCGAGCATGTGCTGGGGCCCTTAGGGGTCCTCGACGCGTATTTACTGCCGCCTTTATCGGCCGAACCCGCCGCGTAATGAACACCGAAAACCCAATGGAGGTACTTTTAAATGTTGACCCTACACTTTGCACCCAACTCCCGAGCCGGGCGAATTCTCTGGTTGCTTGAAGAGCTGGCACTACCTTATGAGCTCAACCGAATGGATTTTCATCCAAAAGATCTGAAGTCCGACGCGCACCGAGCGCGACATCCCCTGGGTCGAGTCCCGGTTCTTGATGATGGTGACATCAGTGTTTTTGAGTCTGGCGCCATCGTTGAATACATCCTTGAGCGCCACAAAAACGGCGGATTGAAACCCGAAGTTGCCTCGACCTTGTTTCCGGAATACTTACAGTGGTTTCACTACTGCGAAGGGATGGTGATGCCGCCGATTAACACGATCGTGGTCCAAACCATCTTGCTGCCACCGGACCGCCGAGACGAAAAAGTGCTAGGCCAAGCTCAGCGCCTGCTGACCAAAGCCTTAGAACCTGTGAATGATGCGCTGGCGGGACGTGACTACCTGATCGGCGATTTCTCGGGTGCGGACATTATGTTGGGTCATGCCTGCTTCATGAGTCAGCGGTCGGGATGCGTCACCGATGAGATGACGCACCTCTTGGCGTATATCGCCCGGATTGCCGCAAGGCCAGCCTTTGATAAGGCCATTAACGCATAAGCCGCGCGCGTTGGGCGCGGCACTAAAAGCTGGGAAAATTCCTGGCGCAACTGCAGGGTCTTAATGTGGGACCGGTGCACGTGTAAATCGATGTCGGGCCTTGATAGGGCGAGGCCCAAGGAGACAACAATGACGCAATCACAATCCATGGCAATCGATGTCTTCTGGTCGTTTCGCAGTCCGTGGTCTTATTTGGCGACGAGGCGCTTGCGCGATTGGGAGGCGCAGTACGATCTTATTGTGAATTTTCGGCCGGTCTATCCGATTGCCGTGCGCTCGCCTGAGTTTTTTCACAGTGTACAGCCGCAGTGGTTCTCCTATTTTATGACCGATGTTTTTCGGGTTGCAGAATTTCTAGCATTACCCTTTGTTTGGCCGCGCCCCGACCCGGTCGTACAAATTGTTGATGAACACGGGCGCCGGCAGACGGGCGAGGTTCAGCCTTATATTGACCGGTTAACCCGCCTGGGCGCCCTGGCGGAAGAACTCGGGGCGGGCCTTGCCTTTGCCGATGAAGTTTCAGCGCTCATCTGGGGCGGGACGATCGGTTGGGATCAGGGCGAACACCTTGCGCAGGCGGCGCATCGAGCAGGCCTTGATCTTGCGGGTATGGATCAACGCATTATCCATGAGACGGATCGCTTGGATGCGGTGATTGCTGCCAATCAAGTGGCGCATGAACAGGCTGGGCACTGGGGCGTGCCGACCTGTGTTTATCAAGGTGCACCATTTTTCGGTCAGGATCGCTTGGATGTCTTGCTTTGGACACTCCAAAAAGAGGGCTTACGGTCGCGATAGGTGGCCGCGAAACCCGAATGGCTAGTAAGAATGGGCAGCCAATAGACGGCGAATAACCTTTATTCCGTTAAGTCACCAAGATGGTTCTGTTTTGTGCGCTCGGGTAATGTAACCGAGATGGTGCCCCGTATTGAGTCGCCAAACCGGGCTCTGGCCGAAAGCATTTCGGAAGCCTATTATGCGCTTTGTATCGCACGGACCTTGCCATCCGTTGTTGCCCTACTCGGTTCAATTTGATGACAGCGATATCGTAACGAAGGGCCGATCGCTGGGGTTAGGGCAGGCCGCGGCATCCCATTTTAAAGGAATTCTTATGCACGATATTATGATTCGCGGTGGTTTGGTTTATGACGGTTTGGA
>JAQWWC010000311.1 GCA_029249645.1 Pseudomonadales bacterium
ATCGACCGTTATTTGTACATCGCCTACGTGGCACCGTCGATGCCGAGGGTTACCCCGCCTCTTGGCATCAAACCGTGGTGGGCCAATCCATCATGCAGCACACCAAACATGACCCAACGTATATGGTTCGAGGCATCGATATTTATTCTGTCGATGGTTGCTTGCAGGAACCCTTCGGCGTCTTCCCCTACGGCACGTCGTACCGAATCCCCCATCACCGTGTTGAAAGTCACAACCCGCCAAAGATCGGCGTACGACCCCATGAATGGCGAGCCGTGGGACACACGCACACAGGGATTGCCTACGAATGCTTTTTAGACGAGCTAGCCCACCTCGGTGGTAAAGACCCCTTAGCGCTTCGACTGCATCTGACCCAGGATAATGACCGAATGCACCAATTGCTCTTGCGACTCAAAGAAGCCGCAGACTGGGATCAACCCTTGGCAGCCGGACGGGGGCGCGGTGTGGCAGCTAGAGTCTATTCAGTGTCCCCCATCGCACAAGCGGTCGAAGTGACGGTCGCCCGCGATGGCACCTTCACCGTTGATCGCGTGGTCTGCGTGGTCGATTGCGGTTTTGCCGTCAATCCCTTGGGAATCGAGGCCCAAATTCATGGCGGCGTGATGCTGGGACTCAACGCGGTGGCGTACGGCGCGATCGATTTGGTGGATGGCCAGGTCCAACAAAGCAACTTTCATGACGCTCGGGCATTACGATTTAATCAGATGCCTGCCGTCGAAGTTCACATTATGCAAAGTGATGCGCCGCCCACCGGCGTGGGCGAGCAAGCAACGACCGCGATCGCACCAGCAGTGGCAAATGCGTTATTCCACGCCACCGGCAAACGAATTCGACAGTTTCCGCTGGACCGATTTGGCTTTACCCTCAAGGCCTAGCTACGGGCTGGTTGCTGGTACTCGGCGCCAGCACATTATAGCGGATGGTTTTATGATGGAAGGACACGGCATTCAGGGACGTCCGAATAGCGCATATTAAGGTGCCCCTAATACGTCAAAAACCGCTGCTGCTAATAGAAACCACTACATTTAATACAGAATATTAGGCTTAAGAGAATAAATTCAGTTAAGCCTCTACCGCCTCAAAGCCTCTTAATACCAATTCACTACGAATAGACAATCAGCTCAGTCCGGTCACCATTCACGCCGCGCCAACACTGCCGATGAACCGATGCCGGCGGCGGTTTTCTCAACTCGAATTGAATCGAACGTGGTATTCTTTGGCAAACGATATCCTCTGATACTTAGCCCTACAGCCGTGGAGGCTAAGGGAATAAGAGACCAATACCCAGCTTGCTCATAATCCGTCAATCCAGAGGGCCCAACCAAAGAGGAACGCGCGTGCAACCGATTTCATTTTTAGTATTGCTGATCATCTTTGGGCTGACGGCGTGTGAAGCCCCTAGTAAGGTCCAAGAAGCCATCCTTGCGCCCCCCGTTGCTGAGCAAGTGCCGACTTGGATTGGAGCCGGCGACCAACGGCGTCTGGATGAATACTACTGGATCCGGGATGATGACCGATCCGACCCGAAGGTCTTGGCGCTGCTTGCGGCTGAGAACGCGTATGGCAAACAGCTAATGGCCCATACCGAAAGACTCCAAACCACCCTATTTCAAGAAATCACCAATCGATTGCCCAAAAATGATGCGACGGTTCCAATCGCACTCGGTGGCTATCAATATTATCGTGCCTTTGAGCCCGGGCTCGAACACCCGATATATAAGCGCTTTCAGAACAATAACCCCGACACAACGGAGGTCGTGCTGGACGTCAATCTACTCGCCCAAGACTATGACTATTTTGCGGTGGGCAACTGGGTCGTCAATCCAGCCCAAGACATGATTGCTTATGCCGAAGACACCCTTAGCAGGCGGATCTACACACTCAGAATCAAAGCCGTCGGATCTGACACTGCGCATCCAGACGTGATCACGGGCGCAGCCCCGTCAATGGCCTGGAGTCAGGATGGCCAAACCCTATTTTACATCAAGAAACATCCGCAGACGCTCCTCGAACATGAAGTCTATCAGCATCAACTCGGCACGGATCAAAGCGAAGATCAGCTGGTCTATCGCGAGACGGACCCAACCTTCTCACTTTGGTTGGAAGAAAGTCGGAGCAAAGCCTTCATCTTTATTAGGGCAGATAGTACCGAAAGCACCGAGATTTTAATCATTCCTCGTGAGCAACCTTTGGCCGCGCCCTACCCGTTGCTTGCACGCAAAGCCCAGCATGAATACCGGGCGCGGCATCTCAATGACCATTTCTATTTGTTAACCAACGATGGGGCACCAAACTACCGGTTGATGCGCGTTGAGGCGGAAGATGCTGCCGATCAATCGGCCTGGGAACCTCTGATCACACCAGACCCTGCCGTCTTTATTGAGGATTTCGAGGTATTTGATGAATTTATCGTGACCAAGGAAATCGAACAAGGCGTCGCGCGGCTGCGAATTTATGATCAAAGCGGTCAACCGACCCGGGACATTCCAATCCAAGATGTTCCGGCGACCCTCAACCTATCTGCCAATCCGGATTCAACCTCATCGGTCATTCGATATGAACTGAGCAGTTTGAAAACACCAGACAGCACGCTTGCTTTTAATACCGAAACTGGTGACACACAATTGCTCAAGCAGGCTCAGGTAGACGGCGCCTTTAACCCAGATCACTACACGACGGAATACCACACCTTCAGCGCATCCGACGGCGCAGAGGTACCCATTTCCTTGGTTTATAATCACACGTTAAAACGCCAACCTCGACCAGCCTACTTATACGCCTATGGATCTTATGGATACTCTACAGAGCCCTATTTTCGATCTGCTAGTCTTTCCTTGTTGGACCGCGGATTTGTTTTTGCCATCATTCATGTTCGCGGTGGCCAGGAACTTGGCCGGCAGTGGTATGAACAAGGTCGCCTAAAGCAGAAAAAAAATACCTTTACCGATTTCATTGAGGGCTCTCGATATTTAGCCTCTACCGGGTTGGCGGATCCCAAAAATCTATTTGCCGCGGGCGGCTCTGCCGGCGGACTGTTGATGGGCGTTGTTGCTAATGAAGCGCCCGAAGTCTATCAAGGCATTATTGCCAAGGTGCCTTTCGTTGACGTTGTGACGACCATGCTAGATGACAGCATTCCGCTCACCACTTCTGAATATCGCGAGTGGGGGGATCCCAAGATTGCCGCAGATTATGACTATATGTTGTCTTACTCACCCTATGATCAAGTCAAAGCTCAGGATTATCCCAATATGCTGGTCACGACCGGGCTACACGACTCTCAGGTTCAATATTTTGAGCCCGCAAAATGGGTGGCCCGGCTCCGTCGCCTCAAGACCGATGAAAACCATTTGATATTGGATACGGATATGGCCTCGGGCCACGGCGGGCCCTCCGGCCGCTACGAGCGGTATCGAAAGACGGCGCTAGAATATGCCTTTATATTGGATCACTTAAAAACCGCGCCCTAACGCTCGCGTGCCGCGATAAAGCCAAACAACCGTGTGGTTTGCGCGCGGTCTGAGCGCTTAGCGCCGATGATGCAGTCGCACTGGTAGCGATTTGATGCCCCGAATAAAATTATTGGGGTTTCGTTCTGCCGGACCAACCACTTCGATATATTCATATCGTTTATGAATTTCTTCCCAGAGCACTCGAAGCTGCATTTCCGCCAATCGGTTACCCATGCAACGATGAATCCCAAAGCCAAACGCAACATGGGCCCGCGCATTGGGCCGATCGATCATGAGCCGATCCGCCTCAGGAAAGACACTTTCGTCCCGGTTACCGGACAGGTACCACATCACCACCTTCTCACCTGCCCGAATCAGCTCATCCCCCAAACGCTGGTCGGCCAAAGCTCGGCGGCGCATATGGATCACCGGCGTCTGCCAACGAATCATTTCTGAGACCATGTTCGGAATCAGTTCTGGGCGATCCATCAGCAACCGGTGCTGATCCGGAAACTCGTTCAGCGCCAGAACACCGCCAGAGATACTGTTGCGCGTGGTGTCGTTGCCCCCGACGATGAGTAGCAAAATATTGCCGAGAAACAGCATCGGGTTCTCGGTCATGTTTTGAGTGTCTTTACCGTGGGCCATCATCGAGATGAGATCAAACTTCGGCGGCCGTGAGACCCGGTCCTGCCAAAGGCCCATAAAAGTTCCGGCGCAGTCCATCAGATCCGCTTTGCGCTGCTCGGGGTCGAGGATCTCGGCCCCGGTTAACTCGGGCGTATCGGTTGTGATATCGGACCAGTGAATGAGTTTTCGTCGGTCTTCATAGGGGAAGTCGAATAAGGTCGCGAGCATTCGCGCGGTTAACTCAACCGACACCTCATCGACCCAGTCGAAGGTGTCATTGGCGGGCAGATTACTCAAAATATCCACCACGCGTTCACGAATCATTGGCTCGAAATTCGCCAAGTTACTGGGCGCGACCGATGGCGCAACCGTTGCGCGCTGGCGATCGTGATCGGGTGAGTCCATCGCGATGAAATTCTCGATGACGACGTCTGTACTCTGGAGCGATTCCTGGGGCGGCGTTTCCGCAATGGCGATGCCATCGGCTGATGAGAAAACCTGATGATTGGTATCGACCGCCTTAATCAGCTCATGGGAGCTCACCGACCAGTAAGGCCCAGTCGGACTATTCGGTTGAAAATGCACCGGCGCTTCCGCGCGCAGCTTTGCAAACGGCGCTTGCCAGCTATCGTTGAGATACAGTTGCGGGTCGCTCACGTCGATGGCGTGCAGGTCTAGATCAGAACTTTTAGCCTCACTCATAGCGCGTTACCTCTAAGACAAAAGGTTCTTCAACATAAGTGAAATCTGCCAACCTGGCAACCCGCTGCCGGGGCGCTCGATTTGAACAAGACCGGCTTAACGCAACGCTTTCACCGCTACGGTTTTTTGCATCCGCAACGACCCTTGTTCAGATGGCGTCCCTCATTTGGGCAGTCTAATCACCTGAGGCTTGGTAGGCTCGAACATAGTCGACCAGCATGCTCTGCGGGAAGCGCGTCGATTGATCTGGGGAACCCGGCCAGTTGCCCCCCACCGCCACATTGAAAATTAAGAAAAAAGATTTTCGAAATGCAGCAAGGTTAGCATTATCATTAATTTCGAACTTTAAGTAGCTGACGCCATCAACGAACCATTCCAACTGAGTTTCCTGCCAGACCAAACTGAACACATGATACTGCGCGTGATAGTTTTCACCGCCCGCGAGCTTCTTACCACCAGAACCGGTATTTGGATATTGGGCCTTGTTACCCTCATTCTGCCAATGCACGGTGCCGTAAACCCGATCGTCTTCTTGGCCCAATAACTCCACAATATCGATCTCACCGCTTTGGGGCCAACCCACCTCCGGAAAATTCGCCCCGAGCATCCAAAGCGCGGGCCAAACGCCTTGACCCGTCGGCAACGCAGCACGGATATCGATCCGACCATAGGTAAATTCAATTTTATCCTGTGTCGTTAGCCGAGCCGAGGTGTAGTTGCGACCGGCAAAAGACTCTTCCCGCGCCTCAATGACCAGCAAGCCTTCTCGCAGATACGCATTTTCAGCGCGGTAAAACTGCAACTCATTATTACCGCCGCCATCCCCATTGACCTCCAAATTCCAGTCTTCGGTATTTAAGACATCCCCATTGAACTCATCCGACCAAGCCAAAGAATAGCCAGGATAAGACACCGGTGCTTCAAACCCTGCTATTGGATTGGGATTCACCCAACCGGTGCCCGGCGGATCCAGTTGATTGGCCGTATCGCCTGGTCCCTCGACGTTCGCCCGCCACCGGACATTGTCCAACTGAAAAACCGTGTTGGTAAATTCTGCCGCCCAAATGACGATGCCGGTATCGATTGAGCGCAACTCAAGCCCCTTGGCGACCAAATCATCAACCTCAACCACGTAGCTGATCCAAACGTCGGAGGACGCATCCGCCAGGACAAAATCTCCGGAGGTACAGGGATAAACACAATCGACCTTCATTTTCATGCTGGGATCACCCGAGGTGACTTTGACATCAAACTCCAAGGTGCCCCGACCATACGCGCTGAGGTCAACGGGGCCCGCGGGCCCAGTCTTTAGATACAGTCCCGCCAATTTCCCGGCCCCTGAATGACTGACCTCCAGCACCACTCCTCGCTCAGAATCACTCACCAGCTTCCAGTTGATATTGGGGCATCCTGCACCGCCGTCGTTCTCACAGGAAGCATAGTCAATGCCTGCATCAAAGGCGCCGATTACTTCAAAAGGTGCGCTCAGCAGATTCACCGGGCTCTCAGCGGCCGGCAAGGCTGTCAACACAGAGAGCGACTGAACCTTCGGCGTGACAATGACCACGCGCTCGAGCGCAGTTGCGTTGCCGGCGCTGTCGGCCACTTCATAACGGATGATATAGCGCCCCGGCACTGCGGTCGCCAGCGCATCCAAGCCAATCACATCAATCTGGCGGGTTAACCCGCCATCTTCTGGGTCAAGGGCGGTCGCTCCGGGATCGAAATAGTCATCGCCTTCACCCAGGGTAATCGACGCCTCTCCAATCAGGGCGATCACCGGCGGCTGATCCTCATCGCTATCGAGAATGCCATCGCCATCGGTGTCCATAAGGGTTTGTAACTGCGCAACCACCTTCGAACTGGTACCACGCTCGGCTAGGGAGCCCACAGCGCCATCGATTAGGGCATTACCCGTAAAACCAAACAAATATCTCAAAATCAGCAGGCCATCAGTCAGAGGCCGAACCTCGCCATCACCGTCTATATCCATCGCGGGTCTATGGTCCGTGAGGTAGGCATTGATCGCACTTGCCTCGACTCGCTTTGAATTCTCACCCAGCGCCCCCTCGGTTAAGGCATTGCCCGAGAACCCGAATAAATGTCGAAGAATAAGCAAACCGTCAGTCAGCGGCGCAAGTTCCCCATTGTCATCAACATCGAGCGTGAACACGCCTGCAGCACCATTAGCCGCCACTGGATTCATCCAGCAAAGTGCGCCACACAGAATCAGCCGCAAAATCTGTTTCATCGAAACCTTAACCCACAACAAAAGAAACCCTCCAGCACCACGTTAACCTGGTCTTGATCAAGCGCGTGATCGATACCCGCACAAGCAGTCGCTCGGCTTGCTTGCATGGTTTGCATCAACCAAAACCGCTCACCGCCGAGTCTCGCAGACCCAACACCAAGCAGAAAGACGCACACGATAAGAGGGGGCTACCGTGCGTTAAGTCTCAAAAGCGACAACAATTTTAGACTTGACGATGCGAAACGTCCTGTCGCGGATTAATCCGGTGTGGATCTTGGCTTTGGCCCTAGCCGAGACAACCCTTACCCGCTTGTTCCTTTAAGAGCGTGCGGCTTAGACCCCATCACGATTGAGCGCCCTGAGAAACCGCCGAACGTCTTCAGCAGATCGTTCCGGCACTTCTTCCATTGGGGCGTGACCTACACCGTCATAAATGATGACCTCACTGTGCGGCATCGCCGCTTGAAATTGATCCGCGGTCGCCACGCTGATCACGCTGTCTTCTCGGCCCCAAAGTATCAGGGTTGGCTGCGTCAACACCGTTAGATCTTCAGACTGACGGCCTGGGCCTTGCCATGAGTTGAAGCGGCCGAGGATCGCGTCTCGCGTGCCTGCTCGCAGCGCCAGTTCGTAGTACCGCATGATGAGCGCATCGGTGACCACGGGCGAGTCATTGTAGGCCGATTTAGCGCCTTGCACTGCGAGGTAGTACGGGTCAATCCTTGCCGCAATCGCCCTAAACCAGGATTGCCCCAGCAGCTTGAAAGCCAGTGGCGATGCCTTGTCAGGCTTTGCTTCACGTCGCGCTTGATACCAGGCGGCAGGCCCTGAGGCATCAACCAATATGAGCGCTAAGACCGACTCGGGGTATTCAAGTGCGTACCGCCAAGACACGCCACCGCCCATCGAGTTTCCGCCTAGAACGAACTGCTCTAAGTTGAGGTGCGAGGTCACCGCCTGCACCGTGCGCAATTGGGCTGTGCTGCTGTAATCCGCGCTGGGGACCGCGCCGGTTAGGCCGTGCGCCGGCAGATCAAGGGTGACAATCCGGTAAGTCTCGCCTAAGCGTGCAACCCAAGGCTCCCACGTATGCAGCGAGGCCATACTGCCATGAACCAAAACAATCGGCAGGCCAGTGCGGTTGCCCTCATCTCTGAAATGGATCCGCGCGCCGTCGTCTAACGTCAGAAATTGTGAGGTGGGACTCGTGTATTTTGCATCCACCGCCTCCGCCGGAAGGTCACCCTGATATAGCCAGGCACCAAGGGCGACTAGGGTCAATAAAACGAGGGTAACGCGGGGGCCAACTCTTCGCTTTTTCATAACATCACGCCTTCTTTAGATTTGATTCCTCTATCGGACAACCAGCGAGTCCCCCATCAGCGTTGATAAGCGCCAACATTAATTGGTATACCAAAGCTAGGCTTTTGGCGCCCCCCTAATTTGACGCACTCCCGCCCACCTGGTTACGCTCGATAAACCGCAAACGTAATTTTTTTACCAATCGATCTTAAAACGGTCTCAGCCCAACGCAGCCGCCACCCGATCCGCCCAATCAGCGCGATGCGCGGCGACGGCCAAGTTACTTCGGGTCACGTCTGAAAAGCACAAGCACCTACTGCGAAACTCCGCGCCAGCACCTCGCAAGCACGATTTTTAAGTCGAAACCGAGCAAGCTACCAACCTGCGCCTAGGCCGAAAATCGTTTAATCACCTGCTTACCAAGCGCCATCATATGCACCTGATCCGGACCGTCGGCCTGCCGACACCATCGCGCATAATTAAAGGCTTCAGCCATCGGATAATCGGCCGTTAAGCCGCCGGCGCCGTGAATCTGCATACAACGATCAATGACGGTTTGCGCCATGAGTGGCACCGTAATTTTCGCCGCAGCAATATAATCCCGAGCATCCTTGGCGCCCAATTCATCGACCCGCCGCGCTGTTTTCAGGGTTAGCAGCCTTGCTTGCTCGATCTCACTAAACGACTTCGCTAAATCTTCTAAAACCGACTGGTGATCCGCCAACATCCGACCAAAGGTTTCTCGGCGCGTTGCGCGCTGGCAAGCCAATTCCAATGCCCGCTGCGCGCACCCAATCAGACGCATGCAGTGATGAATGCGGCCCGGCCCAAGCCGGCCTTGGGAGATTTCAAACCCTCGGCCCTCACCAAGGAGGATATTCTCTTTAGGCACCCGCACATTCTCGAATAACAGTTCAGCATGACCCAAAGGCGCGTCATCGTATCCAAGGGTCGTCAATGGTCTAATGACGGTCAATCCGGGCGTATCTTTAGGCACAAGGATTTGGCTTTGTTGAAGATGCCGGTTGGCATTATCTGGGTCAGACTTGCCCATTACGATTAAGATCTTGGTTCGCTCATACGGGGCGTTCGTGATAAACCACTTGCGGCCGTTAATCACGTAGTCTTCGCCGTCACGCTCGATTCGCGTTCGAACATTTGTGGCATCACTTGACGCGACATCAGGCTCTGTCATGGCATAAGACGATCGAATCTCGCCGTCCAAGAGCGGCTTCAGCCACTGCTCTTTTTGGGCCTCAGTACCATACTTCATGAACACTTCCATATTGCCCGTATCCGGGGCGTTGCAATTGAACACCTCTGGTGACCAAAGCACGCGGCCCATGATTTCGGCGAGCGGACTGTACTGCTCATTGGTCAAGCCGCCATGATCCGCAGGCATCCAAAGGTTCCATAACCCTGCGGCTTTAGCTAGGACCTTAAGCTCTTCCATTAAGGGAACGGTCGAGAAGCGATCTGAGAGCCCATTAAGTTGATCGTGATAGC
>JAQWWC010000312.1 GCA_029249645.1 Pseudomonadales bacterium
CGTCTTCAAGTTGAACCAGCGCTTGCTCGGCGAAATAGCCCAACCGCTCAACCTCACACCGGCCCTCACCCCTGGCCAACTTGGGTGTAAACGTGTCACAGATCAGTTTTGCGCCGGTCGCTTGAGCCACTTGATCAACCAGTTCAAGCCCAGCCTCGGTCAGCGCGCCGTGGGACAACATCAAAACCGTCTTTCGGCCATTGGTTAGCAGTGCCACCGCCTGATCGATTGCCGCGTCTTCAGCAAGCGCGTTGCGTTGCCTCGGCAAGGCAGCAACGGGCGCGACCGAGTCATCCCAAGCGCAGTCGGCAGGAATAATCAGGGTCGCAATCTGACCTGGCTGAACCATTGCGGCCTGAACCGCCTCAGCGGCATCCATTGGCAGGGTCTCGGCGCTGGCGACATTTCGAACCCAATGTGAGACCGGCCCAGAAAGCCCGATCACGTCGGAATTCAGCGGCGCATCATATTTTTTATGGTAAGTGGCATGGTCTCCAATGAGATTGATCACCGGTGAGCGAGCTTTTTTGGCGTTATGAAGGTTCGCTGAAGCGTTGGACAAGCCAGGTCCAAGATGCAGCAAAGTTAAGGCCGGTTTTCCCGCCATGCGCGCGTAACCGTCAGCGGCCCCAGAACAAACACCCTCAAACAGACTCAAGATCGACCGCATTTTGTCACTTTTACCGATGGCGGCCACCATATGCATCTCGGAGGTGCCTGGATTTGAAAAACAAACTTCAACACCGCCATTGATCAAGGTTTCTAACATGCTTTCTGCGCCATTCATCGTTGATCACTCCCATGATGATTCAAGTGTTGAACTGATTGTTATGTTGTTCTGTTTTAACAGCAAATTCCGTGAGGCGTCTTCGCCTGAGCCAATCGCCTTCGCGCAAATTAGGACTCGACATCAGCCAGTCCATCCGTTGCGTCCCTTGCGGCGTCAGTATCACGATCGTAAACCAAACGGCCTGAAAGCCAGGTTTCAACAACCGCAATATCGCTGATCGCATCGACCGGAGAGGACATTGGGTCTTGCTCTAAGATGACGAAATCGGCCCATTTGCCAGGTTCAAGCGATCCAATCTCATGATCCGAATGACATTGCCACGCAGCATCAATCGTCATGGCCCGCAGTCCGGCCATAACACTCACAGCCTCCCACGGCGCTAATTGTTGATCCGGCTCTCGCCAAAGACTGCGGGTCACCGCGTTTTCGATACAGCGCAGTGGCCCCATTTCGGTCACGGGTTCATCTGAATGCAGCGTCCAGCGGATGCCCGCATCCTCACAAGCCTTAGTGCGATCCAACAGGACCGCCTTGGCCTCGCCAAATACCTGATCCCGCATCGCGTGACCCCAATAGTAGACATGCCCGATCAGGAAACTCGGTGACAACCCCAACGCCTTAATCCGTTGTATTTGCGCATCATGCAAGATACTGCAATGCTCAATCCGGCAGGGTGCATTAAGCGCTAAGCCAGAATCAACAACTGCTTCGAACGCATCAAGTGCTCGGTCTATCGCCAAATCCCCATTGGCATGAATCACCAAAGGCCAACCGCGTTCCGTTCGACTGCGCACCATTTCATTTAAAACATCCGGCGCGACATAGGCCAAACCCGAATCCTCTTTATACAAATAAGGCTCGCGCTGAAGCCCTGAAAAACCCTGATTAGACCCATCGGAAACGATTTTCCAACCCACCGCGCGCACCTGCGCGTCGCCATGCCCGTAACGAATCTCTGAGGCGTCCCATTTTTCAGCGAGACCATAACTCAAAGAATAACGGAGCCTTGCGGTCATCCGCCCGGATTTTGCCAAAGCCTCGTAGATCTCAACTTCGCTCACGCCGCGCACCATTCCGGTTGCTTGATCACAAAAGGTGGTAATGCCTTTTCGGTTGGCTCGAGCGCACACCTCGAGCGCGGCTTCCGCTAGATCATATTCGCGTTGCGCGAGGTTATGCCTTACGACGCTCCCAATGGCCCGGTTACCTTTCAACACGCCATTAGGCGCCCCAAACGCGTCTCGTCCGTAAGGCGATGCGGGATCATCGGGCGTCGCCTTGGTAATACCCGCTACCGCCAGCGCCGCCGAGTTACAGTATGCAAAATGAAGCGACGCGTTATAGATAAACACTGGATTAACAGCGGAGACGATATCCAGTTCGTCACGGGTTAATTGATTTGGACCCTCCTGTAAAGAGGGGTCAAATTGACGCCCCATCAGCCACTCACCAGGGGCGAGGGTCGCTGCGAGGGATTTCAAATGGGCCAGCGCGTCCTCAGTTTTTGAAAACCGGTAAGGTCCCACATCTTCTAACCGACCAATCGTTGCGATCGGCAAAAAATGCATGTGCGGCTCGATGAAGCCTGGCAGGATGATTCGGCCCTTGGCATCGATCACCTGAAGCGTGTCGCCATGGGCTTGAATCAAATCAGCGGCATTACCACAAGCCAAAACTTTACCGTCTCGGATCGCCAGCGCCTCCGCGACGCGCTGCGATTGATCCATCGTGTAGATTTTCGCGTTAATCCAAAGGCCATCAACTACTTTCGAGGGCACCTGCCCTCGCGCAGCCCAATGCTCAGATTGAGTCAGCTGCTTGACATCGTCAAACTGCTCAGCCAATAAACTCGGCAAGGCTGAACAACAGGCGCAACCGTGACGCTCGTGCGTGTCCTGGGTGGACAAGGTTTCTGCCCAATTTTCAAAGGAATTACCATCATCAAACAACATCTCGGTACTGCCCCTCTCTTGACTCGATTACGATGTCATTGTGCTAAAGTTTACAGATGAGTGCACCCATAACTTTCGACAATACGTACGCGCAGTTGCCTGCCAATTTTTATACTCGGCAGGCACTACAACCGGTTACCCAGCCAACCCTGATTAAAACCAACCTTGATTTAGCGGAACAGTTGGGGGTCGACCGGACGTGGCTGCTGTCCAAAGATGCAGCGCAAGTTTTCGCTGGCAATGAATTACTGCCGGGCGCGGACCCGCTCGCAGCGGTTTATGCCGGATTTCAGTTTGGCAACTGGAATCCTCAATTGGGCGACGGTCGAGCACTTCTGCTGGGTGAAGTCCTGAGTAACACAGGGCAGCGCTTTGATTTGCAACTGAAAGGCTCCGGCCCGACGCATTACGCTCGGGGCGGTGATGGCCGCTCGCCCTTGGGCCCAGTGCTTCGCGAGTACTTGGTTTCTGAGGCCATGAATGCGCTTGGCGTGCCCACAACCCGTGCACTCGCCGCGGTCACAACCGGCGACATGGTCCATCGTGAGCAACCTGAACCGGGCGGCGTACTCACTCGCGTCGCGAGCAGTCATATCCGCTTCGGTTCCTTCCAATATTTTTCAGGCCAACAGGACCGGGAGAGCCTAAGACGCTTAGCGGACTATACGATCGACCGTCACTATCCAGACCTCCGAGGATCCGAGCGGCCTTACCTTGGCCTGTTAGAGCAGATCATTGAACAGGTCGCCCGGCTAATCGCGAACTGGCAGAGCCTAGGATTCATTCACGGGGTGATGAATACCGACAACATGCTTATCACGGGCGAGACAATTGACTACGGGCCCTGTGCGTTTATGGATACCTTCAAACAAGCGACGGTTTACAGCGCCATTGACCAGCAAGGACGCTACGCCTATCAAAATCAACCTGCCATCGCTCACTGGAATTTAATGACTTTGGCACAAGCGTTACTGCCAATACTTCATGACAACGAGGATGCAGCCATTGAACAAGCGAAAGCAACTCTGCAAACCTTTCCAGACCGATTTGATGACCACTACAATGCGCACAGTGCGGTCAAACTGGGTTTAACGCCGTCAAAGGTCTCGCGCGCACTTTTTGCAGAGTTCCTCGCCTTGCTTGAAACCCACGAACTCGATTTTACCAATAGCTTTTCTGGACTCGCGGGCCGGCTTGAAAGCAACGCCCCCTTACTGGCAACGGATGATTGGCAGCAATGGATGGCCCAGTGGCAAACCGCGTTGCAGGACAATGACGACAAGCCTGCGGCGCGACTCCGGATGGAACAGGCCAATCCTTATGTCATTCCACGGAATCACCTCATCGAACACGCGATTCAGCAAGCCTACAGCGAGGAGCGCTTTGATCAGTTTGATGCCCTTCTTAAGGCCGTAACCAACCCGTTCGACCCAGGGCTTGCCCGATCTCGTTTTGCGCAAGAACCGGCGCACGATGAAATCGTCAAAAGAACCTTCTGTGGGACCTGATGCAAACTCGAGCCGAGACCACGCTCAACACGCCAAAGCCCGCATCGGTATTGACCTTGGCGGCACAAAAATCGAGGTCATTTGCTTAGAACCCAGCGGCAACGTGTCTTACCAAAAACGATTTTCGACCCCTCGAGGAAGTTATCCCCGCCTCCTTGAGACATTGGCCGAAGCCATCCAATTAGCGGATCCAGAACCGGACCCCCGCCTCATGAAGCCGATCGGAATTGGAACACCTGGCGCTGTCTCAAAAAAAACAGGCCTCATGAAAAACTGCAATACCACGGAACTCAATCACCAGAATCTAGCCGCCGATTTAAGCCAATTGGTGTCAAGAGACGTCAAAATCGCCAATGATGCCGATTGTTTCGCCTTGTCTGAAGCCGTAGACGGCGCGGGTCAAGATCACAGCTGTGTCTTCGGCGGCATCTTAGGAACTGGAGTGGGCGGCGGCATCGCAATCAACCAAGCCCTCCTAGCCGGCCCTAACGCAATTGCAGGAGAGTGGGGGCACAACGCCCTACCTTTTGATCGCCTGCGACCCGATTACGACTTTCCTTGGACCCGAGGACGGCCCTGTTATTGCGGTCGGACCGACTGCATTGAAACCTGGTTATCCGGGGACGGCGTAACAAAGAGCTATGAGACCTTAACCGGTGAGCGATTGACCGCGGCAGAAATCTTTGACAACTCGAATCGGACAGAGGCGACTCAAAAGACCTTCGATCAGTATAGTCAGCTGTGTGCACTCGCACTGTCCACAATCATAAATGTGATCGACCCAGACATCATCGTTCTCGGCGGCGGTCTATCCAAAACACCGGGACTTTGTCAGGCAATCAAAAGCCAGTGGGCGCACTATGTTTTTTCAGATCAGGTTGCGACAAGCATTGCCTGCGCCCGGCACGGTGACGCTAGTGGCGTTCGAGGCGCAGCCTGGCTTTGGCCGGCAGAACATAACGGCGCTTGAGGAAGATAAATTTGTCAGGCTAGCGCTAAGACCGGCGTCGAATTTTGATAAGAACCCGTGTGCCGCAGCAGCAATTGTAGGATGTCATCCGATTGCTCGAGCAGATGTTGCGGATCCCCATCGGACTCGAAGTTGAACCGCATGACCGCTTCGGTTGTCGACGGGTTAAGACTAAAACGAACGCCCGACGCCAACCGATACGCGCGATGGGTTTCTACGCCAAAGGTTTCTTTTTTTCCTTTGACTTCAAGACACCCTTCGCCTTTTAAAAGCGCTTGGTCCAGATCATGGATCATCGCCTCAGGGTGATCCACCTGCAGACTTAACTCAGGCAGAACGGCCACTTCGTGGCGATAGGATTTGGCAAGTTGAGAAAGCGTTTGATCGGAACTTTCGATAATTTGAAGCATGGTAATCCAAGCCAACATACCTGAATCGATCCCCCCCAAACTCCCAAAGTAGTGATGCGCTGAGGACTCGCCGCCATAGACCGCGCCCGTTTGATGCATTGCGGCCCGCATATGGGCTGAACCCGTCGCAACCCGAACCCCATGCCCCCCATGGCGGCTAACTGATTTTTGAATGCTCAGCACCAACTTTGGATCGTAAACCACGCAAGGGTTTTCTGCGTCCTTTAAAAAATGATCTGCCATCATTGCCATGACATAGGCGTTGGGCATAAGGGCGCCTGCCTCGTCAAAAAACACACATCGATCCGCATCACCGTCCCAAGCAACCCCGACGCCCGCTCGACTTGTTCTAACAAATGCTGACATTTGCGCTGCGAGCATTGGCTTGAGCGGATCCGGACCCGCCATCGGCAGACCCACGTCTTCGCCTGTCATCCATCGAACGTCTAAATTTAAACGGGCGGCAAGTGGTATTGCAACGAGGCTCGCCGTCCCGTTTAAGCCATTGAGCGCGAGCGTACCTTTTGTCCAATCTAAGTCTAAGGGTCTGGCAATACGTTCAACGAACTCGTCAATCAGCGACAGCGCAATAGGTGACTTTGGGCTCAAGGCGCCCTGCCCCATAACGTTTTCCAGCAACGCGTCCCTTAACCGATCAAGTAAATGCGCGATAGATTCTTGGCCTCCTTGTGCTTTAAACACTTTAAAGCCATTGTCGGGCTCCGGATTATGGCTCGCTGTCACCATGACGCCCAAATCAATTCGTTCTATACCAACGCCAAAGGCCACAATTTCCGTCGGACAAAACCCAAGGTCAAAGGTTTCACAACCCGAGGTCATAAAACCTGCCATAAGGGCCTCGGCCAAGGCCGAACTTGAGACTCGAGTATCTCGGCCAACACCAATTTTTGCTTCGGAATACCAACGGCCTAATATGCGCCCAACGGCAAAAGCGACCTCAACATCAATCTGATCCGGCACCCTGCCCCGGATATCACCGACTCTGAAAATGGCTGTGTCCAATTGTTCGAGCGCATGCCCATGGTTTACTTTTGGTCGCAACGCCGCTACCTTAATTAGGGTCAAGACGAGAATCTTACCTGAAAATTCTCATTCACAATATGACGGTATTACCTTCTTAAATCGGCACCATCACCTTCAATAAACCTTAAAATCCAATCCGCGACGCGTGCTTGATCTGGCGACTGCGTCATGGATGAAACGGCGGCGTCATATTTCACCTCGCCCACAGCCTCACGGCGAATTTGTAATAACGCGCGCGCATAAGCTGTGTCGAATTCCGGATGGCCCTGGAAGGTTAAAATATGTTGCTCAACTAGCATGCCGGCGATTGGACAAAATTCGCTTTGGGCCAGAATCCTGGCACCTTCAGGTAATTGCGACACTTGGTCTTGATGGCTTGAGAGTAGGGAAAATTCCGACCCGGCCGGTGCATCTGCATTTAAATCCATCAACAATCGGGTGTCGTGTCGACCTACCCCCCAACCCCGATCGCTTTTCTCGGTTTTACCCCCAAGAACTTGCGCAACCAGCTGATGTCCGAAACAAATTCCCACGAGCTTCTTTCGCGCTTTGTGCAGGGCCTGAACAAAATCCCCCAGCTGTTGAATCCAGGGCTCGTCTTCATAAACACTACGCTTGCTCCCCGTGATCAGATAACCATCGCAGGCATCGAGTTCCGGCGGGTACTCGTGGTGCTCAACATCGTAAACCTTGACCTCACAAGGGTGCGCGGCCGTGCTCAGAATGCGCGTAAACATATCCGAGTAATCGCCGTGCGAGCGCTTTAAGTCATCGAGCACACTATCGGCCTTTAAAATTCCAACAACCGTCACAGCGGCCTCCTGATCACGTTTTCATGCGCACTTAAATAATTTCGAAATATCGAGCCAACTGCCAGTCGTTGACGTGTCGTTCATACTCCCTGACTTCCCAATCGCGACTCGCGGTGAAGTGGGCTCGAAATGCCGCACCAAAGATTTTTTCGG
>JAQWWC010000313.1 GCA_029249645.1 Pseudomonadales bacterium
GGGATGGTTCTCCGGAAAGGTGCTGGCCGCTTGAGGAAAAAGTGGAAGAAAATTAGCAAGGACGGTCCATTTTTAAAAAAGAATAAATTAAAACTAATATATTCCAAAATTTTCTGATACAAATCGCTGGACCGGAGCCCGCGCTTTTTTGCCTTGTTGAAGCTGCCGAACATTACTCTGCAAACGATCAGGTTTTTTAAAGACAATGGGCCGTCGCGATGGATCTTGGCAATTAAGCGTTGACTCGCTCTGATTGCCGAGATCCAATGCAGGCATGTCTGAAGAGTCCATCTCAACGTTTCCCGCATCTAACGGCCCGCTTGCGGGCGTGCGCATCATCGATCTATCGGCTGTGGTTTCTGGCCCTATGGCCGCGGTGATGCTCGCCGATCAGGGCGCCGAGGTCATCAAAATCGAGCCGCCCGGCTGGGGCGATGGGGTGCGTGGTTTGGGGGCGAGCCGCAATGGGGTCAGCGCGATCTTTACATTGATCAATCGCAATAAGAAATCCGTCGGGCTCAACTTAAAGCATCCCCAAGGTCGGCAGCTCGCGGAGGAATTGATCGGCACGGCCGATGTTGTTTTGCAGAACTATCGGCCGGGTAAAATGAAGCGGCTGGGCCTTGATTACGACACCCTGAAACTTCGGTTTCCGGAACTGATTTATCTGTCGATTTCTGGCATGGGGGAAGTTGGGCCTTACTCTGGCCAGAAAGTATATGACTATGTGATTCAGGGTATGAGCGGTCTTCTCGAGGCGCAAGGCGTGCAAGATCCCTACGCGATGGTCCGCACTATTATCTTTGATAAGGTCACAGCGTTAACGGCAGCTCAAGCCATGACGGCTGCACTTTTCGCGCGCGAGCGCGGTGCAGGGGGGCAACATATCGCCCTGTCGATGCTCGACACGGCGGTCTATTTTAATTGGGCGGATCTGATGTGGAATCAAAGTTTTGAAGGCGAGGGGGCCGCGCTTGCGGGAGACCTGGCGGATCTATACGAAGTCAGTGCCACCCGCGATGGCGCGATTGTGTCGCATCCATTAAACGGGGATTGCAGCACTTATTCCACAGAAGAGCTGATCGACCTTTTTGCCGCAAATGAAATCCCGGTCGGACGCGTTAATCGGCGTGATGATCTTATAAATGACCCTCAAATTCAGGCCGCCGAAACCCTCGAGCGGTTTCAGCACCCAAGAGCGGGTGCCATGATCCAACCTCGAGCGCCGGCCCGGTTTGGCGCTACCCACCATGGTGCAAACCAACCATCCCCCGATGTCGGTGAGCATACCGCTGCAGTCCTAATGAGCTTAGGATACAGCATGGACACATTGATTGAGTGGGCCCAAGAGGGGGCAATTGGGTAACGCGGAGTTTCGTCGCCAAAAGGCGCCGGGAGGGTTTAAGGAGGCTCGATGTCAACACCAATACTTTCTATCGCCGGAACGCAGGCAGCCTCCCCCTTGGGGTATTTTAGTTGGACCAGTGGTCAATTGGGACGAGACCCGTATTACATTCTGGTGGTCATTTACATTTTCTTCCCTTATTTCAGTAGTGTTGTGGTTGGCGATCCGGTCTACGGCCAAACGTTAATCGGCTACTTGAATGCGACCGCGGGCGCTTTTTTGGCATTGAC
>JAQWWC010000314.1 GCA_029249645.1 Pseudomonadales bacterium
AGCAGCGCAATCATGAGCACGCGGCGCATGGGGCCGTTCCGCCACACGATCTTTGCGCCCTCAAGAAGGGGTACCGTTGATTTCTCATGGCGCTCGGGTTCTTGAACGAAGGTCACAACGAAAAACACGCAGATGGGTAAGATGCCAATCACGACAAAGGCAAGACCTGCAAGTACTGGCCCGGTCAAGGCGGCTCGGTCCGCGGGGGTGGCGTTCATAATCTCGCCCGTGAACGCACTGGTTGCATCATGCCAAAGTGCGCCAAAGACTTGGCTGACCGAGCCGCCGCGATCGGCCATCACTTCAATGATCATCGGGACCGCGGCCGCGACCATGAGCCCGGCCAACACGAATAATTCCCGCGCCGCCGTGACCCGACTGCGCTGGTGATAGTCCGGCGACAGCTCAGCGCCCCAGGCCCTGTGCGGTAGCGCAATGATGGTGCTGCCCAAGAAGAACAAGGTCAGCCAAAACAGGAAATACAGCATGCCGATCCCTTCCGGCGGGATGAAGAGCTTGTACACCCCTAGCATCATGAGGGGCGCGCCGACCACGACCCAGGGCTTGCGACGACCGAAACGGGTTTGCCAGCGGTCAGACAATTCGCCCATTAGCGGATCCGTAATAACATCGGTAAACCGCGCCAGCATTAAAATGGTTCCAACCGCTGCCAGCGATAAGCCCAATCCGCCGGAGTAATGGGCGGGAATCCAGATCGAGAGTGGATAGCCTATGACGGCAAGTGGCAGGCCAATGCAACCATGGAAATAGATGGTGCGCTTGTTGAGCGCGCTGGATGAGGTTGCTGTTGAGGTCATCTAATCGCTTCCTGTTTTGGCTGGTCGCAGGCGCCAACCTTATTCTTATTAAGCTGCCGAAACGGGCGCACGGTACGGCGGTTGATGGCAGGCCTGATGCCGCTCTTAATAAGGGCGGTTCAGAGACAGCGTGATTATTTATAAACCATCACGAGCGAATGGCCAAATCCCTCAAAGAGTGGCTGGGATTGGCGGTTGAGGGCCCTGCAGGCTGAGAGCGGTTATTTTGCGAGTAGGAATGATGAGGCGTGGGGACAAGTCGTGTGGCTATATTGTAAACAAGGGATTGAGCCAGACGGTTTTGGCAATCGGTCCGACGGCGCACGGTTTGATGTCCGGTGCGTCCGTTCTGTTGATTCAATGATCTTGATCTTGGCCGAATACAAAAATTTTTACAGCGGATGATTTGAGCAATCGGCTGCGGCATTCTTAGAAAATCTTGCCTGGGTTGAGAATGCCTCTGGGATCCATGGCCGCTTTGATCGTGCGCATTAATTGAATCTCAGCTTCATCGCGCACAAAGTGCAGGTAAGGCTTTTTCTCTAAGCCGACGCCGTGTTCTGCTGAAACTGAGCCTTGGATGGCTATAAGGGGCTCGTAAACCGCCGCCTCGACGCCTTCGCGCTCCGCGGGACCGTCACCGCCCACGGCGATCGCAAAGTGCAGGTTGCCGTCGCCGACATGTCCCAGCACAAAGTTTTTGGGCGCCTCAAAACGCGCGGTCAGCCCGGCATTCACCGCGTCCACATAGCGTGCCATCTCAGACAATCTGAGGCTCACATCGAACAAAAAGACGGGTGCAAATTGAAAGGCCTGCGCAACATCATCTCGCAGGGCCCAAAGTTGATCGGTCTGCTGGCTAGATTGTGACACCACCGCATCCACAATAAGTTCGGCCTCCAGGGTCTGCTCAAGGATGGCTTCGAGCTGCTCTTGGGACGCACCCATCGCTTCAACTAAGACGTAATACGCTGCATTGTCGTTCAGGGGACGTTGGTTTGGGGCCGGTGGTTGGGTTACCAGTTGGTAAAAGTTCTGCCACATCACTTCAAAGGCCGATAGGTTGCCAGCAAGGCCCCGGTCGAGCTGTTTTAAGAAGGCGATTAAGGCATCAAAGGAGTTGATCGCGACCAACGCGGTGGGCGCCGTGGTGACCTCTTCGCGGCAGCGCAGTACAGCGCGGGTAATGATCCCAAGGGTTCCCTCGGTGCCCAAAAACCATTGTTTTAAATCATAGCCGGCATTGTTCTTGATCATTCGGTTCATGCTGCTGATGATGGTGCCATCTGCCATCACGGCTTCTAGGCCGAGCACCATGTCACGTGCCATGCCATATCGAATGACGCGATTGCCGCCAGCGTTCGTTGACAGGTTGCCGCCGAGGCTGCAGGAGCCGCGACTGCCCAAATCAAGCGGGAACATTAAGCCTTCGCTGGCTGCGGCCTCCTGAACGTTTTGCAGCATCACGCCTGCCTGAACCACCATCGTGCGTTCACTGGCTGAGATTTCTTCGATGACGTTGAGTCGTTCAGTTGAAAGCACAATATCGAGCGGTTGGGTTAGCGCGCCCTCAACCAGACCGGTCAAGCCGCCATGAGGCACCACGCTTTGATGATGCTCGTAACAAATTCGCAGTGCGCAACTGACCTCTTTGGTGGTTTTAGGGCGAACAAGGACTTGTGCGAGGACCTGGTCAGACCGCCAGATCCCTGCGCTGCGCTCGGTGACGGCGGGTCCAATGAGAACTGTGCCCTCAGGTAAGGCGCGCAAAAGGGCGTTAACGACAGGTCGCTGATCGGCCGCAAAGGTCGTGTCCGTTAGCTCGGTGGGCTGATTCATCGATTTAGGCCGCCCGTTCAAAAATCGCAGCAATGCCCTGGCCGCCGCCAATACACATCGTTTCGAGGGCGTATCGCCCTTGACGTCGGTGCAATTCGCTCAGCATATCTGCGAGGATTCGACCGCCGGTTGCGCCGATCGGGTGACCCAGCGAAATACCCGAGCCGTTCACGTTTAATCGGTCCTCATCGTGCCAATCCCAGCCTTTGAGCACGGCCAAGACCTGGCATGCAAACGCTTCGTTCAGTTCGATCAAGTCCATATCGTCAAACCCAAGGCCCGTGCGTTTGAATAGTTTTTCAACCGCTGGCACCGGGCCAATGCCCATGGTTGCTGGATGACAGCCGGCGGCAGCCCAGCCGACCAAGTAAGCGCTTGGGGTAAGACCCAGAGCTTCCAATTGATCCTCAGCGACGACCAGACAAGCCGCGGCGGCATCATTTTGTTGGGAGGCATTGCCCGCGGTGACAACGCCGCCATTAATGGGTTTGAGCTGACCCAAGGATTCAAGGGTTGTGTTGGGTCGGACGCCTTCGTCAGTTGCAAAGTTTTGGGTTGCGCCTTTGCCTTGGGGCACCGTTATCCCGACCAAATGATCTTTAAATTTCTCTGCCTCCCAAGCGGCGGTGGCGCGTTGTTGGGACCTAAAGGCATACGCATCCGCGTCAGCTCGGGAGATCTGGTACTCGGTTGCCAAATTTTCGGCGGTTTCGATCATGCCTGAAATCGCGCCAAAGCGGGCTTCGGGCTGTGATCGCACGCGCCCACGTTCCAAGCGGTCGTGGAGGGCAACTGAACCACCTTTTTGACCTTGCCGCATAGCTGTGGTGTAGAACTCGACATTGCTCATACTTTCAGCGCCACCGGCGATCACGACATCGGCCACGCCGGTTTGTACCATCATCGCAGCATTGGCTATGGCCTGAACACCACTGCCACACCGTCGGTCGACTTGGGTGCCCGAGACGGAGAGGGGTAGATCAGCGGCAAGCGCGGCCCAACGTCCAATGCAAGGCGCTTCACCCGAAGGGTAACCCTGAGCAAAAACCACCTCATCTACGCGGGTTGGGTCGAGGCCGGTTCGCGTCATGAGATCGCGAATAACGAGGGCGCCCAGGTCCTCGGCGCCAAAAGCGCTTAAGGCGCCGAGATAGCGACCAACACCGGTACGAATGGGGGAGACAATGGCTGCGCGTCGCATAGGGATTCCTTTATTGGGTTTGTTTTAAACGTTATGGAGCTGAAAGAGCCTGAACCGCACCTTCGCGCCGCGGATCCGCAGCGCCGATTAGGCCTTCTGGCGTCACTTCAATGACATGTAATCCTGAGTTTTCGCCCTCGCGGCGCTTTACCGGATACCCGAAGGCGTCTAACGTATTGGCAACCTCCGGGCCCTGAGTCCGTCCAATTTCAACCCGCACCGTTTCGCCGCGCGCGATGATATTGGGATAATTAACGGCTTCTTGCGGCGTCAGACCCCAATCCAGAATGCCGATAAGGCTTTTGGCGACATACGCCGGAATTGAGTTACCGCCCGGTGAGCCGGTGACCAGTCGGAGTTGCCCATCGGATTCAAAGACCATGGTGGGTGACATTGAGGATCTTGGTCTTCGGTTCGGCGCCACGGCGTTGGCGAGGCGTCGACCGTCAGCAGGGACTTCTTTGGCGAAATCCGTCATTTCATTATTGAGTACAAAGCCTTTAGCCCAGCGTTGGGTTCCGAAAGGACCTTCGACCGTTGCGGTCATCGCAACCGCATTGCCATTAAAATCGATGATTGATAGATGTGTGGTGCCAGCCATTTCATCGGTGGTGTCGGCAGCCCATTGCTCGCCAGCTAGGCTGGGGTCATATGCGCTTAGGTCACCGGGTGTCGGTTTCTCAGAAGGTTCAAATCGATCGAGCGCTCTAAATTTGAGATACTCAGGGTTGAGCAGCGTACCAAGCGGGATGTTGACTTCATCGGGGTCCCCAAAAAAGTGGTCACGGTCGGCATAGGCCAACCGTTGAGCATCCACAAAGCTTTGAAGGCGGGTTTCAAGGCTTGCATTGTCTGGATTGAGCCGATCGTAAAGGCCCATAATCATAATTTGCGCGGCGCCCGAGGAAGGGGGTGAGGTAGTGCAAATTTTAAAGGCATGATAGGGGCCGCAGATGACAGGTCGTTCTTTGACCTCATAGTTTTTCAGATCGGTGAGGGTTAGGCCGCCAGGGTTGGGTGCGCGCGCTGCGGCCGCTACGATCGCCTCGGCAATGTCACCCGTGTAAAAAGCCTTGGGTCCCTCTGCTGCAATTGCGGTGAGCGTCGCGGCGTATTCTGGGTTTTTCAGCAGCGCACCAGCTTCGAGGGCAACACCGTTCGGATAAAAATACTCAGCTGAACCAGCGTTCACTGCAAGGCGACTCCGTTTCGCCATCATCGGCAAATAACGCGCAAGCCGAGGGGAGACAATAAAGCCTTCGCTTGCAAGTTTTAGAGCCGGTTGAAATAGCGTCGCCCAGGGCAGGCGGCCCATACGTTGGTGAGCTGCATGATAGAGCGCGACCGCACCGGGCGTACCGATCGCTTTACCGCTTTGCCAAGCATCTAGGTAACCCATGACACCATCATCGGTCATAAAAAGATCGGGCGTCGCGCTTGCGGGGGCGCTCTCGCGGCCGTCTAGAAAGGTGGTTTGATTTTGGGTGCGGTCGAAGTGCAGTAAAAACGCGCCGCCACCAAGACCTGAGCTTTGGGGCTCGACCAAGCCCAGCACTAAGTGGGTTGCAATCGCGGCATCCACGGCATTGCCGCCAAGCTCGAGAATTTCGATTCCAGCATCGACGGCGAGCGGATTCGCGGCGCTCACCATCGCGCCGTGTCGCCACGGGGTTATTGGCGCTTCAAGGCTTGCCTGTACGTTGACTGACTCCGAGGGCACGCTGCAGCCGCTGATCCAAAATGGCAGGATAAGGGTCGCAAGGGCTACGAGCCGCTGCAGCTGTATTGGTAAAAAAGGGTCCTGGCTCATGGGCATACCGGCGACGATGAAGAAAGATCGATCATACCTGACAACCAAAGGTTGGGTCACCCGCTGGGTGATTCAGGTGTCATGGTGTTGTTGTCGTGGTAGCCTCAACGCAGAAATTTGAAAGGGAGCGCCAGAACGATGAATGAGCAAATTTTAATTAAGACCTTGCCAAGCGGGAAGCTTTCGGCGGACAACTATGAGCGGGTGGCAAGCCCCATGCCTGAAATTCAGGCGGGGGAGGTGTTGGTTAAAACAAATGCCTTCGCGATTACCGCTGGCACCCGGGCTGGACTTCAAGGCAGTGCCAGTTATGCCGGGGCGCCGACCACCGGTATCGTTATGGGTGGCACCGGCGTTGGCACCATCGTAGCCACGAACTCAGACGCGGTGCAGGTCGGTGATCAGGTTCTCACCAGCACGGGCTGGCAACAATACTCAGTCCAAAAACCCGGCAACCTAGAACTGATACCGGCCGGGCATGACCCATTGCATTATCTCGGCCCAATGGGGGTCAATGGTCTCACGGCTTACTTTGGCTTGCTCTCGGTGGGTGAGGCGCGGGCAGAGCAAACGGTTATGGTGTCGGCTGCGGCAGGATCTGTTGGGCATTTGGTCGGGCAGATGGCGAAGATTCAAGGTTGCACAGTGGTGGGTGTGGCCGGTAGCGATCAGAAAAACGACACCTTGGTTTCGAAGCTTGGGTTTGATGCCGCGGTGAATTACAAGAATGGGGATTATCGAGCAGCGCTAAAAGAAGCAACGCCGGACGGTGTTGATGTTTACTTTGACAATACCGGCGGGTTCATTTTGGGCTCCGCGCTTTTTCGCATGAACGTTGGCGGCCGAATTGCCTGTTGTGGTGTGGTATCTCAATACGATACTGGTTCACCAGAGCCTGGTCCAAAAGGGATTCCCGGTCTGTTGGTAAACAAACGCATCACGATGCGAGGCTTCTTGGTGTTTGACTTTGCGGATCAATATAACGAGGCGCGTAGCGAAATTCACAGCTGGCTGCAATCGGGCGCATTGATCAGTCTAACCGATCAAGTCTCCGGTCTGGCCGCCGCACCAGCGGCTTTTGTTGATCTGCTTGCGGGTGGCAACATTGGAACCCGCGTGGTTATGCTGGAATAGCCTTAAGCGGTGAAGGCCTTAAGCGGTGAAGGCCTTGAGCGGTGAAGGCCTAAAGCGGTGAAGGCATGAGCAATAAAGGCTAAGCCGTTTAAGGCTAAAGCGATACCCCTTTGTAACCACGACGTGAAAGGCTGGTTGAGCGGCGCCTGCCGGGATACGTTATCTCGGTTTTGCGCCGCCGCCGACGCGTAGGATCTCACCACTCATCCAGCTGGCGGCGTCTGAAGCTAAATAAACGCAGGCAGAGCCAATGTCCTGAGGTGTACCGAGTCGACCGAGTGGAATGTTCCATTCTTCCAAAAGTTCGTCCAGCTGGTCCTCAGATTTTTTGAGCGCTTTGAGCATCACTTCGGTCGGGATGGCGCCTGGCATCACGCCATTCACTCGAATGTGCGGCGCGAGCTCCGCGGATAAGGTCCAGGTGAGGGAGTTCACGCCTGCTTTGGCCGCGCCATAGTGGCCGCTGCCGGGAACAGGACCTGTGCCAGCGCCTGAGGAAATGTTAATGATGCTGCCTTCATCGATGTGCCGTGCGGCGGTCATACAGCCGTCATAGACCGATGTCAGATTGACGGCGATGGTGCGATGCCATTCGTCTCTGGGCAGCGTCGTCATGGGCTGGCGCATGGTCGACCCACCTGCGTTATTTACCCAAATCGTGAGTTTGCCAAAAGCCGCCTTGGTTGCAACGGCCAGTGCCTCGAGCGCATCGGGGTCGGTCACATCCGTGGTAACGGCGATCGCCTCGCCCCCAGCTTGAATAATCCGTTCAGCTACCGCTTCGATTTCTTGCGTTCTGCGCGCTGCGACGGCGACCTTGGCACCGGCACGCGCGAAGTCCATCGCGATGCCCTCGCCAATACCTCGACCCGCGCCGGTGATTACGGCAACGTGGTTCTTGAGCGAAAACCGCTCCAATATATCTTGCATTTCGAACTCTCTGGGGTTGGGTTACTATTCCATGATTAAACCATATTTAAAGGGAAACACATGGCTATTTCACTACAGCACGCAGGAGAGTTTACGGTTGCATTAGCGAACGAGCTTTTGGCCCAAAGGCTGGGAGAGGCCATCACCGCTGTGCAGGTGACGCCACTGGGAGAGGGCGTCGGTCTGATGTCCTCGATTGGACGTGCCGCCCTCACCTTGGCCTCGGGTAAAGAAACGTCGGTTGTGTTGAAGGTGATCGCCCAGACCGAGAATGTCAGTATTTCAAAGCAGCTTAATTTTTATGCCAACGAGATTGATTTCTATCGGCACCTGTCACCTTTGTGCCCGATACGAAGCCCGGAGTGTTATTTCGCAGACATTGATCCCGAGACGCAGGATTTCCTGCTGATCTTGGAAGACCTTGGCGCCGCCGCGGCGGGTGATCAGCTCAAAGGCTGCGATGAGGCGTTGATGTTGCAGGGCTTTGAAAAGGCGGCGCAACTACACGGCCGGTTTTGGGGCAAAACCGATCAATATCCTTGGCTGCGCTATCAAAATATACCCGAGGTGAATCAATTTCGGCAAGATGTGGTTTTTCGTCCGGGTGTCGCGCCAACGCTCGCTGCCTTTCCAGAATACTTTACCGGCGATCTCGCTGAAGTCGTGACCCAGATTGGTGAAAATTTCGTGTCAATCTTTGAGCGCGCCATGGCAGGCACCCAAACCGTTATTCATGGTGACTATCGTATTGATAACATGCTGCTGCCGGTGGTCGATGGCGAGATTGAAATTGTGGCTGTGGATTGGCAGAACACCACGGGTGGTCGAGGTCCTCATGATATCGCCTACTTTAGCTCTCAGAGCTGTGGCCCAGAAATGCGAGGGGCTCCAGAGATGGACGCCCTTCGGCGCTACCATGAAATTCTAATGGATGAAGGGGTCAAGGATTACAGTTTTGATCAATGCCTTGAGGATTTCCGAGTCAACTTGATGATTACGATGATTACGCCGATCGCAATTATTGGCACCATGGATTCGGGTAATGAACGCGGGGTTGAACTCGGCCGAGTGATTCTTGAGCGAGGACTCAGTTCATTGGCCGCGATGGACTGCGGTAGTTTGTTGAAAGAACTGAAGCTGGGTTAGCCTCAACGCGGCATGGTGCGCGCGGTAGCTGGAGTCTGGCAGGGTAACGCGGCGGTGGTCGGTTTGAGAACCCAAGCGCGAGGAGGCGATGTTCGCGTCAGACGGGCAGGTTGAAAATCAGACGAAGGATGAAAAGGACGTGCGCGTGCGCGTAATCAAAAGAATACAGCGACTGCAAAACAGCGATAAATCGAAGCATCGCAGCGAAATAACGCTAAAAAAGTTACCTCAAAGCAATAAAACAGGGCCTTCAAAAGGAGTGGTTTAATGATTACATCGAGAAACAGTGTTTTCGGGCTGGTTATACTACTGAGTCTTGCAGGCTGTGCAGACCAAGAAGCGCCAGCGGTCGTGGATGAGTCCGTATCGGTCGTCGAAGTCGATTTCGAAACACAATTACAGCTACAACTTTTAGAAGCGAAACCTGGAGACGTTATCGAAATTCCAGCCGGAACCTATGCGCTGTATCGCGGTTTGTCATTGTCGGTCGATGGGGTGACCATTCGGGGTGCCGGTATGGACAAAACCATTTTGAGCTTCAAGGAGCAGGTGTCGGGTGCCGAGGGCCTGCTGGTGACGGCGAATGACTTTACGATTGAGGATTTGGCGATCGAAGATGCCAAGGGTGACGCACTCAAAATTAATGAGTCTAAAAACGTCATTATCCGTCGGGTCCGTACCGAATGGACGAACGGTCCAGACACCGCTAATGGGGCTTATGGAATTTATCCCGTGCAAACTGAAAACACGCTGATCGACGAGGTTGTCGCCATCGGCGCGTCGGATGCGGGGATCTATGTGGGTCAGTCCAAGAATGTAGTGGTGCGAAATAGCCGCGCGGAATACAACGTTGCGGGGATCGAAATCGAGAACACTTTTGATGCCGATGTCTTTGACAATGTGGCGATCAATAATACCGGAGGCATTTTGGTTTTTAATATGCCGAACCTCTCTCAGGAAGGCGCGCGTACTCGGATCTTTCGAAACCTTGTTCATAACAACAACACGGACAATTTCGCAGCACCGGGTGGTGCGGTTGCTGGCGTGCCCGCGGGTTCTGGTATTGTTATTAATTCTAATGACGAAGTAGAGATCTTTGAAAATGACTTGGCGGCCAACGATACCGCGCACATTATTATCTCCTCGGTGTTCTCTACCAATTACTCAAGCCGGGAGACGGCCTCTGCGTTTGACCCCTATCCTGAAACACTCTTTATCCACGACAATCGCTACGAAGGTGGTGGCACCTCGCCCGACACGCTTGAGCTTAAAGCTTTGAAACTCGCGATGTTTGGTTTAACGGGGTCTTTTCCAAATGTCATTTGGGATGGCTTCTTAAACCCAGAAAAAGCCGTTGATGGAAAATTACCGCCCGCACTCAATTTTTGCATTGCGGGTGAGCCTGAGACGCAGCTGCTGAATGTGGATGGCCCTGGGGGGTACGCCAACCCCACGCTTGAGCAAAGTCAATTTCAATGTCGTCACGAGCCCTTGCCGCCGGTACAATTGTCCATCTGATTTCATGGCTGGGTGGATTTAATGAAGCAGTTCAATTGCACAATTTCGCGTTGGCAATCGTGGACTCAGCTGGCTGAGCGCCGAATGCTTTCGCTGTGCTGCGCTGTCACAACAATTGCTAGGTTGCCGAATCACGCAGTAACGGCTCATGCAGGCGCGCGCTACGCTGGCCGACATAGGGTTCGCTTTAGCGTTTTGATGGTGCTGATAGCCTTAATCGCTGGCTGCTCAGATCAGCGTTCGTCGAGCAGTCAGTTTTTTGCGGTCGATAACCCTAAAAAACTATCCCAATGGTCGGTGATCCAAGCCAATGATCAAGTTTTGAGTTTGGCGGTTGATGCTCAGGTCTATCAACTTGCGAGCCCCTTGTTTAGCGATTATGCCGGGAAGCTGCGCACGCTGACCTTGCCGGTGGGGGGGCAAGTCGACCTTGATGCGGACACCGATCGGTTCCGTTACCCCGTCGGCACGATCATTACCAAAACCTTTTATTATCGTCGGGCGTCGGGGAGTCAGCGATCTGAGTTCCGGCTGGTTAAAGCCAATCAGGGCGCTGAATTGGGTCTCAATGATTTTAGCTTGGCAGAGGTGACTTTGTTAGAGACCAGGGTCCTGGTCAAGCGGGCTGGCGGCTGGACCGCATTGCCCTATGTTTGGGATGCGGATCAGCAAGACGCCACGCTCAGCCCAGCAGGCGCGTTGATTCGTGCGTCATTGCAGAGTGAGGGTGAGGGTGAGGGTCCCTCGGCGGCATCGCAGGCCTTTGCCTATTTAGTCCCTAACCAAAATCAATGCGCGGGTTGTCATGTTTTGGATCAAGCAACCAAAGCGATTTTACCGATTGGTCCTCATCCGCGTCACTTGGCGACCGGATTCGAGGCTGGTGATCAACTGGCGTCGTGGGCGGCCTCCGGCGCGCTGAGCGATGAGGTGTTTCAGGAAGCGGTTAGCCTCGGCGCGAACGTTGATTGGCGCGACGCAAAACGGCCGCTTAATCTGCGGGCGCGGTCCTATTTGGATATCAATTGTGGCCATTGTCATAGCCCGACAGGTCCTGCCGATACGTCTGGCATGTTCTTGACGGCAACCAGCCAAGATCCAATCCGATGGGGTGTCTGCAAGGCGCCGATTGCGGCGGGTCAAGGCACCGGTGGGGCGCAGTTTGGGATTGTGCCGGGTAATCCCGATGCATCGATCTTGAGTTATCGATTAGGGAGTATGGATCCGGGCGCTATGATGCCGGAGTTAGGCCGAAGCTTGGTTCATGCCGAAGGGCTCGCACTGATCCGAGCTTGGATTGCTGAGATGCCGGGTCAGTGCGATGAAGCGCAGCAAACGGTTGTTCAGTCAGAAGGCAATAATTCGTTATTGCTTGATGAGAATCCTGCGTTTACACTGGCCGCCGGTTTGGATTGAGGGCGCTCTTTCAGAGCGGTTTCCGCGCCGTTTGAGTGAACTTTTAATTGAGGCTAACGTCCGACCTTTACGGCGGATCACCGTTTTAAAACGTTGGATAAATCCAATGGGTAAACGATGTTAGCAACACAATCGCCGAAAGAAAGTCGGAACGACCCAGCGAGATGATTAAAA
>JAQWWC010000315.1 GCA_029249645.1 Pseudomonadales bacterium
CATTTTCATGACCACCTGACGACTAGGATACGCTATGACCCGCCTTGTTAACCTCGCCCAGATCGGGTGTTTTGTGCTCTTCAGCCTGACAATCATCTCGGGCTGCGCAAACAGCCCAGCACCTTTAACCGACACCACCGCAACCGATGTGGTTATCAAAAGTCCCAACGATCAAAGGGATTACGCCCACGTCACCCTCGACAACGGCATGCGCGTCCTGCTCATATCAGACCCTGACGCGGATAAGTCAGCGGCTGCGTTAGTCGCCTTTCGAGGTAGCTTTCACGATCCAGAGGATCGGCCCGGACTAGCGCACTTTTTAGAGCACATGTTGTTTATTGGGACCGAGAAATACCCTGAACCGGATGGCTATTTTGCGTTTGTTCAAAAACATGGAGGCGGCTCGAATGCGTATACCGCCCCTGATCACACCAATTATTTTTTTGATATCCAGCCGGAGTATTTCGTCGAAGGCTTAGACCGCTTTGCACAATTTTTTATCTCGCCGTTACTCGACAAGACCTATGTTGACCGAGAAAAAAATGCGGTGCACTCAGAGTACCAGATGCAAATCAAAGAAGATGGCTGGCGCGGTTTTATGGTCCAGAAGGTCGCCATGAACCCTGAGCACCCGATGTCCAAGTTCAATATCGGCACCCTCGATACGCTCGACGGCGATGCCTACAGCGCGTTGATCACTTTTTTTGAAGGCCATTATTCTGCTAACCAGATGGGGGCGGTAATTCTACATAACGAGCCCATTACAACGCTTATGCCTTGGGTCACCGAACTCCTAGGCCAGGTGCCTAACCGAGGCTTACCCGATCTGAACCTAACGACCCCCCTAACCGCTCCGGGACAATTGCCAGCAACCTTACGGCATCAGACCCTGAAGTCAGATCGATCCGTCTCATTTGCATTCCCGATTCCAGCCATTGATCCTTATTATCAAACAAAACCGACCGGCTATATCGGATCACTCATCGGCCATGAAGGACAAGGCAGCCTACATCAACTGCTTACGCAAAAAGGCTGGATTACTGGACTGGGTGCCGGTAGCGAAAATATCGATCAAGCCAATGCGATGTTTCAGATCTCCGTCCAGCTCACCGAAGCTGGCATGGATCAAGTGCCCGCCATTACAGACCTCGTTTTCAACTACATTAACCTGTTACGCAAGGAGAAAGCTCAAGCGTGGCTGTATCGTGAGGAAGCAACCGTTGCGACCTTAGGATTTCGCTTCCGCGAGCAGATCCCATCCATTGCCACAGTACAAAGCCTCGCTCCCAATCTTATGAAGTTTCCTGCAAAGGACCTTTTGGTTGCCCCTTACTTATTGGAAAACTTTGATGCCGAGCTTATCGACAACTACTTAGGCTACCTGCGCCCAGACAATGTTCTGGTCACGGTTGCAGGCCCTGAGGTTGAGGGCGATCAGACAGAGCAATGGTTTAATGTTGCCTATTCCTTGGAGAATGGCATCGCGAGAGACGAAACGATTTCCAGTGCTCTAACGCTACCAGTACCCAACCCATTTTTACCCGAAGACTTAACCTTAATTGACTCGGCTAACAGTGCACCAGTGGCGCTGTCTGACACCGGGCCAATGGCATTTTATCTTGCCGCGGACACCGAATTTGGTGTGCCCCGAGCAGCGCTGCACGTTAGCCTGAGACGACCCAATGGCCTGATCTCTGTTTCAGATAGTGTGCGCGCACGCTTATACCGAAACTTAGTTGAAGATGACTTGAACGCCCTATCCTACCCCGCGCTTCTGGCCGGCGTAAGCTACGGTATCTCGACACCAGACCGCGGCTTTCGGATAAGCCTCGGCGGCTACCAGGACAAACAAAGCGAGCTCCTGCAGGTGGTCTTAAACCGGTTAACCGGTCTCGTTATTAACCCCGACCGGTTTTTCGTTTTGAAAACAGAACTAGAAAATAGCCTACAGGACTCCTTTAAAAACCGACCCTTTCAGCAAGGCTTTGATCGCTTAAGACAAAATCTACTGTCCTCGAGCTGGCCCGCAGCAGCTCAGCTGGCTGAATTGGCGACGGTTACCCCCGAGGATCTGACTCTCTGGCGAGACGCTTATTTCAAGCAGGTTGGTGTCGAAGCGCTGGCAGTCGGCAATCTAGATATGGGCGCAGCGCAGCGGATTCAAAGTCAATTGGCCAACAGCTTAGCCATTGCGCCGGTCGCTGCCGCGGCCCCGACCGTGACTCAAATCGACGGCCCAGTGACCGAGATCATGACCATTGATCACAACGATGCTTCCCTCGTGTTTTACCTTCAAAACAATGATGATGCTCTGCTCGAGACGGCTAAAAGCAAGCTCTTAGGCCACATCATCGCGCCTGAATATTTTTCCTCACTCCGCACAGAGCAACAACTGGGTTACGTGGTGTCGGCCTTTAGTCCGGAATTTGAGCAACAAGGCGGCCTCGGTTTTGTCATTCAATCGCCTTCAGCCCCCGCTGCCGCGTTACACCGGAAAACCCTCGAATTTCTTTCAGGCGAGGTTACCCGGCTGACTGATATGACGCCTGAGGACTATGCACAGAATCAGGAAGGCTTGATCGCGCAGGTGCTCGAAAAAGACAAAAACCTAGGGGACCGTGCTTGGCGGTATTGGTCTGACCTGGATGAGGGTTATCAGGGCTT
Source organism: Pseudomonadales bacterium (assembly GCA_029249645.1). GTDB lineage: Bacteria > Pseudomonadota > Gammaproteobacteria > Pseudomonadales > Azotimanducaceae > UBA9926. The sequence continues at coordinate 2,665 of JAQWWC010000315.1, forward strand.
TGATGGGAACCAACAATTAGCAGATGCGATCTTAAGCATCGACCAAGAAAGCTTAAAAACCTATCTCGATAGCATGCTCAAAAAAGCCGAAAGCCAATACTTACTGATCCTCAGTGAGGGACGCTTTAAAGAATCTGGTTCAACATCGGATGAAGCGTCCTAAGATCTGTAACCACGGCAGCGAATCACATCGTTCGCTGCCTTCTATTGCGGACCAAAAGCACGCGTATCAACCCCCGGGGTTGTCGCCAACATAATGATGCCCGATGCTGTCCCAGCCTGCATGTCGGACGCTTTGCGAACACATTGAACACTTTCACCAGCGCTTACAAACGTGATGCGCCTGAACAGGGCCTGCCTCTCACGTAACACCAAATTGCCGATTGAAGCCAAAAGCCCGCCTGGTCACTTTAGCCACCATATGGCTTAGCGCGTCAAAGCGTTAACAGCTGCTTGCCAAAATTGGCACCGTCAAACACTCGTTTCAGCGTCGCCGGTATTTGCTCAAAACCAGACTGAACATCCTCTTTATAGAGCAGCTGCCCTTGTTCTAACCAGTCGGCCAAACGCGCTCGAGCTGCCGGAAACTCACTCGCATAGTCAGTCACCAAAAAGCCGGACATGGTTGAGCGCTGGAAAACCAAATTAAAGTAGTTTGCTGGCCCAGCCGGCAGGACCGCCTGCTCATAACGCGAGATGCCACCGCAAATAACCACCCGCGCATTGAGCGCGATGCAAGCCAGGGCATCATTCAAAATGGTGCCGCCAACATTGTCGAAAAACACATTCACGCCACCAGGACAGGCAGCCCGGATAGCCGCTTTGACTCGGTCGTTCTTATAATCAATCGCCTCATCAAAACCCAATTCATTGACCAACCAAGCGCATTTTTCGGCCCCGCCTGCGATGCCCACCACACGACAACCGGCAAGTTTCGCCAATTGGCCAACGATCGAACCCGTGGCACCAGCCGCGCCTGACACCAACACGGTATCGCCCGCAATCGGGCGGCCGACTCGAAACAAACCGAAATAGGCGGTAAGACCGGTTCCACCGAGGGGGCCGAGATGCGCTGCAATCGGCGCATCACCGGTTATCAGGTCGAGTTTCTGCGCTGGCATCACCGCATAGCGCTGCCAGCCGAGGGGGCCCATCACTTTTGTGCCAATCGGTAATCGATCAACAGTGGACTCGATGACTTCTCCCACGCCCGTGGCATTCATCACCTGACCAAATTCCGTTTCCGCGGCATAACCGACGTTCTCCATTTGCCCTTTTTGGGAGGGGTCAAAGCTCAACATCTCAACTTTAACCAGAACTTCACCTTCCGCCAGAGCCGGCAATACCATGGTATGTCGTTTAAAGTCAGATGTTTCCAAGGCCCGTCCTTTTGGACTACCGTTGATTAACCATTGATCATTTTCCACACGCACTCCTTAATTGTTACGCCAACGAGATTGATTCGCGAGTTCGCTTAACGACCCGCCCGCGCCGGCCGCAAAGCTCATAAAACCTTATTGAATCATGTCACCAATACGAATAATTTTAAGCGTATTCGTACCACCATGAACATTCACAAAATCGCCTTTTGTCATAATTACCAGATCGCCCGGCTCAAGATGCGCGATTTTGCGCACCGCCTCCACCGCCAAATGATTAACCATTGAGGGCTTCATTGCCGAGGCTTCAAAATAAACCGGAATAACGCCCTTATAAAGCGCCGTGATGGCACTCGTCCCTACTTGTTCTGCTAAGGCAAAAATCGGCAAGGACGATTGCATACGCGACATCCAGCGCGGCGTTTTGCCAGTTTCAGTTAAACAAATAACGGCTTTAAGGCCAGACAACTGGTTTGCGGCATACATTGCAGACAGGGCAACGGCTTGATCAATCTCGCCAAAGAGGGGGGTTGATCGATGCTGAGCCCGCTCGAGAGTAGGATACTGCTCCGCGCCGACGATGACTCGGGCCATCGCTCGAACCGTTTCAACCGGATAGCGACCGACCGCCGTTTCCGCCGACAGCATGACAGCATCAGTGCCATCCAGAACCGCATTGGCGACATCAAACACCTCCGCTCGGGTCGGGGTTGACGCATCAATCATTGATTCCATCATTTGGGTTGCGGTGATGGTCACTTTATTGGCAGAAATCGCGCGGCTAATGAGTTCCTTCTGAGCGGCGATCAGATTCTCATCTCCAATTTCAACACCCAAATCACCGCGCGCAACCATAATTCCATCTGCTGCGGCAATAATCTCTGAAAGCCAAGGCTCAGCGATGGCCTCGGCGCGCTCCATCTTGGCAATGATGTGCGCCTGACAGCCAGCGCTCGATAAATGCTGGCGCGCCAAATGAACATCTTCAGCCGATTTCACAAAAGACACCGCGAGGTAATCTGTTTTGAGCTCAGCAGCAACCTTTAAGTCTGAAAAATCCTTTCCGGTGAGCGCGGGTGCGGATAAGCCCCCGCCAAACTTATTCACGCCCTTGAGGCCCGAAATGATCCCTCCACGGCGAACAACACAGTCTACCCCGGTGGTATCAAGGCTTTGTACTTCAAGCTCAAGGCGACCGTCATCGATCAGCAATCGATCTTTCGGCGCAAGGTCGGTGAGCACCCAAGGTTCTAAGTAGACTACCTTGTTTGATCCTGCCAGCGGGTCAATCAATGTTGATAACTTAAAGTGATCACCGATCTGCAAATGCGGTTTTTGGTTAGCTGCAAACTGTCCGATTCTAATTTTCGGTCCCTGCAGATCACACAGGACTGCAACCGGTTGGTCTAAGCGTTGGCTGATCGCGCGCACATGCCCCGCAGTCTCAACGTGATGTTCGGCAAGGCCATGGGAGAAGTTCAGCCGAAAAACATTTACGCCCGCTTGGATCAACGCCTCGATGGTATCAGGATCGTCACTTCCAGGGCCCAAAGTTGCGACGATCTTCGTCCGCCGCCATAAATCGCTCACAAATAGACTCCCTCATTTTAGTTTACGCGCTGACCAAACCGCTCGCGGAATGCTGTCACTGAAACAGCGCAAAACCCAATCTTCGATTCATTCGACTAAGGTAAGCTCGCGCGCCAATTCCGTCCTGCCCACCACTTGCCGCACCTATCCTCAATGAGCAGCTCGGCAACGCGCAAATTCCTGACTTACAAAACCTATTACTCCCATCCTCAACGAGGACTGAGAAGGTTCAACCCACACAGGACAATCCTAAGCACTAGCAGGCTGGCCCTCTATCTTACGACGTTTGAGTCAATCACCGACAAGCGACTTTCGCCATCTTGCGCCAGCCTGCTAGTGCTCGGGGCGAAGATCTGGAAGCGATGGTTGGTTAAACTGCAGTTTAACCATTTCACGATACAAAGGTTCATGCTCCATAAGCCATTGGTGCTGGCCAATATTGATCACCTTCCCATCACGCATTACCAGGATTCGGTCCGCGTTCATAACGGTTGCCAGCCGATGTGCTATGACAAGGGTCGTGCGCTGCTGGCGGAGCTGATCGAGCGCGGCCTGAACCAACCGCTCGCTTTCAGCATCGAGCGCATTGGTCGCCTCATCCAAAAGCAAGATGGTCGGATTCTTGAGTACCGCTCTCGCAATGGCAATGCGTTGCCGCTGACCGCCTGATAACCGCGCGCCCTTTTCACCGAGGTCGGTGTCATAGCCTTCGGGCAATGCGGCTAAAAAGTCATGCGCATGCGCGATCTTTGCCGCTTGTACAACCGCCGCATCCGTGGCCAGTGGCGCACCAAAGCGGATATTGTCTTTCGCGCTGACACCAAAAATAACGGTCTCCTGCGGAACAATACCTATAAATTGTCGCAGCGTTTTCAGCGACAGCTGCTGCAGGCCAATGCCATCAATTTTGATCTGCCCGGACTGGGGGTCATACATTCGCAGCAGCAACTGAAACACCGTCGACTTGCCGGCGCCCGATGGCCCAACAACCGCAATCTGCTCACCCGGCTCAATGGTCAGGCTTAAGTCTTTTATTGCTCGCGACTCTGGTCTTGATGGGTAGCTGAAGCTAACAGTTGCCAGCTCTAACCGCCCTGGACTTTTTTCGACCAGCGTTTCCGGCGCCTCGGGGCTGACCACTTCCGGACGCAACAGCAGGAGCTGACCCAGGCGCTCCATCGCGCCCGCGGC
>JAQWWC010000316.1 GCA_029249645.1 Pseudomonadales bacterium
ATCAATAGTCCAACCTAGACCCGCGGGCGACTCGCCGCGCGGCCAGCCAGCCTAGGTATTCAGGGTGATTTCAGTTAACATGCAGCCCTCGCGTAATGTTGACTGTTTGTTTTGGTTCACTGTTTGCTATCAAGTCCGTGTAAAAAGCTCAGTTGATCGTATTAATTGATTGAATCTAGCTAGACCGCCGCGAGGGTTTCGCTTTGATTTCGGACCAGACGAATAGTGAGCACTGTATGAAAATTTGTGACCATGCCGCTGTGGCGATTCATTACACCCTAACCAATGCCGAAGGAGAGGTTCTAGATAGCTCCGAAGGCCAAGATCCGCTCACTTACTTACACGGCACTGGTGGCGTTATCCCGGGGCTTGAAGCCGCCTTGTTGAACAAGTCGGCGGGTGATCAATTCACTGCTGTAATCGAGCCGGACGATGCGTACGGGGCAGTGGACCCATCATTGGTTCAGGTTGTGCCTCGGTCTGCGTTTGCGGGTGTTGAGTCGATTGAAGCCGGGATGCGATTTACGGCGTCAGATGAGCAGGGTCAGCAGCAATCTGTCGCGATTGCGGCAGTAAACGGCGATGAAATCACCGTTGATGGAAATCATCCTCTGGCGGGTGAAACCCTGCATTTCGAGGTTGAAGTGGTCAGTGTCCGCGCTGCCACAGAAGAAGAAATCAGCCACGGACATGTGCATTCGTGATGGAAACCACCGGTCTGCCACGGCAGAGCAGCGGCGTGCACAGACAAGAAATGATGATTCATAAGGAATTAGCTTGAAAATATATGTAGGTAACCTTCCGTTTAAAATCTCACAGGGCGAACTGGCAGAAATGTTCGAAGCCCATGGTGCCGTCACGGATGCTGTGATCATCACCGATCGAGATACGGGTCGCTCGAAAGGATTCGGTTTTATCGAAATGAGTGAACTCGAAGCGGGGAACGCCGCCATTCACGCACTGAACGGCAAAGAATTTGACGGTCGTGCCCTCACTGTTAATGAAGCTCGTCCAAAAGAGGATCGGCCGCGGCGATAACCGCAGCCCTTACGATTATGTCTAAAAAATCAAATTCTGATGCCCTCGCACAACAATCGTTGCGCGACAAGATTGTTTCCGAAACCGAAGCGTTTTTGGCTTCCGGTAAAAAGATTCAAGAAATACCGAACGGTGTGAGTGGTCAGAATGCACAAAGTGGCTCTCGCCACATTAGAATCAGCACCAAAAAAGACTAACTCGACCGGTAACGAGCGGTTGGTTGATGGTGTGATCGTCTTTGACGACACCCGAGATGTGATTTCACGACTCGGGTGCGCCCGTCGGCGTTTTATTTGGACAGTCGCCTGACCGAGCGCCCTAAAGGCGCCGTCCGTCAGATGACCGTACCCCTCTGATTTTGCCACAAAGCCAAGCTTGTTCATGCCTTACGATACAGGGCATGGATACCATCGCATCACCGGTGTCCTGTGAGTGGTCAATGCTCTAGTTAGTCCTTATCATGGTCTCGTCATGCCGTCTGGTCCAAGAAAGGAGTCTTTGTGAACGAAAATGAAATCGGTGAGTTTCGCTCGGGTGTTCGAGCATGGCTTCAAGATAACAAGCCCGCTGCGCCCTCTTTTTTATTACCAGAAACGTTTATGGAAGTCGGCACTGATCAACAATTTGAGTTTCTAAGACGATGGCAGCAAAAGGTCTATGAGGCGGGCTATTTGGGCATGTCTTGGCCCGAGGCCTACGGTGGTGGCGGGCAACCCCAGATTATGCAAGAGATCGTTAATCAAGAGATGGCAGCTCAGCGAGTGCCTTTCGTGCCAAACACGATTGGCTTGAACTGGGCCGGCCCACTGATTTTAGACATGGGTACTGAGGCGGATAAGCAGCGCTACATTAAGAATATCCTAAGTGCCGAAGACATTTGGTGCCAAGGCTTTTCAGAGCCAGATCACGGTTCTGACCTGGGCAATGCGCAGGTTCGGGCGGTGAAGGACGGCGACGAATATGTGATCAATGGTTCCAAAATTTGGACCAGCCTCGGTAGCTATGCCAAATATATGATTCTGATTGCAAGAACCTCAAATGAGGTTCCTAACAAGTATGCTGGGTTGAGTTTTTTCTTAGCGCCGATGACGGCTCACGGAATTGCGCCGACCCCAATTAAAAAATTGACCGGCGAATATGGGTTCTGCCAGACCTACTTTACCGATGCGCGAATACCGGCTGATTGCATGCTTGGTAATGAGGGCGAGGGCTGGTCGGTCGCGATGAAAACTCTGATGTTTGAGCGCGGCGCTGTTGGCGGGCAGGCCGGTGGGTTGTCCATGATGGATTTGAACATTAACGACATCGTCGAACTTGCGCGTCGGGCAACCCGAAATGGCCGTCCGGCCATTGAAGATCCTTTAACCCGCGACGAGTTAGTGAAGCTTGTCCTAGAAGCCAAAGGCAATGCGGTTATGGGGTCGCGCGCGCGTATCCCGGCGCTCGGCGGCACTTACCCAACGGCTGTGGCAATGTCCGGAAAGCTGAGGAGTAGTGAGCTGAAGCGCAAGATGACTCGGTTTGCTGTGTCGTTGCAGGGCGCAAATGGTGCACGTTATATTAGTGAAGACGCCCTAGACGGGGGCAAGTGGCAGCGATCCTATCTAAATTCTTTTTCCGGCACGATCGGCGGCGGAACCACGCAGATTCAGAAAAACATTCTTGGCGAGCGGGTGCTCGGTTTACCTAAAAGTTAAGGAGTCACCCGTGATTCGATTCTCTGAAGAACAAGCCATGTTATTGGATACGGCGCGAGAGTTTTGTCAAAAACAGTCGCCCATTGACGCGGTTCGACAGGTTATCCAAGCAGGACAACCGCTGGATGAAACGCTCTGGCAAACGATGGTTGATTTAGGTTGGCTGGGGGTCACCATTCCGGAAATCTATGGAGGACTGGGATTGGATTTGGCGGATACGGTCCCGATTTTTGAAGCAATGGGCCGTCAACTGTTGGCAACGCCCATGTTGGCCTCAACCCTTGCAGCGCAAGTCCTTATTACGAATGGCAGTGACGACCAGAAAAACCAATGGCTTCCTAAAATCGCTGCTGGACAGATTGCAACCGTTGCTTTAACCGAGGCAAATGGCTCTTGGGATCCGGATCAAATCACAACGCATTTGAATCAATCCGCCTCTGGTGAAATGACATTGACCGGCGGTAAAGTTTTTGTGCTCGACGCGGGTGTTGCCAATGTGATCTTGGTTTCGGCTTTGCAGGGTGATTCGTTACGCTGGTGCTTGCTCGACGCTAGTGAGCTTCCCGATGGCGCAATTCAGCGTGAAGTCGTGATCGATGAAACGAGAAGGAGCTACAGCCTGGCGCTATCGGATATACCGATTCGAGCGGATCAGGTTCTGCCCGGTACCGCGTTTAAAAAGATTGAGTTAGCCGGAATGCTACTGATTACCGCCGAGATGTCCGGCGGGCTTGATGGTGTGCTGGCAGTAATTGTGGGTTACCTCAATACGCGAAAACAATTCGATCGATTTATCGGTAGTTATCAGGCGATGAAGCATCCTGCCGTGGATATTTTAATGGGCTCCGAAATGACTCGATCGTATCTTTATCATGCCGCCACGGTATGGCGAGATGAAACGGACGACGGGATCGTCGAGTCGGCGGTTCGTATGGCGAAATGCTGTGCAAGCGAGCAGTTTTCGGAAGCCGGTGATCGCGGAATCCAGTTCCACGGCGGTTTCGGGTTTACCTATGAATGTGATGCTCAGCTATTTTTAAGGCGGGCGCTTTGGAGCCAATACCAGTTTGGGGATGAACGTCACCAACGGCAGAAATTGAGCGCGTTGTTGTTCTGAGTTTACTTTTTACCGCCAAGGCCGGACCAAAGGGTCTTGGTATTGCAGCAATGAGAGCGCGTTATGACCCAGCGTGAGATTCGATCAGAACCGGTTGCCGCATCAAGGCTCTCGCAGGCCCAGATCGGTCAATGGCGCGAGCAGGGCTACACCTTGGTTACCGGTTTGATTGCGCCCGCCTTGCAACAGCAGCTATTGGATTTGGCGGATGCGACGTTTCCGGCAGCAGATTCGGCGGCCGCTGATAAGGTGACTGACTTCGGTAGCAATGGTGCGCTAGTATTTCCCTCGCCCCATACCATCTTTAACGAAATCACCTTAGACGCAGTATTGCTGCAAGCGGTTGCCGACCTCCTCGGTACTGAAATCTCTCAGTTACGAATTACCCAGTCAGATCTTTGGCCCAAGTACGGCCGTCGCGAACGGCAGTCTGAGCAAGACAATCGGGATCAGCGTATGCATGTAGATTATCCGAATCATTCCTTGGTTCATCCTCCGCGGTGGGAGACGCCCGAGGCGGTTGAGTTAATTCTGTATTATTCGGACGCAGCAGATTGCGGTGGTGAGACCGCTGTTGTGCCACGTACTGGGTCACAGGATCCTGCCTATCGCTGGCCAATCATCGACGCACCGGGTATTGGCGATCTGAGATTTATTAACGATCGAGAAGCCGCCGAAATCTATCTCTCAGAAACGGCGCCAGCGGTCGCTGAATTCCGGGCGCGGCTTTACGAGCGTGAGGCAAGAGTTGCATATCGGCCAGGAGATGTTCTGATGTATCGTCATGATACCTGGCATCGTGGTACGCCTTTGAAGCAGGGGGCTCGGCGATTAGCGCACAATATGACGTTTCGCGTCGCGTCTGCTGAATGGGTGAGTACCCTCCATCCAGGATGGGCATGGTCGGCCTATCGAGAAAGTCAGTTCTTAGAAAAATGGATTGGGGCAGCGAGTGTGCAGCAGCGTTGCGTCATGGGCTTCCCCGCGCCGGGCAATGCTTATTGGAATCCTGAGACGTTGGCGGCCGTGACCGCGCGGTTTGGGGTTTTCGGCTTTGACCCTGCCCCCTATGTGTCTGAAGGGGCCTAGTAATGCACCGAGGGTCTGAAAGTGGGCTGGTAAGGGCGGTTGTGGCGGCCACTAGGCTCGGTATGAAGTGACCGGGGCGGTCAGATGGGGCTAAAAGGGATTATCAGCTGGGGTTGAACCGCATGAACGGGTTCAATACCTGCTTAATACCAGTCAGCTTGATTGGTGCAGATAGTACTGATAAGCAGATGCAAGCTTGGTCTTGGGTTGCAGACGGCCTGTGAATGTCACCGGGCTCGCGCATCAGGAAGTCGCCTTCGCGGTATATGCCATCTTCGTCGGAGAAGCTGCCCTTGAGGACAACTGTTAACTCGGTCCCTTTGTGGTCGTGGACTGGGGCCTTGCCGCCGGCGTCAATTCGGTGCAGTGCGAGCTCATAATCAGCCTCACCAACGCTGATAGCCGCAACGGATAAAGTAGAAGACAAGCTTCGCCACTCAAGTTCTTGGTGATTTAGAAACTTGTGTAAGTATTTAGGGAGCTCATTTGCAAGGTCAGGGCAGAGACTGGATCTGGGGGCCTCAACCGCCACCTCAGCACCTGCACTTGTCTCCATTGGCGCGTCGAGCATGGCCAGAGTCTGCGCTAATAAATCATCTGACAAATCGACTTCGTCGCAATCTGCAAGCAGCTCACCGCCAAGGATGTTCAGCCCGCTGACAGCTTCTCGACACTGGTCGCAGAACTGTAGATGTGTCGTAATTGAAATAAGTGGCGCCATTGACAGCCCGCCCGTCGCGTAGTCAGTCAAAAGCTGCGTATTTGGATGATTATTGATCATGAAGCGTATACCACCTGTTCTTCGCCGTCTGGGCTTAATTTTAGTTTTAATTTTTGCAGCGCGAGCCGCACTCTAGACTTAACCGTGCCCAGAGGAATGGCGAGCTCGTCGGCAACCTCTTGACCCGATTTACCTTGGAAATACATCAGCGTTAAAACTTGGAGCTGTTCCTGAGGCAGGCTATTTAAATGTTCTTTAATGTTGCTAGCATTTCGAGTCTGGATTAACGCGGTAAACGGTGAGGATTCTTCATTTTCATCAAAAAGATCCTCAGCAACTAGCTCGTCTGTCTGGTGGTTCTTCTTAGCGTGCTTTCTAAGCCAGTCGATGCGAGTGTTTCGCGCAATGGTGTACATCCAGGTGCTAGCCGCCGCCTGAGTCGGCGCATAGCTCGGCGCTTTGCGCCACACCTTAATCATGGTTTCTTGGACCAGCTCTTCCGCCTGCTCTGGCTCAACGCCGCCGCCCTTCAGCAAGAATCCTTTGAGGAGCGGTCCGAAGTGGGAGAAAAGTGCTCCGAAGGCTGCCTTGTCCTGATGGCTTCCGACTTTGACAAGCAGAGCGTTCCAATCCGGTCCAGTGGGTTTGTTCATTTTGGCCTTGGTTTTAATATGAGTCACCATTATTCGCGCTTGTTTCTCTTATTTCAAAGGTTTACGACCATTGAGATAAATTAGATCACTAACGATCATTGCGATTGATATAAGGTTTGGTCGTCTGGGCATGTAATGACCGCATGGGCTCGTGAATACGTATTTTTGACAGGTCGTAACCCAAGGTCTGCACGGTCCGCATAAGGTCGGAAAAGGTTGATGGGTCAACGGCGGGAGTTCGTGCCATGACCCAAACAAAGTCTCGTTTTGTTCTACCAATAACGGTCGTTTGGTAGTCTTTGTCGACATACACGACGCGGTATTCGGCTTTGACGGGCCAGAAAATTTGCATACCCCAGATCGCAGGGGACTCGTCTGAGACGAATCCTTTCAGGTTTCGCTCCCGCAGTGGCCCATCAGGAGCGCCCTCTCGATAGGAGTAAGTGGTCTCGACTACGCCGCCCGGGGCGAGCTTGTAGGACTCTAAGGGCATGACGGCGTTGCGGTCAAAGGGGGTCGCAATGTCAGCGAGAACGTGCCACTCACCCATGAAGCGCGTTAAATTTAGATCAGCGACTGTTTTCATAGGCGGTCTCGGTTGGGCGCTGCATCCAATTAGCAGAAGAGTTAGGAACCCCAGGCCGATCGGGGCGAATCTGGACGTCTTACGCATCACGTTTTGAGTTGGATTAGCCGCGCCCTGCCAAAGTGGATCGCTCAACTTAGGAATTCGACTCGAGCGGTTGGGTTGGCCTTGAATTGGCCGCCCAATGCGGTGGTTTCGGTCTGTGAGCTGGTGTCCATGACCCCTCTTGATTTAACGCAGTAGTGGGTGGCTTTTATGCGAACCGCAACACTATCGGTGTCGAGTAAGGTTTGCAGAGCTACCAGGATCTGCTGGGTTAATCGTTCCTGAACTTGTGGTCTTTGAGCGAAAAAGCGCACGATGCGATTAATCTTGGAGAGACCAATGATCTTTTCATTTGGAATGTAGGCAACATCAGCGACCCCGTCGATGGTCACAAAATGATGTTCACAAGTGCTGGTGAGGTTGATGTCGGTAATTTTGACCATCTCCTCAACGCCCATCTTGTTTTCGATGACAGAGATCTTAGGGAATTGGCTGTAATCCAACCCGGAAAAAATTTCGTCGATATACATCTTTGCAATGCGGTGCGGTGTCTCTGTCAGGCTGTCATCGCTGAGGTCGAGCCCTAAGGTTGTAACAACATCGCGCATAGCGGCTTTGATCCGAAGGTATTTCTCATCGCGAGTCAGGCCGGTTTCAAGCATCGGCGTCTCAAGTCCCTTGAGCACTAAAGCTTCTTTAACAGCGGCAGCTTCTGCGCTGATAGTAGATTTTCGAGTAATGGAGGAAGCGGCAAATGACGTCATGTCTAGGTCCTTTTCGTTGGTGGTAAAAAAAAATACGAGGCTTTGATCAAATTAGATCAATTGCTGTTCTTAAGAAATTTGTCCATGACTGGTCTTTTTGCTTGAATTGATCGTTGAAGATAGGGCCATCCGTGGCTGATAGCCAGCTCGTTTATGAGTCGATAGAGGCTCTGGGTCAAGATTTAGTAAGGTCAGAAAATATCGATGGAATTTAAAAAGATAAGGCTCGCTGATTTGATTGAGCGGGCAGAAGAGGAACCTGTGAATCTGCTGATCCAAAGCCAAGATCCCGAGATTTATTTGGCCGAGGCTGATGTGAGCGGTGAGCGCTACGCCGTATTATCAGAAAATGGTCAGCGACTAATGACCCGAAGTTTGGGCGCGATGAAGCGAGCGCTCGCTGATGTGCAGTATGGGGCAGCAGCCCTGAGACACCACAGTAGTTTTGATGAAATGATTGGCAATCCGGTGGCAGGTCGCGATCTTGCTTTGGAGATTCCGCTTAAACTGTAGCGTAAGCGCCAGATACGACCGCATGCGCCTGCTCTGTATGGGCGCAAAGCAAGTGTTGTTCAAAAACAAGGATTGATCCTATGCCGCTTCAGACCCAGCTTATAGGGCAGAGCACATTGCCAAGACGACACGTGGTCGATGCACGTTGGACCATGGCCTATGCTGCCGGTTTGCAGGATGATAATCCTCGACTGCGGGACACGACCCGAAAAACGCTTGCAGTACATCCCCTGTTTCCTGTTGCTTTAGAATGGCCGAGCGTCTTGGATAGCCGAGCCCTACCAGGACATAATTGTTTGAGTCATGACGAGCTTGCGCGCGGGGTTCATGCAACTCATGACTTGCACGTGATAAAGGCGATTGTGCCTGGGCAGGCTTATCAAACGACCGCGACGGTCGTTGATCTGCAAGTAGGCCAGCAGGGCGCCAAGGTTTGTTTACAGCTTGATACCCATGATGAGGCCGGTGCCTTGGTTACGAGAACCTGGCAAACCAATGTGAGTCGGGGCGTTATGATCGAAGGGCCCGTGGTAGCACCGATCGCGCAAGCGCCAGCCTGGCCGCTTGCCAATCAGGCCCAGCAAGGGGGCGGTGCGGTAGTCGAAATTCCGATCGCGGTCTCAGCAGGGCTCGGCAACGTCTATACGGAGACAGCAAGAATTTACAATCCGATTCACTCCGATCGCGCCTTTGCGCTGGCTGCGGGCTTGCCAGACGTCATCTTGCATGGGACTGCATCGCTCGCATTGTCAGTGAGCGCCTTAAGTCACGAGCTGCTCGGTGGTGCGGTGGACCGGATCACCCGATTGGGTGCGCGTTTTACCAGTATGGTGGTGATGCCCCAGACCTTAACGCTGCACATTAAGGCGCAAGGCTCGGGTTGGGCGTTATTCGAACTGCATAATGATGCACAAGCACCGGTATTAAAAGATGGGTTTATGGCTTGGTCATAAGGCCCGACCGTGGTAACGATTTAATGACCAATACAACAATGATGCGAGGCAAGATGTAATGCGAACCCTTCACTGGTTTAGAAACGATCTCCGATTACAAGACAACCCAGCTTTGCTCGCGGCCTGTCAGCAAGGCGAGGTGTTACCGGTTTTCATATTGGACACGGATGAGCCCGCACGGTCCGCGCCGGGAGGTGCCTCTCGCGCCTGGCTGCATCGATCCTTAACGGCGCTTAATGCAAGCCTCAACAATAATTTGGTGATGCTGAAAGGCTCGGCACAAGCCCTCATTCCAGACCTGTGTGAGCGTTACGAGATTGAGGCCGTGACGTGGAATCGAGGCTACGAGCCTTGGACAATTCAGCGCGATTCAGGTTTGAAAGCGGCGCTTAAAGCCAGCGGCCTTTCAGTTACGAGTTTCAATGGTGCGCTCTTATTTGAGCCCTGGGACACCGTAAAAAAGGATGGAAACCCCTACCGGGTGTATACGCCGTTTTATAAGCATTGCATGGCGAATCTATCCACCCGGGCGCCGGGCGTGCTCAACTCCGATCGGATTCGGGTGGTGCCACATGGGGAACAAGCCGGACTCGAATCGCTCGCATTACGCCCGCAGGTGGCTTGGGACGACGCGATGTTGACGCAATGGACACCCGGTGAGCATGGCGCGCAGCGTCGGTTACAGCATTTTTTGGCAACCGGAATGGGTGATTACCGAGAAGGCCGAGACTTCCCTGCCAAGCGTTCGGTTTCCGGTTTGTCTCCGCATCTCCATTTTGGAGAGATTTCACCCCATCAAGTCTTAGCAAGCGCGCGTGCAGAGTCACCGTCTGATGATAATCAAGCGCATTTTATCAAAGAGTTGGTTTGGCGAGAGTTTTCTTACAACCTGCTCTATCACTTTCCCACGTTGCAGGAGAAGAATCTGCAAGCGAAATTTGATCATTTCCCTTGGGAGGCCGACGAGACTTTTTTGAAAGCCTGGCAGGCAGGGCAAACGGGCTATCCGATTGTGGATGCTGGGATGCGGGAGTTGTGGCAAACCGGCAGCATGCACAATCGGGTCCGCATGATTGTGGCTTCGTTCTTGATCAAAAACCTGAAGCTGCACTGGCACCACGGCGAGCGTTGGTTTTGGGATTGTTTGGTGGACGCTGATCTTGCCAGTAACAGCGCCAGTTGGCAGTGGTGCGCCGGTAGCGGCGCGGATGCAGCACCCTATTTCCGAATTTTCAATCCGATTACCCAGGGCCAACGATTTGATCCCGATGGTGAGTACACGCGGCGTTATGTGCCGGAGCTAAAGCGATTGCCGAACAAATATTTATATGAGCCTTGGGCTTGCCCGGTTGAAATCAGCCGCGCAGCGGGCGTCGTGATTGGAGAGGATTATCCAGCGCCGATTGTTGAGGTGAAGGCTTCCAGAGAGGCCGCTCTTGCAGCGTTTAGCGAAATGAAACGCCGCGCTGAAGGTTAGTTGATCGTGATGCCAAGCTGGCAAGATCGAGGCATTTGGGTGCCCGTGCTAACCTATCTTGGCCTGGTACCCTTTGCCGTCTGTATCGTTGCAGATCTGGTGTTTGAGGCGCCTTTGGCCAGCCGCATTTTTCAAGTGTATGGCCTTGCTATCGCTGCGTTCTTGATGGGTAGCTGGTGGGGGATTGCGCTGACCCGCACGCCTTCAGGGCGCATGCCTTGGTTTGAGATAGGTCTAAGCAATGCCTTGGTGATCGTAGCCGTGATGATTTCTCTAATGCCGCTCATGTGGGGATTGCTCGCCCAAGGGGGATTGTTCGTCGTGCTTTTGACGGTTGAGCGTTGGCGCCCAGTGTTCCGGTCAGCGCCAAGCTACTATAAGACGATGCGTCGCCGTGTGACCGTGCTGGTCGGGCTATTGCATGGCTTAATGGCCGTTCTTCAAATGAGTGCAGCCGGATAGGCTACCCCCACATGTTGGTGCCGCCACAAACTGTCATGGCCTGACCAGTAATCCAGCTCGAGGCGTTCGAGCCCAAGAAGACCGCAATACCTTTGAAATCATCTGCATCGCCCAATCGGCGCAGGGGCGTGACTTCATTGGCGCGCTGTTCCGCTTCAGGGTTGTCCCAAAGCGCCTTGGCGAAATCGGTTTTGACAAGTCCGGGACAGATCGCATTGACCCTTATGCCATGGGGTCCAAGTTCCATCGCAAGGTTACGAACCAGCGCGATGTCGGCAAGCTTCGAGATGTTATAGGTCCCCAATACGTCGGAAGGACCAAAGGCGCCGGTGCTTGCGGTAATCGCAATCGAGCCGCATTTTTTCTCGATCATATCCGGGGCAACCATCTTGGCGAGCCACAAGTTCGAGCGGACGTTGCTCTCCATAATCTTGTTGTATGCCTCATCCGGAATCTCAAGGATTGATCCGTAGTAGGGATTCACGCCGGCATTGCCGATTAGAAAGTCTATCGGGCCCAATTGTCGATGTGTTTCATCGACCAAATTTTGAAGTTGCTCTTTGTAGCCGATGTTGCAGGCCACGGCGATTGCCGACCCTGGGCCACAAGTCTCATTAATTTCAGCCGCGGTTTCCTCGCATTGATCTTGCTTGCGACTGGAAATCACAACTTTCGCGCCGTGCTCCGCAAGCCCCTCTGCCATTGACTTACCCATGCCTTTGGAGGCGCCAGTAATCAGGGCAACTTTTCCAGAAAGATCAAACAAGTTTGTATCGACCACGATGGCTCCTTGGAGTAGTTCATTAAGTTAAGACGGCACTATAACTGAATCAATCCGGTTTGAGCCAGCGCTTGCGGGTTGGGTGAGAAGTCGTTACGTTTAAGCCGGCTCGGGCGGTTTATCGTCAAGAGCGAGCCGGTCTAAGGACGTTGTCGAAAATCCACCCTAGACTGGACGGAAAAAACGAGATGGATCAATAACAATAAAAAAGGGGCTTATGATGGCTTGGGATTTTGAAACAGATGCAGAATATCAAGTTTTGCTGGATTGGACGGCAGACTTTGTGGAAAAGAAGGTGGCGCCGCTCGATATGGTTCTGGGCTCGGCCATGGAATACCAGGATCCGGATTTCATTCGGTTGGTACGCCCACTGCAGCAGGAAGTGAAAGAAATGGGGCTTTGGGCCTGTCATTTGGGGCCAGAGCTGGGCGGGCTGGGTTTTGGCCAATTAAAATTGGCGCTACTGAATGAAATCTTAGGTCAATCCCGGTTTGCCTCGGTTGTCTTCGGCTGCCAGGCGCCGGATACCGGCAACGCAGAAATACTCGCCCATTATGGTAGCGATGAGATCAAAGAAAAGTATTTGCAGCCCTTGCTGAATGGCGAGCTGGCGTCGAGCTATTCGATGAGTGAGCCCCAGGGCGGGGCCGACCCAACCCAGTTCCGATGTATGGCGGTTGAAGACGGTGACGACTTTGTCATCAATGGTGAGAAGTGGTTTTCTTCCAATGCGCGGTTTGCGAGCTTTTTGATAGTAATGGTGGTCACCGACCCAGAAGCGTCTGCCCATGGCCGGGCCAGTATGATTGTGGTTCCCACGGACACGCCCGGCGTTGAAATTGTGCGGAATGTTGGTGTCGGCGATGAACCACCCGGACACGGCACTCATGCGTATGTTCGATATACCGATGTCCGTGTGCCAAAGCAGAACCTGCTGGGCCCAAGGGGCCAAGGTTTTGCAGTCGCGCAAACTCGGCTGGGCGGTGGACGGGTGCATCACGCCATGCGCACGGTGGGGCAAATCAAACGGGCGTTTGACATGATGTGTCAGCGCGCTTTGTCGCGGACGACCAAGGGTGAAATGCTGGCCGACAAGCAGATGGTGCAAGAAAAGATTGCGGACTCTTGGATCGAGATGGAAGCTTTTCGGCTTTTAGTGCTTCGCACGGCTTGGCGGATCGATCAGTTTAATGATTACGTGAAAGTTCGAAAGGATATCGCGGCGATTAAAGCCATGATGCCAAAGGTTTATCATGACGTTGTGTCGCGCTGCATTCAGATTCACGGCGCGCTCGGGGTGTCGAACGAGCTCCCCTTATCCGGCATGTTGTTGAGCTCTTATGTGATGGGCATTGCCGATGGACCGACGGAAGTCCATAAGGTCACGATTGCGCGGCAAGTGCTCAGAGACTACGAGAGTTCAGAGGGGTTATTTCCGGATTACACGTTGCCGAATCGCCGTGCCGCGGCACTGGATGTGCTGGGTCATGAAATTGAACGCGAAGTCGAGGCTTGGTAGCCCGCGTCGCCGCAGCAACAACTTGGTCGGCAAATCGCCGTCGATAACGCGATGGCCAGCGCAGTCTGGTCGCTGCCAGTGAGGGATTCAAAAGTGGAACGAACAAAACCAGAAAGTGTGGGCATAAGTAGCGCGCGACTAAAACAAGTCTCTGCATGGCTGGAAACCCAAGTCAGTTCCGAGCGCCT
Organism: Pseudomonadales bacterium; assembly: GCA_029249645.1. Classification (GTDB taxonomy): domain Bacteria; phylum Pseudomonadota; class Gammaproteobacteria; order Pseudomonadales; family Azotimanducaceae; genus UBA9926. The sequence goes on from JAQWWC010000316.1 coordinate 13,604, forward strand.
GGCTGGTGCGAGCTTAGCCATTGCTAGACGTGGGCGGATCGTCTTTCAGGAAACCGCTGGGCTGGCAGACCAAGCCTCCGGACAAGAGTTTTCCGACGATACGATCGTGCGAATATTTTCGATGACCAAACCGATCACGACGGTTGCGGCCATGATGCTGTACGAGCGGGGTTGTTTTCAACTAGATCATCCTGTCGCCCGGTACATTCCGGCATTTGAGCGAACCCAGGTCTGGCTGGGCGGCGACCTTACGATGACGGAGCCGCAAGCAACTCGCATGACGGTGCGTCAGCTTATGACTCACACCTCGGGGCTGACCTACGGCTTTATGAATCAGAATGTGGTGGATGGCGACTATCGTGCGCGTGGACTGGACCAAAATAAAGCGACTACTTTGGCCGACTGGGTGGATCAATTGGCGGCGGTCCCGCTTCTCTGCCAACCTGGCACCGAATGGCATTACAGTGTTGCGACTGATGTTTTAGGCAGGCTGGTTGAGATTTGGTCCGGGCAGTCCCTAGCAGACTTTTTTGAGCGAGAAATCTTTGGCCCGCTGGGTATGGCGGATACGGCATTTTGCGTGCCAGAGGATCAAGCCCATCGATTTTCATCGTTATATCGGCCATCCTCTGGCGCGGTTATGGGCGCCACATCGCCCCCTGTGAACCCTCTGAAGGATCGTGATCCAGGCTTATTGTTATTGGATCCCATGGCGAGTAGCCCGTATTTTCAGGCCCCGAAATTTCAGTCTGGTGGGGGTGGATTGGTTTCCACGATTGGCGACTACTGTCGGTTCTGCCAAATGCTTATGAATCGCGGCGTCTTGGATAGAGCGCGCTTGCTATCCCCTAAAACGATCGATTACATGCGGTTGAATCAGTTGCCTAACGGCGCTGATCTGGCTGCGATGGGGCAGGCGGTATGGAGTGAAACGAATTACGAGGGAATTGGTTTTGGTATCGGTTGGGCGGTGGTAATCGATCCGGTCAAAGCCAACATTGTGGCCTCGGTTGGCGAACATCACTGGGGGGGCGCTGCCAGCACGTTTTTCTGGCTGGATCCCAAAGAAGACCTGTTTGTTGTGTTTTTGACGCAGTTGCTGCCATCGTCAACCTATCCGCTGCGGCGTGAGCTGCGGGCGCAGATCTATCAGTCTTTGTTGGATTAGAGGTGGTGCAGGACGCTTGGTGGTCGCGTATCGGTTCAGGTCACGGCCTTCCCAGTCACCTTTGGCGTGTTTTGAGCGATTATTTTTGATCAGATTGCACCTTTTTATTGCTGACCGAAGGTTTCTTTATTAAACCTTAACAAAACCGCTCAATAATCGTTTTTGGTCAGACACCGCCCCTCCCCCCCAGGCTGTCTGACAAGATTGAAGGACAAAGATTTTCCTTCGGGTCGGCAGAGTCAAGGATGATTTTGTCGGCCCCTTTTTTTAAAAACCTTCTGTCGCCACAAAATGTGGCATCTCTTTGGGCAATCATTGCCGTCTCTTAATGATCGATCACGCATAGAACGCCGCCCTGATTCGTAGGGCATTGTGTGTAATGAGCAACAAGCTCGGGTGTAAACAAGGAGCCTCATAGTTGATTTGGCCTCCTCGATACGAGCGGTTGTAAGATTGAGTGCAATCCCTTGCCGGATCTTCAATGTGCCGTTTAGAAAACCGCTCGGGTAATAGCCCGAGAGAAAGGGGGCAAGGTGGCAGACTGCCAGCGGCCCAAAGGCGTCTAGCTTGGAGCCTAGAATCGAACAAGAATTTAGCCATGTCGCCCCCGCAGTAATTTATGTCCGGTATAACGCAATACTCTTAGGGAGTTCGATCTAGCACGAACGCAATTATTTGCCCAATTAACCAGCCAGGTATCTTTGTCAGTAACCCTTCTTAGACGAGCGTTATGTGATAACCTACGCCAGGTCTGGGTTTGTAATGGTGATAGCAAATTGGACTTACTTTCTTTCACCAAAGGTAGATAGAGTTATGAGTAAAGGTACAGTTAAGTGGTTTAATGCAGATAAAGGTTTCGGTTTTATTACACCAGAAGATGGCGGCAAAGATTTGTTTGTTCATCATTCAGAAATTCAAGCAGGTGGCGGCTTCGCAACCTTGAATGACGGCCAAGCGGTTGAATTCGAAGTTGGTGAAGGCCAGAAAGGTCCTTGCGCTAATAAAGTTGTTGCCGTTTAAGTTTGTAGTCAATAATTAAGGAAGTCGGTTGCGCGTAGCGCGATCGCTTGCTTAAGATTTGCGCAAAGTATTTTAGGGTATGGTAGTGCCTGAGTAGGCGCTACCGGCAATATCCCATTATTCGCTGGTAGTGGTGGACCTATTAAAGGACGCTAGCTCAGTGGATATATAGCGACTGATCCTGCAACCGGTTACGGATTGCAGCATCGCTCGTATCTGACTTTCAGATTGTCTTTTTTACAAACCTGGCGTCTCGCGCCAGGTTTGCGCTGCGCTTCCGAAAAGAAAGCATCGCACGTGGTGCATGCTGGACATAGCATGGACCCTCTGAGGGGCCATATCGGCCTGGCTGTAATGAGTATCGACTCCAAGGCCTCGCTTGCTTAAGGGAAGGCAGCAGGATGTCTTTTAGCAACCGCTCGCCGGCAACAACAAGAAACACGCTTAGGGCTGAATGATCGTGGACTTTGATGCTGCGTTTAAGCTCTTCAATGCTCACTTAATAGCGAGATCGGCAGCCTCAAAGACCAGGGTTTTGGTCACGAAATTAAGCGTACCAACGGCGTAGGTGAATTTCCCATTACTGCCTGCGTCTAAGGTGTGTAATTTAAACAGCTTGCCATGTTTATCGTTAACACCCTGTAATGTCGCCGTGATGATATCCTCTCCGTTTTGGGTCCAGGCAAAACCCGTAAACTCGCCTCGATCACCCAATTCCTGCCTATCCGTAAAGGCGTAAGATAGATAGGCTTGGCGATAGGGTTCAACGTCTCCGGAGGCCGATACCTCCTAGGTCTTACCATCTGTGGTGAACGTGGAATCGATGGTAAATTGCGCCTGAAAATGGTTGCTCAATTTGGGTGCAAGTGCGTCCCCTAGAGAGCCTGCCGATAAGACCAAGCCTACAGCCAACAAGATTAAATGTGTCGTATCTTTCTGCTTCTTTGTAATGAGCTCTTAAGGCTAGGGCGTGATTTCCGGTTGATCAAGTTTAGTTCGGCTTCGGTTAAGACCCTATTTGGCTAACGCAAGCGTCTCGAGTGGATCATCAGGAATCAGCGCTCCTTGCTCGGTTCGGATTACGTTGGCATCTGGAGGGGCAATTTAGTCTTAGTTCATCTCCATGCCGCCCGCAACCGTGAGCGCGATGCCCGTGATGTTTTTGGCGCTGGCGAGATAAAGTACGGCATCCGCCATATCCTGCGCGGTCTGGGCAACCCCCATCGGAATCAGCTGTTGGGTTTGCGTTTCAAAATCAACGGGTGCTGAGTTGGTGGCATTGTTCTTGGGGACTAAATGATCCAACCACATCGCGGTACCCACGATGCCGGGGCAGATTGCATTCACCCGGATCTTATCTTGCGCTAGTTCCTGAGCCATGGATTGGGTGATCCCGATCGCCGCGAATTTCGAGCCGCAATAGGCCGCCATGTTCGACACGCCCTTCTTTCCCGCAATCGACGCCGTGTTAACGATGCTCGCATTGTCGGCAACCTGAAGATGTGGGATCGCAGCTTTCGACATCAGAAAAATGCCTTTGGTGTTAACGGCAAAAATGCGATCCCAGGCTGCTTCACTGAATTCTGTTATGGGGCCGGAGTCAACGATACCGGCATTGTTTACCAGCAAGTTGAGCTGTCCAAAGGTCTCGATAGTTTTTTGAACGGCTTGCTCACAAGCTGCGGCATTGGTCACATCGACGGTGCATACGGCGAAAGGCGGTGCGCTCTCTGTTAGGGACGAGGCTGTCTGTAGCGCCTGCGCGATATCATTCGATTGTCCGAGTTGATAGTTCCACGCTTGGTCCGCCCCAAGATCCGCGGCCATGACGCGATAGCCTGCGGCAATAAGACTTTGCGCGATCGCAAGGCCAATACCCCGGGCCGCGCCGGTCACCAATGCGACGGGAGGTTGGCTCATGAGGTTGCTCCTGCAAAGGCGGAATTCAGCGCGCTGACCACCGACTCAAGTAGGCTGCGGCCATCATCTACAACCGGTGCCAGTTGCATGAGCAAGTGCACTTGGCCGGGCCAATTAGAAAGTGTCACCGTGTTGCCTCCTTCGATTAAACGGTTTGCATAAGCAATGCCTTCATCTCGGAGCGGATCGAGTTCGCAGACCGCGATGTAAGCGGGTGCCAGGTTTGATAAGTCCTCGGCGATGATTGGTGACAAGCGCCAATCGCTAGCGGTCAGATCCTTTTCTGATCCAGAAAGGGTCTCTCGAGCAAAAAACCGCATGGTTTCAAGGGTCAGCAGCGGGCTGTTTTTGTTCTCATCAATCGATGGGTAGTCGAAGTCGCTTACGTCGGCGAGATAAGACCGGGAATCGGTGACGGGATAGAGCAGAACTTGTAACACGAGTGGGATCTCCTCTGCTCGCGCGCAAATAGCGAGATAAGCCGCGAGATTGCCGCCGGCTGAGTCGCCCCCAATCGCGATTTTCTGAGGATCGATGTTAAACACACTTGGATTGCTTGCAATGTGTCGAAGCGCATCGAGACTGTCGATATGTCCCGAGGGGAAGGGGTGTTCGGGTGCTAGACGATAGTCCACGCTTATAACGGTGGCCCCGCTCAGCTGCGCCAGCTGCCGGCACTGATGATCATGGGTGTCCAGATCTCCGATCACCCAGCCACCGGCGTGATAGTACACGAGGCAAGGTGCTTGAGTTTGTTCATGGTCTCGATAAATGCGGATTGGAATCGGGCCAAGAGAGCCTTCAATCGTTGTATTTCGAACGCTCTTTAGGCTTGGCCCGGGCCCAAAGGCCGCAGCAATGCCCAGATATCCAGCGCGAGACGTTGCTGGTGATGGCGGTCCGACCGGTGCCTCGGGGTCAACACCGGCAAAAAGCGCTGCCAAAAACGCAGCGGTTTGGGGGTTAAGGGCCATATGGCGTACTCCTGAGGGCAAGGTAGTCAAGCATCGCCCAGGCCTTGCTGCAGGTCAATCACGTGGCCGCTATATGGGGTTCAATAACCGTTAAACGAATTCGCCGCTCTCGCTCACCAGTTGTCTGTGTATCTCCGAATCATTGATGTGACCCTGCATTGGTAAAAACTAACCTTTGGCACGACAAAAAAAACTCAGCTCAAGTATCATTGGGGCTGTCAAAAACATTTTAGGAGAGCATCAATGGCGCCAATCCCTCAAGGTGGAACCGTCGCAGTAACAGGAAGTGCGGGCTTTATTGGCGGTTGGGTTGTGCACCAGCTATTAGAGGAAGGCTATCGGGTGCGGGCCTGCGTGCGCGATGCGAATGACAACGAGAAAGTGGGTTTCTTGAAAACAATGCCCGGCTATGCCTCGGGTCGGCTGTCGTTGCACTCCGCAAATTTGGATGAAGCCGGTTGTTTCGACGAAATCTTTAAAGGTTGCCAAGGTGTGGCGCACTTATCCCACGTTAGTAGCTACGATGATATGGAGTATGTGAAGCGGGTTTGTGATCACGTTATTAATAGCGTTAATCAGTCTGAAACCGTTAACCGGGTGGTGGTGACGTCGAGTATAGCCGCGGTCATGTCCGAGTCGGATATGCAGGAACTCGTGCGCCGCCCGGTTCTTTACGAAGACCGGTATCCGGATGAGCAAAATCCTAAGCGCCAGGCAAATCGTGGACAAGGTTATTCAATGGGTAAGGTGCTAGCTGAACGGGCCTTCGCCGATGCTGCTGAGGAAAGCGGCCGATGGGACGCCATTACCTGTTGTCCTGGAGATAACGTCGGACCGATCCTGTCGGCACATCAAAAGAACTTTGGTCCTTGGCAGCATCATATCGAGACCATGCTGCTGGGTCAGTATTCACAGAACGTGATCGGTGCGTATCGGGCTTGGTTTACGGTTGACGTGCGGGACGTAGCCGAGGCGCACATCCGAATGCTTGAAAGCGTTAATGTGCAAAATGGCGAGCGGTACATTGCTTGGTCGACAGAGACCCGCAATGTCGAAGACGTTTGCGCAAGTATCGATCGGCTGCTGCCAGAGCTGGGTTTTGCGGGTGCTGAACTTATTGACCCATTGCCTGAATCGGTGCAGGCGAAAGAGGCGCAATTTCGAGCCATTTGGGGCGGTTGCGATCTGCGCAATGATCGTATTTGTGACACGCTCGGCATGGCGTTTCGGCCGCTGGACGTTTCTATTCGAGACTGTGTGGAAACGCTCATTTCGGTCGGGGGCGTTGAGCCCGTGCGAAGGCCGGGGTTTTAGCACGGGATCATTGGGTCTGCGAGACGACCCGATAGTTTGGAACAGATACTGAAGTGGGCCCTAATTGCACCCGGAAGTTGGCGCTCAAAAAGCGCCTATAAAATCCGGATGCTTCAAAAAGGGATGTCGTCGTCAAAATCGGGTGGGATTTGGCTGTAGTCACCC
>JAQWWC010000317.1 GCA_029249645.1 Pseudomonadales bacterium
CCGAATCCACCCCGCGTTTACACCCCCCTGCCTTGACCGCTCAACGCGGACAGTAGCAGTCTTTCCACGCCATCATTCTGCGTTTAAGATCAACTCAGTTTTGAATTATCGCACTTAACGTACGATTTTCAGGAAAGTCTACCGATCGATTTACAAACCGTGGGAGCAGCGTTTAATGACTATGCCACGATAGCCTTCACAAGGCTGGTGGCTGAAGAAATTGCTGGATTCATGCTTCGCCTGCCTATGCCTGAGCCAATGAGTGAGGTAGCTGTAACAGCCTGAGCAACGCGGTTGGTCCAAACTATGGGTTTGTTTTAGGTAGGCAAACTGGTTGCTATTTCGCTGGGCTCACCCAATCCGGTATCAGGGCGAGTCGTTTCCAATTGTGAGTTTGGTGATGGTTTGGATTAAACCAAGGAAGTTGACATGAGACTCGGCAACGAAGCATCTTTAGCCAATTGGTACATAAAAGCCTGTCTAAATAGAACAATAGTGCGCTAAGTAAATGACTTTCTGAGTTTAGAAGCAGCCCGTCCCGTGTATTGTAGGCAATGGGCGGCCACAGAAATACAACCACGGCTTTTATCGAGAAAAGGAATCCGAATTCAAGGGGAATTAACAATGGCAAATAAAATATCAGCAGATCCTCGAATAGATAAGAGACTCAGGGATGTCTTCGGTTCTATGGAAGTCGATACGGTTCTGATTGAACATGCTTCCAGAGAAGCACTGATGGCGTTTGAGGAAACTGAAGAAGCTAAATTGGGTAAAGCCGTAATGGCTCAAATAAATAATGCACCTCACTATAAAGTGGTTGTGCCGAGCGATGGCCTTAGCACCACAACAAGGGAATTTATATCTGAACCTGATGGCAATACCATCAAAATCCAATACATAAGACCCGACACCGATGAAACGCTCCCTTGCGTTTATTACATTCATGGAGGGGGGATGGAGGTGTCATCTTGTTTCGATGAAATGTATCAAGCCTGGGGGCGATGCATCGCAAGACAGAATGTTGCTGTTGCTATGGTGGACTTTAGAAATGCCCGTTGGGCCTCTTCTGCTGAAGAAATTGCTCCTTACCCAGCCGGGTTGAACGATTGCGTTTCGGGCATAAAATGGCTTCATACCAATAGTGCCGACCTCAATATACAGCCAGAAAAAATAATCATAGCGGGTGAAAGCGGAGGCGGAAATCTAACCATCGCTACCACGCTAAGACTGAAGCAAGAAGGGCAGTTAAATTTAATTACCGGCATGTATCCAATTTGTCCCTATATTGCAGGGGCTTGGCCACTAGCGGAAAATCCTTCTTCTGTTGAAAATGAAGGACTGTTGCTTTCTCTGCATACTTCTAGCGGCGTTTCTCATGGGGCAATCGTTTACGGCATAGAAGAATTTAATAATAAAAACCCATTAGCTTGGCCTGGATTTTGTTCGGTAGATGATGTCAAAGGTTTACCAAGAACTTACATTATTGTTAATGAATGTGATCCGTTGCGCGATGAAGGGGTAAACTTCTATCGCTTGTTGAGACAAGCGGATGTGGAAGCTCAATGCCGACAGGTTATGGGAACGGTGCATGGCACGGAGATATTCTTAGGTTGCCCCGAAGTGAGTGATGAGACCGCAATGAGTATTGCCAATTTCGTTAAAGCGTAAAAAATTCTGTAGAAGCACGCTTACGCCGAAGCCGACAATTTACGCAGGGCCTTAGTAGCCGCGCTGCAAACCCCGCTGAAGCTATTAATAAGGTTGCTCGCCGATGCATGCCGCGGGCAAACCGAGACCAGCAACAACAAGAGGAGTAATGCATGAAACTTTGGCACTGTCAGGATGCACGATCCCTTCGGGCGCTTTGGGCCCTGGAAGAAATGGGACTGCCTTACGAGCTAGAGGTCATGCCGTTTCCACCAAGATTCCTTCATGCCGGCTACCTTGAAATGAACCCGCTGGGTACGGTGCCTTATTTTGTGGATGGCGATCATCAGCTGACAGAATCCTCGGGAATCTGCCACTACCTCGTCGAGCGATATCAGCAATATGACTTCGGTGTCAGGCCAGAGGAGCCCGGGTACGGCGCCTACCTAAACTGGCTCTATCACAGCGATGCAACCCTCACATTTCCGCAAACGCTCTACCTTAGATACACCCAACTCGAACCGGATGAGACCAAGGCACTGGTGGGTGAAGATTATAAAAAATGGTACCTGGCTCGCTTACGAATGCTCAATGCAAGGGTCACCGATCATGAATATTTGGTCTCGGATCGGTTTACCATTGCCGATATTGCTTGCGGTTATGCGTTGTACTTAGGTGAGAACCTGGGAATTTCTGAAGCCTACAAAGCCCCCACGCTTTCGTATCTTGAACGCCTCAAGGCGCGCCCAGGATTTCAACAAGCTCAGGTGGCGCAACAGCGCCCGGTAGACTTGAGGCAATCCTGACTCCTTTCACAACCCAGATAACAGGTCCTCGATAATAAGACCGATTCCATTCAGTCAAGCTGTCTCGTTTTGAGCTTGATGATGACACTGTCCTCCAGCACAATTTAAGGAGTCGATTATCGATTTAGGCCGTTGTTCCTGATCCCGAAATCAAAAAAAACCCGCACCGAAAACAGGCCTTGAGGCCGGTCGAGGCGATAGAATATTGAACGCCGCGCCTGTTAAACGGTCTGCGTTAAGATACCAAAGTAATCAAGGCAGTTTGGTAATCTTTATGAAGCTGCCAAAGACCTTGCCCTTATCCGACTGATTCAGGCGAAATATCCATCATGACCATTTCAGAACCCGGTATTCAACTTATCCAAGGCGCCTCGGCAAGCCAGATCCTCTATACCTGTTTAGACGCGGCGGTTCAGGCATATCCGGAGGTCTTTAAAGAAATTCGGTTCCCAAAGCAGGCGCGCGATTTTAAGCGACATTATGCGGCCGTCCTGCCGCGTTTTGAGGCCGCGCGAATCAACCAACCAAACCGAGCCGACATCGCGCGACTTTTGGCAGAAACTTTTCAAGCGCAACTGGTGTACCAAAGTGATCTGGGAATCCAGTCGTTACAGGACCATCTGGCGACGCCATCACAAGCGCTACCCCTTGAACGCTTACCCGGTAATTGTCAGCCTAGCTGGCAACCCAATCTACAATTTCTAAACCAAGATTGGCCCAACCTCACAAGTCTCGGCGAGGCCCTGTCATCGAAGAACATCATTTCCAGCGACGCCAAGACCGCGCTGACCTGGCTGGCGCAAAACTTGGAAGACCCGCAACACATTGACCTATCGCAACGTAAGGTTGTGATCTTTGGGGCCAGCGCCGAGATGGCACCGACCGCACAATTCAGCGCAGCCGGCGCCGAAATACTCTGGCTCGATCTAGCGGCACCAACGAGGCTTGCAGCCTCGCAGTATCGCGGTGGCGGTATTCAATTTGTCGCCGATGGGGTCAATTTGCTCACCCAACCCGCCGAGATTCTTGCCACGATCTTGGCATTTGCCGCTGATGAGCCGGTTGATCTGTGCCTGTACGCCTATGCACCGGGAAAGGCGCGAGAAATGCGCCTCACCGCCGCGATGAATGCAGTCGTCAATGCCTTGCCGGCGGCGCTCGTCCGCAGCACAACGCTGCTTCTGTCGCCAACCACGGCGACGCCCTTAGATGCTAATGATTTACAGGCGCTGACCCAGCGCAAAAATAGCCGCCCCCTCTGGGAGGCGGCGCTTGCTAGGCTGGGTTTGCTGGGGCGTGGGGGTGGCGCTGTCCTTCAGGGCGCTCAGGGCGCAAGTCGCTCGGTGGTTGGGATTCAAGGTGCGAGCTATCAAGCGGCGCAATATCTGGCCAAACTTATGACGGCCGAAACCTGGCTGCAACACGGCGCCTTTCCAGTTGCTGCGGCCCAGCCAATACGCGTGTCAGCCAACACGGCGCCGATCACCCAAACCCGATCCATCGCCCATCCCGTGTTTGATGCGGCCTTCGGCGGCGCCGCAGCTCTTGGCGTGCGCACCTTTACACCCGATCAGTCTCAAACCTTAAACGGCCTCCTAGCGGTACATGACTGGCTCAACCCAGCCCAGCCGGTGCTCGGTAAAATCCGAGTTCATGGCGGTATTCACACCTTGCCTTACCCAATGGATACCGCCCTCCTCGTTGCCGCGGCCATTGGGTTTGTCCAAAACCCCAAATTACTGGCGGGTTTATTTAAACGCTAACGCCGGTGCAACAAAAAGATAAAGGGCTTGATGCCTTCAGAGCCCCCAGACTTGGGCACTTTTTGTGCTTGTGAGTTTGTGATTAGAGCCGACTGACAGACGTTGGATTTGGTAGACTTAAGCTCCCAATCAACGAGTCAATCCCAATGAGCCTATCCTTATCTGCTGCCGTCATTCCAACTTACCAACAAATTCTGCCTGCGGTATTGGGTTATCTTGAAAAAGGCCGCGCCCACTATGAAGCCGCCGGAGAAGACATCAACGACGCGGTGCAACTCAAGCTTATTGCGGACATGCAGCCCCTGCACTTTCAAATTGTCTCCGTAGTCCATCATTCAATGAATGCTTTGATCAGCACCGAAACTGGCAATGCTGGCCCGCCTGATTTCTCACTCGCGTTCGACTATGCCGGGCTTACCCACCATGTTCAGACAGCACTGGATGCCGTGAATAGGGCGGACCTTGCTGCCCTCGATGCGCGAGCCGAAAGCCCCGTCGTCTTTCGAATGGGCAGTCGCGAAATGCCGTTCACTGCGGCAAATTATTTGCTCAGCTTTTCATTGCCCAACTTTTATTTCCACGCCACAACGGGTTATGACCTGCTTCGCATGCACGGCGTGAAACTGAGCAAAATGGATTATCTTGGCGCAATGCGCATGGGTGGCTAGGCCTTTAATCCCTACTGCGGGCCGCTGTGACAGCTCACGCTGAGCCAAGGCCCGCTTTTAAGCTATCAAGGGAACTCTTCTTCAGGTCATCTAAAATCGCGCGGCCGCCTCGGGCTCAACAATCACCTCGTTCTCGAGAGCGCCCAAACCCTCAATTTCAACCCGAACCCGATCCCCCGGCACAAGCCGCGCTGGCGATTGCTGCGCAAACCCGACCCCGCTCGGCGTGCCGGTCAGGATCACGTCACCGGCTTCCAAGGTAAAAGCAGTCGACAGAAACTCGATCAACGCATAGCAATCGAAAATCAGATCATCCGTTCTCGAATCCTGCCGGAGCGCGCCATTCACCCAGGTTTGCAGACGCAGATTGTGGGGGTCGATGCCCTCATCAACGACAATCGAGGGCCCAATGGGACAATGACTATCCCAGGACTTCCCCATGGTGAAGGATGGCGGGGTACCCCGCATTTGCCAATCTCGAACGCTCACATCGTTGGCGACGCAAAATCCAAGAATGACCTCTTTGGCCTGATCCTGCGTCACACGCCGGCAGTTTCGCGAAATAACCAAAGCCAGCTCCCCTTCATAGTCCATGGCACTGCCTTCCTCAGACCAATAGATGGGGCTGTAAGGCCCATTCGCTGAGGTTGATTGCTTGGTAAAGACCAAGGGCACCTCGGGCAGTGCCATATTCGACTCGTCGGCATGGGCTCGGTAGTTCAACCCAATGGCGATAATTTTGGGGGGACGTTTGATCACAGCCTCAAGGGTGACCGCGGTCAGTGGAAAGTGTGGCGCTTGATCATTAGCGGATGCTGCCAGCGCAGTCGCGGAAGGACCCGCCTGAATCAGCGCTAACATTTTCGATGGTAAGCTCGGGCACGCGATTGAGAGATCAATCACCCCATCGCCGTTTAAGATACCGACTCTAGACCAACCAGACTCGGTAAAGGTAATCAGTTTCATAGCGCGGCTTCCTGTTCTAACACACGATTCTAAACTGGCCGCCTAGCACGCATTGCTCGCCGCCCATTCACAAAAGGGGCCCCTGTGCGCGCAGGGCCACACCTTTTCAATCGTTACCAAGGGGCAAGCACCTTGAGGGGCGTTCGACGTCATCCTGCATGGCGCTACTCTAATCGCGCCAGCGGTGACGTCGAGTCCAGGCCGAATCAGCGCGTCCCAG
>JAQWWC010000318.1 GCA_029249645.1 Pseudomonadales bacterium
AAAAAAGGCGTGGTGGTTAATATTGAATCCACGGTGCAGTCGATCCAACGCGCGATCGAAGAAGCAGAGTTGATGGCGGGGTGCCAGATTCAGTCTGTGTTTGCCGGCATTGCCGGCAGTCATATCCGCAGCATGGGGTCGCATGGCATCGTTGCGATCCGAGACCGAGAGGTGTTCCAGCCTGACATCGATCGGGTGATTGATGCAGCGCAAGCGGTTGCGATCCCTGCTGATCAGAAAATCCTCCATATTTTGCCTCAAGAATTCATCATTGATACTCAAGAAGGGGTCAAGGAGCCGTTGGGGATGTCGGGCGTTCGGTTGGAAGCAAAGGTGCATTTGGTGACTTGCGCCGTTAACGCGGCGCAGAACATTGAGAAATGTATTAAGCAGTGTGGCCTTGGGGTTGATGACATTATTTTAGAGCAGTTGGCGTCAAGCTATTCAGTATTAACCGAAGACGAAAAGGATCTTGGCGTTTGCATGGTGGACATTGGCGGTGGCACCTCGGATATCGCGATTTATACCGAAGGCGCGATCAAGCATACCGCCGTAATCCCAATTGCCGGAGACCAGGTCACGAATGATATCGCTATGGCCTTACGAACGCCCACTCAAAATGCCGAAGAAATAAAAATCAAGTATGCCTGCGCCTTGGGTTCGCTTGCGGGCGAAAACGAAACGATCAAGGTGCCCAGTGTTGGAGAGCGGGAAGATCGAAGTTTGTCGCGGCAGGCGCTTGCTGAGGTTGTTGAGCCAAGGTACGAAGAATTGTTCACGTTGATTCAGGCGGAGTTACGCCGAAGCGGGTTTGAAGATCTCATCCCTGCTGGGATCGTGTTAACAGGTGGCGCCTCTAAAATGGAAGGCGTGGTGGAGCTGGCGGAAGAGATATTCCATATGCCAGTAAGTATCGGTAAGCCAAAAAATGTCTCGGGGCTGGCTGATATTGTCAGAAACCCAATTTATGCAACCGCCGTTGGCCTGCTTCAGTACGGGGCAGTCCAAGGCGATCGCGCAGGACGGCCGGCCTCGGCAGAAGCTGCGGGCGATTCGATTTGGTCAAAAGTTAAACAATGGCTGTTAGGAAATGAATCCTAGGCGCTACAAATATTCATAAATCTGGAGATGTCTCTATGTTCGAACTAGTTGATAACCAACCCCAACATGCGGTTATAAAGGTCATTGGCGTCGGTGGCGGCGGTGGCAACGCAGTGCAACACATGGTCGACCATCACATTGATGGGGTCGAATTTGTATGCGCGAATACGGATGCGCAGGCATTGCAGCGGTTAACCGCACGAACGCTATTGCAGCTGGGATCGGACATAACCAAAGGCCTTGGGGCCGGGGCGAATCCAAGCATGGGTAAAAGTGCGGCCTTAGAGGATAGGGAGCGGATTCAAGATGTGCTCGAGGGGGCCGACATGGTCTTTATTACCGCTGGAATGGGCGGGGGTACCGGTACTGGTGCGGCGCCGATCGTGGCTCAGATTGCGCGGGAGCTTGGTATTTTGACGGTCGCCGTGGTCACCAAGCCGTTTCCGTTTGAAGGTCGTAAGCGCATGCAGATTGCTGAAGCTGGGATTGCTGAGCTGTCAGAATACGTTGATTCGCTGATTACGGTGCCTAATGAAAAACTCCTGTCGATCATGGGACAGGATACGCCGCTCTTGGAGGCCTTTGGCGCGGTAGATGATGTGCTATTGGGTGCGGTGCAAGGTATCGCAGATTTGATTATCCGGCCCGGCATGATCAACGTCGATTTTGCGGATGTTCGAACCGTGATGTCGGAGATGGGCATGGCGATGATGGGAAGTGGTGCGGCAGTTGGCGGGAATCGAGCCTTGGAAGCGGCAGAAGCTGCCGTTAGGAGTCCGCTCTTGGATGATATCGACTTCTCTGGCGCTCGGGGCATTTTGGTCAATATCGCAGCTGGTGTAGACATCACGCTAACGGAATTTTCGCAGGTCGGTGCAACGATTGAGAACTTTGCGTCGGACAATGCAACGGTTGTGATTGGCACGGTGATTGACCCAGAAATGGGTGACGAGATGCGGGTCACAGTGGTTGCAACCGGTTTAGGTCTTGATAACCTCAATAAGGATCCTGAGTTGCCGGCAGCGCTACGCAGGCGGCTTGCGGGTGATGGTGTGCCAGATTACCAGCAATTGGATAGACCGACGGTTATTCGGAATAAGGCGATCCAGGATGGTGGCGTCGCTTCGACGGGTCAGCAGCAAGACCTAGAGTATTTAGACATCCCCGCGTTTTTGAGGCGGCAGGCCGATTGATAATCAAAAAACGGGCCGAAGGTCGGCAAGAAAAAGGCGGTAAACGGCTGGGAGTTGGGACCGAACGCATCGGTTGCTGCAGGCAACCGATGGCTGGATCTGCATAAGGTGCAAAGTGAATAAGCGAGCGCGTCGGGCCTATTGGCTTGACCGGCGCCTTTTGCGGCTTAGTGTTGAGGTCGAGGATGAGGCGATTAAAATCGTCAATTAGACACCTAAGTACAATATTTTAAATAAAATGCAACTTTTCTCCATTATTAGGGTCAATATTGGAGTAATTCCGTAGTTATCGTATTTCTGTTTTGTTAAGATCTGCGCCGCAGCGGGATTAGGCAGAGAGCTCCGAAGTAATAATCTCTGGAAAAGGCAATCGCTACTATTTGGGATGCTGGACATGGTAAAGCAGAAAACATTAAAAAATGTGATCCGAGCGACAGGCATTGGGCTGCATACGGGTGAAAAAGTTTATTTGACGCTGAGGCCGGCCCCTGTGGATACGGGCGTTGTCTTCATCCGTTCTGATCTTGACCCGATGGTTGAGATCAAAGCACTTAATAGCTCCGTTGTTGATACCAAGCTTGCAACCACCATTGGCGAGGGCTCCGTCAGGATTTCGACCGTTGAGCATGTGCTAGCAGCCTTCTCTGGTTTGGGTATTGATAACGTTTATGTTGAGGTCAGTGGTCCGGAAATGCCCATTATGGATGGCAGTGCCGCAACATTTGTTTTCTTGGTCCAATCTGCTGGCATCGAAGCGCAATCTTCGGCCAAAAAGTTTATTCGGATTAAAAAACCGATTCGAGTAAGTGGCGCTGATGGGTCAAACGATTATGGTCAGCGGGTTGAATTGTTGCCCCATGCTGGCTTTAAGGTCAGCCACACGATTATCTACGATAACGCGGTAATTAAAGAACAACACGCGAGTATCGATTTTGCCAACACCGATTTTGTGAAAGCGGTCAGTCGAGCAAGAACCTTTGGGTTGATGCAGGAATTTGAACAGCTTAGAGAAATGAACCTGGCGCAGGGCGGCAGCTTGGATAACGCCATTGTTGTAGACGAGTTCAGGATTCTAAATGCCGATGGGTTGCGCCATGACGATGAGTTCGTAAGGCACAAGATTCTCGACGCCATCGGCGATTTGTACTTGCTTGGGCACAGTATTCTTGGGGAGTTTGTGGGCTATAAATCCGGGCATACTGAGAACCATGCATTGCGATCCGCGCTTTTGGCTCAGCCAGATGCATGGGACGTGGTCACGTTTGGTGACCGACAAAAGGCCCCGAGTGCCTACGCAAACTTGGGTGGACTTGACTACGCTTCTTAAGCCTTGATCTCAAGGGATGCCGCGTGCACGCATCTTCGCGCGCCTGATAACTAACGTTGACTTAACTTTAATAGGGCCAATTTAAGCGCTGGAAAGTCTGTCGTTGCGGCATGGGCTTGTAAGAGCGACTGGTTGTCTGAAGATATTTTAGCGGGTTGTCGCGCCACTCGGTTTGCTGTCTTCGTATCAGGTCGGACTTGGACTTTGAGTGTCCGCACGTTAGGTATTAACCCCTCGTGCTGTAACTTGGACAAGAAAGGGTATTGCCTGTATTGCAGCTGGGTTGCTTGGGCTGCGCTTGGCACCTGCAGGTAAAGGGTGTCGTGACGAATGTTTGAAACCTTAACTCGGATATCCAAGACTTGCTCGATCGCCGTTTCAAGACGCTTAAACTCCTGTGCCTGACGCACGATTGCCGCAGTCGCACCCGCCATATCGCCCAAGATGTCTTCTAATAACTTCATTAGGTCTTCAGTCAGTTGAATCACAATCTGTTAGTATTATGACCGAGATCGAGGCAATAAGCAGTTATGAAACTGATTGTATTTAACGAAAAATCTGGCAGCCATCGGGTGCTGCCATTGCGGGGCTTACCGATCGCCATAATGTTGCTGGTTCTGAGCTTGGCCGTTGGAGGGCTGGGTTTGGTCCTCGATCATGTGGTGAATAGCGATGCCCGAGTAGCACAGCAGTTACTGAGCGGTCTTGGCACGTCTCTCGGCGCGCAGCGTCAGGCAATCCAAACGTTTGACCGCGAGCTCAGCTTAAATTTAGAGGTCAGTGCAGCAAGAATTGCGCGTTTGGAGTCTAGACTGCTCAGGCTGGACGCCCTGGGCCAACGTCTGAGTGAGTATGCAGCGCTTGATGATGTGGAATTCGATTTTACTCAGCCAACCGGATTGGGTGGGCCAAGTTCTGCTGAAATCGAGGTCGCAGGTGGCTATGAACAAGTGATGGCGGCAACCGAGGCCGATCTAAAAAGCCGCTTAGCTCTGATGGGCGCCGACATAGAACGGCGTTCAGATCAATTGGCAGTGATTGAGCGGGTGTTGTTGCGGCAGCAGCGGGTTGACGATGCGTCGTTATTTGGAAAGCCGGTAGCCAAGGGGTGGGTGTCGTCAAACTACGGCATGCGGACTGATCCTTTCTCAGGCAAGCGGGCTTGGCATAATGGTGTTGATATTGCCGGTAAGGCTGGTGTCGATGTGGTTGCGATCGCTTCAGGCATTGTGACGTTCGCGGGTACGAAAAGTGGTTACGGAAAAATGGTCGAAATCAATCATGGTGGCGGAGTGATTACGCGCTATGGCCATCATGAATCCTTAGCCGTATCGGCTGGAGAGCTGGTTAAGAAGGGGCAGAAAATTGGTGCTATGGGGAGCAGCGGCCGGTCAACGGGTCCGCATGTGCACTACGAGATTCATAAAAATAACCGATCGATTGATCCTTCTATTTATATACATCGGTTGCCTCGGTCTCGATCAGGTTGATGACCGTGGGCTTTGTGATTCATAGACTGCGTTGATCAGACCATAACGGAAAAAATACAATGGTAATGAAGATTTTAGGGCGATTGTTCGGCACTAAAAATAGCCGAGAAATTAATCGGCTGAAAAAGATTAGTGACCGGGTGAATGGTTTTGAGACGAAGTTTGAGGCGTATTCTGATCTTGAACTTAAGGCCGTTCGGACCGAGTTTGTTAACCGGTTGAGCACCGGTGAGACGCTAAAGGCGCTTCAGCCTGAAGCTTTTGCGGTTGTTCGAGAAGCGGGTAAACGCGCGCTCGGCATGCGCATCTTTGATGTCCAGATGGTCGGCGCGGTCGCCCTGCATGAAGGCAGGATCTCAGAGATGAGGACGGGTGAAGGTAAAACGTTGGTTGCGACGCTCGCCTTATATCTCAATGCGCTTGATGGTCGCGGTGTGCATTTGGTAACCGTTAATGATTATCTTGCGAAATGGGGTGCTGAGTGGATGGGTCCTCTGTTTGGCATGCTGGACATGAGCGTCGGCGTTGTCTATGCCGGGCAAAGCCTTGAGGAAAAAAAAGCAGCCTACGCGGCTGATATTACCTATGGCACCAACAATGAATTTGGGTTTGATTACCTGCGGGACAATATGGCGTTCAGCGCCGAGGATCGGGTTCAGCGCGGGTTAAATTATGCCATTGTCGATGAAGTCGACTCGATTCTAATTGATGAGGCGCGAACGCCATTGATCATCTCTGGTGGTGTCGAGAATAGTTCCGAGCTGTATCGGAATATCAATCGTCTGATCCCGAAGCTCAATCAGCAAATCAAAACCCAAGAAGATATCGACGAAGAACGTACGCCTGATGGCGATTACTACGTGGACGAAAAGCAACGGGATATTGAGTTGACCGAAGCAGGTCACCTTAAAATTGAAGGCCTTTTAACTCAAAATGGTTCGCTTGCTGAAGGCGAGAGTCTATATGGCGCCAATAATTTAAGCATGCTGCATCATGTTCATTCGGCGATTAAGGCCGAGGCGCTTTTTCAAAAAGATGTTGATTACATCGTCCAGAATGACGAAATCGTGATTGTGGATGAACACACTGGCAGAACCATGCCGGGCAGGCGTTGGTCCGGCGGTATACATCAAGCGATTGAAGCTAAGGAAAGCGTGACGATCACCAACGAGAGTCAGACGCTGGCTTCGACGACCTTTCAAAACTACTTCCGGTTGTATGAGAAATTGGCAGGTATGACGGGCACCGCCGATACTGAGGCATTTGAGTTTCGGCAGATCTATGGATTAGATGTGGTGGTGATCCCCACCAATCTGCCGATGATCCGACGGGATCTCAATGATCTTATTTACATGAGCCAACAAGAAAAATACGAAGCGATTGTTGAGCATGTTTTGGAAATCCAGGATGCCGGGGCACCGGTATTGGTTGGTACGGCCTCCATCGAGTCTTCCGAAGTGTTATCGGCCTTATTAAAGAAGCAGAAAATAGCCCATGAGGTGTTGAACGCGAAGTTTCATGAGCGGGAGGCGGAGATTATTGCGCAGGCTGGACGCCCTGGCCGCGTGACGATTGCAACCAATATGGCGGGTCGTGGCACGGATATTATTCTTGGGGGTAACTGGGAGGCGGAAGCCGCAGCCCTAGAGGCCCCGAGTGATTCGGAAGTTGCGGCGTTAAAAACCGCCTGGCAAACCCGCCATGAGCAGGTTTTGAAAGCCGGGGGGCTACACGTGATCGGCACCGAGCGACATGAAAGTCGTCGGATCGACAATCAGCTTCGGGGTCGGGCGGGTCGGCAAGGTGATCCAGGATATTCCCGGTTTTATTTGTCATTAGAAGACAATTTGATGCGGATTTTCGCCTCGGACAGGATGCGAGGTTTGATGCAAGGCGTTAGTGAGCCCGGTGTGCCCATCGAGGCGCGCATCGTTACCAATTCAATCGAACGCGCCCAAAAGAAGGTCGAAGCTCGAAACTTTGATATTCGAAAGCAGTTGTTGGAATACGATGATGTTGCTAACGATCAGCGGCAAATGATTTATCGGCAGCGGAATGAGTTGATGGAAACCTCGGATGTCTCAGAGACCATTAGTGCGCTGTGGGAGGATGTTTTAAACGACACGGTTAGTAGCTATATACCGCCTCAAAGCCTGATTGAGCAGTGGGACGTGCCGGGCTTGACCCAGGCGCTGTCGACTGATTTTGGCCTTGATGTGCCGGTTCAAACGATGCTCGATGCAGATGAGTCTTTAATTGAAGAAGATCTTCGCCGTATCATCGTCGAGCAAGCCCAAGCGCGCTATGCCGAAAAAGAAGCGCTGCTTGGGCAAGAACTCCGGCTGTTTGAAAAGCGCATTATGCTCGATATTTTAGACAATCTATGGAAGGAGCACTTGGCCGGAATGGATTATCTCAGGCAAGGGATCCATCTTAGGGCTTATGCGCAAAAGCAACCAAAGCAGGAATATAAACGAGAGGCCTTCGAGTTGTTTGAAGGGTTGCTGTATAACGTGAAAGTAGAAGTCATTCGATTTTTGTCGCGGGTTCAGTTTCAAGCAGACGAAAATGCTCAGGCCTTAGAAGACCGTCGTCGAGCCGAAGCTGCAAAAAGCAAAATGATTTTTCAGAAATCCCAGTCGCCGGATGCACCAGAATCGGAAATACCAGAGGCAGAACAGGCGGCGCCGTTCGTGCGGCCCGAGAAAAAAGTTGGCCGCAATGAACTCTGTCCTTGCGGGTCCGGCAAAAAATATAAAGCGTGTCATGGACGATTGGGCTGATGGCTGTTGGCGGTAACCGTCTTGATTGGTTTCCCATCGATGGCATTGAACTGAACACGCTTGCTGCGGGCATTCGATATCCAAATCGAGACGATTTATTACTCATCCGGTGTGCGCCCGAGACGCTGATTGCGGGCCTGTGGACTCGAAATCATTTCCCGGCTGCACCGGTTGTTTTGGCAAAAGCCCATCAAGCAAAAGGCAGCGCCCAGTATTTGTTGATTAATAGTGGTAACGCCAACGCAGCAACCGGTGACGCCGGGCTCGAGGACGCGCTGCACTGTTGTCAGGCCGTCGCAACCGTAGAAGGGATGGACGTATCAGCGGTCCTGCCTTTTTCGACGGGGGTCATTGGCGAGCGCTTACCCGTTGAACGCTTTCAAGCATCGGCCGAATCTTTAGTAGCGGGATTAGGCGCCAAAACCTGGTTGGATGCCGCCAGCGCGATCATGACCACTGATACGCGCCAAAAAATTGCCTGCCGGGAGGTGCCTTTGGGTGGCGGCCTGATCAGATTGACGGGCATTGCCAAAGGGGCGGGCATGATTCAGCCTAATATGGCGACAATGTTGTGTTTTATTGGGTGCGACGCCAAGGTGCGGCAAGAGACCTTGCAAGACATGCTGCGTGTGGCGGCGGACTTGTCGTTGAACCGAATCACTGTCGACAGTGATACTTCGACCAATGATGCCGTGGTGCTGATGGCCACCGGTCGATCTGGGGTTGATCTTGACCAAGATTTTGAAGCCCAAGCTGAGTTTCAGGACGCGCTGACAGATTTGATGTTGGAACTGGCGCATGGTCTTGTGCGGGACGGCGAAGGCGCCACCAAATTTGTAACGGTTCAGGTGGCTGGCGCAGAAACAGATGCACAGGCTTTGGAGATTGCTTTTTCGGTGGCCAATTCACCGCTCATGAAAACGGCACTCTTTGCCAGTGATGCCAACTGGGGCCGTTTGGCGATGGCGATGGGTAAGGTGGCAACGCCGTTTGATCCAGGCCTTGTGGATCTTTTTATCGGTGACGTGTGTTTAATGCGTGGTGGGATCAAAAATCCGCAGTATGAGGAAGCCGATGGCGCTCGGGCAATGGCTGCGGAGGAGATCCTGCTGCACGTCAATCTTAATGCGGGCGATTGTTCAGAGACCGTTTGGACGAGTGATTTGTCCCACGACTACATTAAAATCAACGCCGAATACCGCACCTGACTACTAGTCTTGATCTAGATCGCTTGCAGTTACCTCATCGTGATCTGCATCTGTTGGAATGCTGCGATTACCACTGGCCCACTCCCCCAGGTCGATGAGTTGGCAGCGTTCAGAGCAAAACGGTTTGTAGCGATTGGCTGCAATCCAAGCCACCGCTTTACGGCACATAGGGCACTGCACGATGGCGTCAGTCATGATGATTTAGGTCCAGATAAAATTGATGCAGGGCGGCAACTTTGGCGTCTAATGCCAGCTCTGACCCGATATTCTCAATGATATCGTCTGCGAGCGCCAGCCTCTCGCGCCTTGAGGGTTGGGCGTCTATAATTTGATTGATCGTCTCAAGGGTACTGCCGTCCCGGGCTAAAACGCGGGACTGTTGCAATTCGATCGGCGCGTCAATGACCAGCATTCGGTTGATGAGCGGGTTTTGCCCGGTGCCTGCGGATAATACGAGCATGGCATAGGGGCTGGTCGCGGCGGCGAGTTCTAAGCGAAGCTGATCCATAATTGGTCCATGGGTTGCGCGCTCTAAAAACCGGCGGGCATCATTGTCTGCAAAGATGATACCCCGGAGTTTTGGTCGATTTAATTCGCCTGCGTCGGTTAGAATTTTTTGGCCGAATTTTGCAGCGATGTCGCCGAGCAGCTTAGATCCGGGTTGCACGACGGCGCGGGCCGCAAGATCCGCGTCGGCGATGGTAATGCCGAGGGCTTGGAAACGGTTAGAAACAGCGGTCTTCCCCGATCCAATGCCGCCCGTTATCCCAATAATCAGTTGATTCATGAAAGGTTTATGAGCCGAAAGTATTGCTGTGTGATGTCATCGCCCCAGATTAAAGCCAGCCAGCCGGCGATCGCTAAATAGGGGCCAAAGGGAATGGGATGGTTCTTGTCCCGGCCCAGGGCGATTAAGGTGAGGCCGATCAGGGCGCCGGTAAAGGAGGATAATAAAATAACGATTGGGAGGAGCTGCCAGCCCACCCAAGCCCCAAGCATGGCGAGTAGTTTGAAATCACCGAAGCCCATACCGTCTTTTCCAGTCGCGAGTTTAAAGCCCCAGTAAACAAGCCAGAGCGACAGATAGCCGGCCATGGCGCCAATAACCGCGCTCGGCAGGTCGGTAAACCCATCATTTAAGTTCGCAAGAATACCGAGCCACAGAAAGCTCAGAGTGATCGAGTCGGGCAGCAGGGTGGTTTTAAAATCGATCATCGCCAACGTGATGAGGGCATAGGTGAAAAGACAGGCAAGGCCCGCATTGGCGGTAAAGCCAAAGTGCTGGATTAGAAATACGGTAGCTGCGCCGGCCGCTAGCTCAACTAGGGGGTACTCAGGCGAGATGCTCTTGGCACAATGGTGACAGCGGCCGCGCAAGAATAGATAGCTGAGAACCGGGATGTTGTGCTGGGCGCTAATCTGGGTGAAACAGTTCGGGCACCGAGACCTAGGGCGAGCTAGGCTCAAAGGCGCCGACGCGGGCTCAGCGGATTCCAGCTCAAGCACAAAGCGGGCTTCTTGCTGCCACTGCTGTTCAAGTATGAGTGGTAGTCTTGTGATGACGACGTTCAGAAAGCTGCCGATCAATAAACCAAAGACAAGGTCGATTGTCGCCGCGAGGACTGGATAAAGTTCGTGTAGAAGGTAAAGCTGGTCCAGCATTAGCTCATCGCGCCGCCCATTTGAAAGATGGGTAGGTACATGGCAATCATCATGCCGCCGACCACAACCCCTAGAAAGGCCATAATGATGGGCTCGATCATACTGGTCAGACCATCAACGGCATTATCAACCATTTCTTCATAGTAGGTTGCGGATTTATCGAGCATGGCGTCTAGTGCGCCAGATTCCTCGCCGATCGATACCATTTGAACGACCATGCTCGGGAAAACATTGGCCTGACGCATGGCATGGTTGAGCTGGGTCCCCCCAGAGACTTCGCTTTTGATTTTAAGAATCGCGTCCTTATAAACGACATTGCCGGCGGCGCCGGATGCTGAGTCCAGTGCGTCAACCAGCGGCACGCCGGCCGCGAAGGTCGTGGACAAGGTTCGGGCAAAACGTGCAACACAGGATTTGTCGATGATGTCACCAATAACTGGCATTTTGAGTGTCAAACGCTCTTGGCCGTCTCGGAAGGCTTGGGACGTTTTGTGAATTTGCTTATAGCCAGCATAAGTTATGGCAATGCCAATCATGATTACGAGCCACCAGGCCTGCATGAATTCTGAGGCGCGAACAACCATTTGGGTAAATGCCGGTAGCTCTCCGCCAAAGCTACTGAACATGCTTTCGAATTGGGGAATGACTTTGATTAACAGGATGACCGTCACGATCCCTGCGATGACCAGTACCGAGATAGGGTAATTCATGGCACTCTTGATCTTTGCTTTAAGTGCTTCAGATTTTTCTTTATAGGTTGCAAGGCGATCCAACATGGTTTCGAGTGAGCCTGATTGTTCGCCTGCCGAGATTAGATTGCAAAACAGCTCATCAAAATATTCCTTTGGCTGAGCACTTACGGCCGCCGCAAAGCTATTGCCCCCAGAGACTTCGTTGGCAATATTTTTAATCAAGGCTTTCATTGCTGGGTTGTCGACACCGTCTGCAACAATATCAAAAGACTGCACCAATGGGACCCCAGCCTTCATCATGGTAGCCAGTTGACGGGTGAACAATGCTATGTCTGCGGGCCCTATTTTTTTAGCGCCAAATGAAAACATCGGTTTCGCTCGTTTTTTAACGCTACCCGCATTGATGCCTTGCTTTCTCAGCTGGGCCTTGACCAAGTTAACGTTAATACCCTTGGTCTCACCTGAGATTTTTTTGCCCGCTCTATCGGTACCTTTCCAGTCAAAAATCAGATCTTCAGCCATGGGGATTGTTCCTAGTGACCACTCGTGACGCGATCGACTTCATTCAGACTCGTGAGACCCTGTTTTACTTTGAGTAGAGCCGATTGATAGATGTTTCGAAAGCCTTGTTCTTGGCAAATTCGGGAAATTTCTAGCGAATTGCCATCTTCCATGATTACTTTGGCGATTTCTGGCGTGATCTTGACCACTTCATAAACGCCAACCCGACCTTTGTACCCGCCGTTACATTTGTCACAGCCCTTGGGTCCATAAATTTCAAGCCCTGCGTCCAAGTCTGCCTGGGTAAATCCTTTCTCGAGCAGGGCGGTTTCGGGCACTTCAATTTTTTCTTTACAGCTGCAAAGTCTGCGTGCCAGTCGCTGGGCAACAATGAGGTTAATAGAGGTTGCTAAGTTAAAGGCCGGCACCCCCATGTTACGCAGGCGCGTGATGGTTTCGGGTGCGGAATTGGTGTGCAATGTGGACAAGACCATGTGCCCGGTTTGAGCCGCTTTAATTGCAATTTCGGCTGTCTCTATATCTCGGATCTCGCCAACCATCACGATATCCGGGTCTTGACGCAGGAACGACCGGAGTGCAGACGAGAAATCAAGTCCAACCTTAGCATTCACGGGGCATTGGTTAATGCCTTCTAGGTTGATTTCAACGGGATCTTCGGCTGTTGAGATATTCAGTTCTGGCGTGTTCAAGATATTAAGGCCAGTGTAAAGTGACACCGTTTTGCCGGACCCGGTTGGGCCAGTGACTAAAAACATACCCTGGGGCTTATGCAAGGCTTCAAGGTAAAGGGCTTTTTGATCATCATCATAACCCAAGGCATCAATACCCATCTGGGCCGCGCTCGCATCCAATATTCGTAATACAATTTTTTCGCCAAACAGGACCGGGAGGGTGTTCACTCGAAAGTCGATCGATTTGGTCTTGGAGACCTTCAGCTTGATACGGCCATCCTGGGGCACTCGGCGTTCGGAGATGTCCATTTGGCTCATGACCTTCAGGCGCGCTGCGATCCGCGGCGATAATGTAACCGGTGGGGTCGCGACTTCATGCAAGATGCCATCCGTTCGAAAACGTACTTTGTATGATTTCTCAAAGGGTTCAAAATGTAGATCAGACGAACCGAGCCGAATGGCGTTCAGCAGCATTTGGTTAATAAATCGGACCACTGGCGTATCGTCGGTCGGAGTACTCGTATCCTCCTCTTCCTGATCGGGGTCGATGGTTTCAAGGTCGAGATCTACATCATCGCCGAAGTCTGTTAAACCCTCTTCTTCAGGTTCACCTAAATGATGATCGATGTAAGCGGTGAGCTGGTCCTCGCGCACCAAGACTTCTTCCGTGGTAATTCCGGTTTGAAACTGAATATCGGTCAGTGCCGCGCGATTGGTGGGGTCTGATACGGCCACAAACAACCGCTTTCCGCGTTGAAACAGCGGGAAGGCGTGATGGTCTCGTATGAGCTTTTCACTCACCAAGCCCTCAGGGACCATGCTGGGGTCTAGTGCATCTAAATCAATTATGGCGGTGCCGAATTCACTGGCCGCGGCCGCTGCAATGGCGTCAGCGGAGATAATATTTTCTTTAACAAGATAGGCTACGAGCGGAAGCCGATCTTTGCTGGCTTCAACGCTATACTTTTCAGCATCCTCTAATTCGATAAAGCCGTCTTGAATTAGGCGCCGAGTGAGGCCGCTGATTGGTTTTAGCTTTGCTGACATGATCGATGGTTCAAGTTTTGAAGAGATAGTGTAAACCCTCAAGCCTGTGATGCAACATCTGAAAATGGCTTTGCCTATAGGTTATCCCGATGGGGAGGCGATGAATCTTGGGTAGGGCTTTCATCAATTCAAAGTCCCAAAAGCACATATTAGGAGTTGGAAAATATATGTTTCGGTGTCATAGTTTAATTATTGCGGCTGTAATTCTTGTGCCGCGCAATTCGGAACGAAGGAAAATTTATGAAAACAATTCAAAAAGGTTTTACATTAATTGAATTAATGATCGTGGTAGCGATTATTGGTATTCTGGCCGCAGTTGCTATTCCCGCATACCAAGGGTACATCGAAAATGCAAACATGGCGAAAGTGAGCAGCCAATATGGTTCCGCGGTAAATTTGGTTAAAGGTACGATTGCAAAAGGTGCCACAAACCTTGCGTTGGGCTTATCCTCTGGCACCCCAGCCAACGCAGCTGCCTGGGTTACAGAGCTAACGACAGCTGGCGGCTCTGCACCAAGTGGTGATCCAGCTTATGTGGCTGCTGATTTTATCTTGGTACATTCGACTAATGGGCAAGTAACCGTTGAGGTCGATGCTGATGGCGACGTAACAATAACTAGGCCTTGTTATGGCTCTTTTGATCCCGCAGAAACAACCAATATTGAAACTGATGGTACGGTTACTTTGGGCACTGAGGCTTGTCCATCCTAAAGATATAGTAATCTGCAGGCCGGCCCTAAAATTTAAGGGTCGGTAGTAGAATGAGATTGCGAAATTTTGAGCAGTCATATAACGAGCCCGGCCTTTGCGCTGGGCTTTTTTTTGTAAGGACTATTTAACGGTCATAAGAGTTCTTTTGGGTTTGATAACTTTGGAGGCGTTGTAAGCCGCAAGTTTTCTAAATGCCGCGACTGATCGAGATGCAATATTCTAAGATAAACTTTTTCCGCAACAGTTGTACACTGATGTTGCCGTCGTGCCGAAGAATTGGGCGTTATCAATAGCGGTTGGGGCGATGGTGTCCTGACTCTTTTCTCGAAAGGCGCCGCGTTTCAGAAAAGGCTGTGCGTCTTTAAACTTCTGTTTTGAAGCAGATTTTATGTGGATTCCTGATGATTTAAAGCTAAAGATTTTAAGGATCAATTGGCTTTATTTTGCTATCAAGTTGGTTTTGCCGCATTGTAAGTGCGGTTGGTCTACTTTGGACCTTTAAAAGGAGTCATGTCGTGGCCAAAGGAAAAGATAAGCAAAAGAGCAGCGAAAAGAAGAAGCCCTTGAAGACGCTGTTAGAAAAGCGAAAGGATAAAAAAGATAAGAAGGATGGTGGCGGCAGATCACTTTAGACTGGATCTAGAGAAATTGACCGGAAATCAAAAATTTTGAAATCCACCCTAAACCCCTCGCAAAGAGCAGCAATAGCCAATAAATTTGATCTGGCACAAGTGATGCTAGCTCCTGTTCTATGAATGCAGGGTATGAACCACTTAGTGTATTGTTCAAGGCAGCAAGCGGCGTATTTCCGGAGAGATCGGACTAGAGCTTGGCGCAATTGCTGAGCCTTTTAAGGCGGGTCAGGCGCAGGTCTGTTGGCTTTTGGTTAGGTGGTATTTATCAGATATTTCGCTGGGATATTCAGGTAAAATCTCTAAACTTAGTCCTTTTGTGATTTGCCGGAATAGCTCAGTTGGTAGAGCAGTTGCTTCGTAAGCAATTGGTCGGAGGTTCAAGTCCTCTTTCCGGCACCATTTTTTTATATAAATCAATCGTTTACGCGATTCGCCTCTCTCCACTATTTCTTCGTATTATTGTTTTTTTGAAAAAGTTCCAAAATGCCCACAATGTTAGACGATGCAACCTGTCTTTGAGCTTGGTTAAG
>JAQWWC010000319.1 GCA_029249645.1 Pseudomonadales bacterium
TAAACAATATAAGAGTGCCCTACGACCCACCCCACATCCGAGGCTGCCCAAAAGACGTCACCGGCCGCCACGCCATAGGTCTCCGCCATACTTTGAAGTAATGCAACCGCATGACCACCATGATCACGCACCACCCCTTTGGGTTTACCGGTTGTACCAGAGGTGTAGAGAATATAGAGCGGGTGACTCGCGGGGACTTCAACAAAACCGACCGGCTCAGCGCGAGCAACGGCGGCCTGCCAATCAAGATCCTCGTCTTTTAAAGTTGCGCGCAATTGCTTGCGCTGCAAAATGATCCGAGTGGCGACCGTGTGGCGCGCTAACTGACAGGCCTCATCGACTAGGGGCAAATACGGGATTACTTGATCAAACTCAAGGCCGCAACTGGCCGTCAGAAGCACCTTGGGTGTCGCATCATCGATTCGGGTTGCCAATTCTTTTGCTGCAAACCCACCAAAAACCACCGAATGGATTGCACCAATTCTGGCGCAGGCCAACATCGCAAACACCGCCTCTGGCACCATTGGCAAATAAATAATCACGCGGTCACCCAACGAGACGCCTTCGCTCGTTAACAATCCTGCGAGTCGAGCAACCTCAGCGAGCAACTCTGCAAAAGTCCATTGTAGGATCTCACCGGAGGCGGGTGAGTCATAGATTAAGGCAACCTGATCCCCTCGACCCTGCTCGATATGCAAATCTAGAGCAAGGTGACAGGTATTCAACGTGCCGCCTTCATACCAATCCGCCAAACCATCGTCTCGGGCCTGCCGAGTTGTAACCGGCGGCTTAATCCAAGCCACTCGTTTGGCAGCTTCCGCCCAGAAATCCTCAGGGTTACTCACCGCCGACTCAAAAGCCGTCGCATAGCGCACTAAATTTGCCAAGTGTTACTCCGGAATACTCACGGCGCCCGTGCGAATCATTTCAGCCACAGCCTCGACGTCGTAACCCGCATCAAGCAAGACCTGTTCGCTATCCTGACCCGGTGCGCGTGAAGCATGGCTTAGACTGACCTCAGTTCGGCTGAATCGCGGCGCTGGCGCCGGTTGGGTTAAGCCGTCCAGGGCCTGAAAGGTGCCACGCGCTTTATTATGAGGATGATCAGCCACTTCACTGAGCGCAAGCACTGGCGCAAAACACACATCCGAGCCTTCCATGATTGCCGTCCATTCATCTCGCGTTTTGGTTTTAAACACGCGCGTTAACTTTTCTTGGTATTCAGGCCAGCGGCTTTGATCCATCTGAGCACTAAAATCTTCGGCATCCAATCCGGCCTTTTCAATCAACAGGGCGTAGAACTGCGGTTCAATGGAGCCTAGGGCAATATGCTTTTCGTCTTTGGTTTCATAGGTGCCATAAAAGTGGGCGCCACCGTCCAACATATTGCTCGCTCTTGATTCCTGAAACATACCGCCGGCTTTCATCGTAAAAAACATCGCCATGAGCGCCGCGGCACCATCCACCATCGCCGCATCAACGACTTGTCCCTCACCCGAACGGGCCGCTTCTAACAACGCGCAAACCAATCCATAAGCCAACAACATACCGCCGCCGCCAAAGTCACCAACCAGATTTAAAGGCGGAACCGGTTTACCACCCTTCGGTCCAATCGCGTGAAGCGCGCCCGTAAGCGCAATGTAATTGATATCGTGTCCAGCGGCCTGTGCCATTGGGCCATCTTGCCCCCAACCCGTCATTCGCCCATAAACCAGGCGTTTATTGCGAGCTCGGCAATCATCGGGCCCTAGCCCTAACCGTTCGGTAACGCCTGGTCGAAACCCCTCAAAGATAGCATCTGCAGACTCACACAGCTTCAGCACCACCTCACGGCCAGCATCCGACTTCAAGTCAACTGCGACCGACTTACGTCCTCGGGCCAACACGTCCTGCCCCCTAGCACGGCTACCCAACCGATCCACACGAATCACCTCAGCGCCCATGTCTGACAACATCATTCCGCAAAAGGGGCCCGGGCCAATACCGGCTAATTCAATGATTTTAATTCCTGTTAATGGTCCCATTTGCATCTCCTATGTGTCTGCTGATATTTAGGCACAATCATTCGCCGTGAGCAAATCTGGCCAAGGCTGCATATAGAGCGCAGACCTGATCCGAGTTATCATCTGTCCATTCGCGTTACGAGGACCTAACCATGCTTGAGCACATCACGATTGAACCGGAAAAAACTGCTGATGCATGCTTAATTTGGCTACATGGCCTAGGGGCCGACGGGCACGACTTTGAACCGATTGTGCCTGAACTTGGCCTATCTGATATGGCCATTCGCTACATCTTTCCCCATGCGCCAATTCGCCCAGTTTCCATTAACAATGGCGACGAGATGCGGGCTTGGTATGACTTTCAATTTCATTCAGAGCGCGGCAGCACGGATGATGTCCAAGCATCGGCCGATCAAATACGACTTATTATTGATCAACAACTTGATGCTGGAATCCAGAGTCATCGAATTATCTTAGCCGGATTTTCGCAAGGTGGCGTGATTGCTCTACACACGGCGCTCCGGCTTCATAATCGCCTTGCGGGCGTGATTGCGATCTCAACTTACTTGCACGACCCCCAATCTCTAGAGACAGAGCTTCATGACGAGAATCTGGCGCTTCCGATCTTTATGGGGCATGGCCAAGGCGATCCAATGATCCCAATAATGAGAGCTGCTACCGCCAGAGAAAACCTGATCCGGTTGGGCTATGACGTTACTTGGCATGATTACCCCATGGCACATCAGGTGTGCCTCGAGGAGATCGAGGACATCGGGGCCTTTATTCGGCGAATACTATGAAATTGAAAATCCAATCCTCCGAGGCTTGGTTGCAATGCGTACTCGCAGACTTCGAAACGTTTATTCAAGATCATGCCGCCAATGAGCGTAAAGCCTCTTCGATGGCTATGTCGATGGTGACGCATTACCCAGATCGCACGCAATTGACCCGGGCAATGATCGACTTAGCGCTCGAAGAGTTAAACCACTTCAGGCAAGTCTATCGACTTATAGAGGCGCAAGGATTTAAGCTGACGGCAGACGTAAAAGACCTCTACGTCAATGCCCTTCGGCAACATTTGCGCAAATCAAGCCACGACTATTTCCTCGACCGGTTACTCTCAGCTGCGGTCATAGAAGCCAGAGGCGCTGAGCGGTTCGAGATGATCGGCAATGCGCTTGATGACGCAAAACTCGCAAACTTTTACCAAACCCTTGCACGCAGTGAATCTCAGCATCATCAGTTGTTTCTAGATCTTGCCCGGGTCTACTTTGATCCAGGCGAGGTTAATGCGCGATTAGAATTTTGGCTTACCGAAGAAGCCGCTGTGCTTGCCGCGCTTCCGATTAGACCGCGATTGCATTAGTCCTGCGTGTTCAGTCATCGCCAACAAACAACTATTGACCAATACCTTGCGCAGTATTCAGAACCCGATGGGGTTGAGATCACGCTAAACCGGCAATTTTCGCAAGTGCTTGTGATTCCCGCCTATTCGGAACGGCCCGCAAACCTGCTTCGACTCTGGGCTGAAATGCCAACCGATAGTCTGATGATTCTAGTGATTAATGCCCCAGCCTATGATCCCAAAACCCTTGCCCTGCTGGCGCATTTTGAGGTCTATTGCACGCGGCAAGGCCCCCACGCGCGCTGGCAAAGTAGTCTTGAAAAAAACAAAGCTGGTTTACTCGTGATTAATCGATGCCATCACGGTGGGTACATCCCAGAACGACAGGGCGTTGGCTTGGCGCGCAAGATCGGCGCTGATATTGCCTTAAAACTGATCAATGAAGGCGTCGTTCAAAGTCCGATCATTCACTCAACCGATGCCGATGCGCAGTTACCCAAAGATTACTTTACGCAAATCAAGCCAGATGACGCGGCTGGCTGGGTTTACGCCTACCGTCATCGATTACCCGCGCCCGAGCATCTCAAAATCGCGATGCGCTTGTACGAACTGAAATTGAGTCACTTCACGGGCGGGCTGAGATGGGCCGGTTCGCGTTTCGGTCACGCGAGCCTCGGCTCAATCATTGCGATTAACGCCGCCGCCTATGCCCAGGTACGGGGCTTCCCAAAGCGGGCAACGGGCGAGGATTTTTACTTACTCAACAAATTGGCAAAAATTGGATCAATTATCCGGCTCCAAGGTGCCCGGGTCGTGTTGTCGCCCCGACTCTCTCAACGCGTACCGATCGGCACCGGTACAGGGGTTCGCGCGCTCATTGATCAAAATCTAGAAAAAACAGCGCTGTTTTATAACCCAGACGCGTTTTCGCATCTGCAATCACTGCTCGCCACTCTCACCATTGCAGAAACAACAGACGCAATCGAGCGAATTCCGAACACCAAAATTCAAAGTTACTTTACCAACAGTAACTGCCTACGCACCTTTCGGAAACTTGAAGCCAACGCGGGACGGCAAACCCACTTTCAACGTGCCTTGCTCGATTGGTTTGATGGATTTCAGCAACTCAAATTCATTCATCATCTACGGGATCTTGACCTGCCCGATGTAAACCTAGCCCGCGTCTTACAAGCGCCTTGGCTTCAATCTTCTCAAACACTGGATATGAGCCGTGATCGGCTAAAACGGATCCAGGACCTCGCTTAACTCCCTATTTTCAACGTATTTCTCTCCATAAGGCTTCTATCGACGGCCATCGGTCGTGATATCATTAGACATCGACAGGACAGCCTTATGTTTAAAATTTTTATCGATGGTCAAAACGGCACCACGGGCCTGCAAATTAAGGACCGCTTGGCCGAGCGCGACGATATCGAGCTAATCGAGCTCTCTGACGCTGAGCGCAAAACCGATGCAGCGAAAAAAGCGGCCCTCGCTGCCGCCGACGTTGCCATCTTATGTTTGCCTGATGACGCGGCGCGTCAAACTGCACAGCTTGCAACAAAGACTCGGTTAATTGATGCCAGTACCGCCCATCGGACCCATCCAGATTGGACCTATGGCCTGCCAGAACTGTGCCCTGAGCAACGTCGCAAAATTCAGACTGCAGAGCGCGTCAGCAACCCGGGCTGCTATCCTACGGGATTCGTCTTGCTCATACGGCCACTGATTACACTGGGCCTATTGAAGCCTGACCACGCGATTTTTGTAAGCGCGTTGAGCGGGTATTCGGGTGGCGGTAAGGCCATGATCAAAGATTACCAAGAACAGTCCCAGACGGCGTGTAGACCTTATGGCCTCACGCTCAAGCACAAACACTTGGCTGAAATGACGCGATTTGCAAACCTTCAGAACGACCCCGTTTTTTTGCCTCATGTCGGTGACTTTTACCAAGGGATGTTGGTCGAAATTGGCTTGACGTCAAATCACTTCGCAAAACCGACCAGCGCCGCAAGCATTACAGAACATTGGCAGAATTTTTACCAAAACGAGCCAAACATTCAGGTGCAAGAACCCAATCATACCGCCGGGTTAGCTGGGAATTTTCTAGAACCCCAGGCCTGCAATGGCACCAACCGGGTCGACCTCTTCGCCTTTGGTGATGAACAACAAAGTTTGCTTGTGGCCCGCTTAGATAATCTTGGTAAAGGGGCTGCTGGCGCCGCCGTTCAAAACTTAAACCTGATGTTGGGCATCGATGAGCAAACTGGCTTGTCAGCCCAGGATACCCACCCAAGGATCAACCCATGAATACGTCAATTGACGCCCAATACGATCACTACTTAAACGCAGGCCTTGCGCTGGATTTGACGCGAGGCAAGCCCTGCTCCGATCAGCTCGATCTAAGCTGCGCCTTAGAGGATATGATCGCCGGTAACTTTAAGACAGCCGATGGCACCGATGCACGTAATTATGGCGGTCTGCTGGGGATACCCGATGCGCGTGCGCTCGGCGGCACCTTGTTGGATGTTGATCCTAAGTACATCATGGCAGGCGGCAACAGCAGCCTCACGCTCATGTATCAGTTTTTGGTTTGGCGGCTCAAGGCCTGGCAGGAAGATGATCCTACACAGACATTCAAATTTATTTGCGTGGTGCCTGGCTATGATCGCCACTTTACGATCTGTGAGCACTTGGGCATTGAAATGATCTCTGTGGGCTTTGACGCTGACGGCCCCAACATGACCAAAATTGAGGCGCTGGTCCGCCAAGACCAAAATATCAAAGGCATCTGGTGTGTACCAAAGCACAGCAACCCAACAGGACACACGTACAGCGAAGCAACTGTCGAGCGGCTCGCGAACCTGCCAAATCTTGCAGGTAAAGACTTTATCCTAATGTGGGATAACGCTTACGCAGCACACGATTTAGACCCTGGAACGATGCCCCTTACCAACATCATGGCGCGCGCGCAGGCCGCCCAAACAGCACATCAAATCGCGCTCTTTGCATCAACTTCCAAAATCACCTTTGCCGGCGCTGGGCTGGCATTCTGCGGCTTAAGCGAGCCGATGCTACACGGATTCGAAACCTTTCTTACGCCCCAGATGATTGGTTTTGACAAGGTGAATCAGCTGCGACATGCCCGCCTACTTAAAGACTCAAACGACATTTCAAAGCATATGGCCGCGCATAGAGTGATCCTCGAGCCAAAATTCCAGCGGGTTCAAGAAAAACTGATGCCACTGGCCGAAGCAGACCTTGCGACCTGGAGTCAACCGGGCGGCGGTTACTTCGTTTCGCTAGACTTGAAAGCAGCCAGCGCGACACAAGTCATTGCTTTGGCGAATGCGGCAGGGGTAAAGCTTACGCCAGCCGGTGCAACCTTTCCTTATGGTCACGACCCGGAGGATAAGAATATCCGAATCGCCCCCAGCTTTCCTGATATGATGGAGCTCGACCAAGCGCTTGATGTCCTGGTTTGTTGCATTGTCAAAGCCAGCGAAATGGACCGCTAAGCGCGCAAATTCCTAAAGCAATAAGATAAAACTCTATGAAATCACAGCAACCCCAGCATGGCGTCGCCTTCACTGCAGATTGCCGAGCATGAGTATTTTTTCAAACCTATTCAAAGCCAAAAAG
>JAQWWC010000320.1 GCA_029249645.1 Pseudomonadales bacterium
AACTCATAAGGCAACGAGCGATCGGCAACCCTTGCTAAGCGTTGACCAATCTCGCTGACGTAGAGAGCCAGGTCGGGGTCGCTCATATAGCGTCCGCCTTGGGACTGCTGGCTGGGTTCGTACTGTTTCGCGCCCATCGAAATTTCTTGGGACTCATCCAGCAGCATGAGCTCGTTTTTACCCGTGACCGGGTTGACGGCGCAGCCCGCTAAAAAAACGATCGGCAGCCAAAGCAGGCGTTGCACTGGTGAGGTCAGGGTGCTGAGCATAATTGATCCTTGTTGCGGTTCGGCCAGGACTGATTCTCCGTCAAAAGCAGCTTCTGATCCACCATGGTATGCTCTTGAGCCTTGATGCCAGCACCTTAATCAGAGCACCCAAAGTTCATGCGTCCGTCATTACAACTTGAAACCATCGAAGCCCGCCTTGCGAATCAAACGTTTACCACCCAAGAAATCGTTCCCGGTCAGCGCGAGGCGGCAGTTGCGTTGGTACTTCAACCAAAGGTAAGTGGATTGCGGGCGTTGTTTATTCTTCGAGCCAAAAAAGCGGGAGACCCCTGGTCTGGTCAGATGGCGCTACCGGGTGGTCATCGAGAAACGATTGATGCCGACCTAGTTGAAACGGCGCGTCGAGAGACGCATGAAGAGATTGGCTTGGATTTAAATCAAGCCGGACGCTATCTCGGCACGCTGGCGGGTATTCGGGCAAACCCGCGCGCCGGCTTTGATCTTGTGGTGACGCCCCAGGTCTTTGCACTAGAGCATCAAGCGGTTCCGTTGCGACCGAATGAGGAAGTGGCGGAAGTGCTTTGGGGGAACCTCGATGAAATGATCAGCGGGCGCTCTCTGACGGACGCAAGGTTCCCAGAATTTCAGCGTGAGGGCACCTTTCCTGGTTATCAGGTTGGCGAACAGGTCGTTTGGGGACTGACGTTTCGAATGATGAATGATTTTTTTGACCTGATTCGTCCGGGCGCAGTTTGATGCCGTTGGGACATCCTCTTAACGGGTCGATTTCGTTCATACCGAAGCCCTAGGCGGCCCTGAACACAACTGTATCTATGAGATTGAGAGGGTCTGCAGGCTTATCCTGCATGGTGTCGGCCCCTAAAAGCAGGGCGGTTTAGCACCACTTAAAGGCGTATGCATCCGCCTCGCGGCGCACCCATCCCGCATGGCTCGGGCCAAAATGCGCCGGCATGAGCAGCAAATTGTTTTCTGCACAGTCTTCAAGCAGGTTGATTCGAGTCTCAATGGCTTGCTCAGGCATCTCACAAAAGGCGCTGTTCATGGTGGGCTCGTAAATCTGCAGTGGATGGTGGCAAATATCCCCACAGAACCGCGCGTGTTTATCGCCGCTGGTGAGGCCCAAGGTGATGCTGCCGGGCGTATGGCCCGGCGTCAGGGCGATACTCAGCCGGTCGCTGATGAGGTCCATCTCGTCAATAACCAGATCCGTTTGGGGCAGTATGGGTTTGATGCTGTCGTAGTAGGTTTTTTGATTCACTAACGCAAACTCATCCTTTGGATCAGCGGTTTGAAGCGCTGCCTCAACATGCTCTAGTTCTGTCTTTGAAAAGACATAACGCGCATTGGGGAAGGTCGGCTGCCACCTCCCATCGATCAACTGGGTGTTCCAACCGACATGATCAACATGTAAATGGGTGCAAAGCACATAGTCAATTTGGGTAGGGTCCACGCCGGTTGCCTTGAGTCGTGTGGCCCAATCAGTCTTCATTTGATGCCAGGCGCGGTACGGATTACGATCTTTGTGGTTGCCGATACACGCATCGATTAAAATATTGTGGTGCGGTGTCTGGATCAGCCAAGAATGCATTGAGGCGATGATTCGGCCGGTTTTTGCATCCATATGGTTTGGAAATAACCAGTCTTTGTGGGCGTCGACTAAACCTTGGTGGAAGGTTGGAAAAAATGTGATCGGGTCGAATAAAGGTCCGATCAGTTCCTCGACGCGGGTAATACGGGTGTCACCGAGTTGGAAAGTTTGCATCAAATTTACCCCTTTCGAAAAAAGGCAGATTGGCGGAACTCATACCGTAGCGGTTCAGCGGCGAGGAATCAAAAAAA
Organism: Pseudomonadales bacterium; assembly: GCA_029249645.1. Lineage (GTDB taxonomy): Bacteria > Pseudomonadota > Gammaproteobacteria > Pseudomonadales > Azotimanducaceae > UBA9926. The sequence goes on from JAQWWC010000320.1 coordinate 2,091, forward strand.
GCTCAGAGCCTAGTCGATGGTCGCGCTAATGGAAATCTTTTTGGCCGTGCAACTTAGGCGCCTGAGCGTCGGCGTCCAAGGACACAGCGGATCAATTTAGGGTTACGCGTTGACCCACAGTGAGTAAGATGGTTTGCTAAGCTGCAGGGATGGGAAATTCCTACCGATTCTTGATGCCGGGCGAGTTCGTTCTGACGGTCTAGGGTGAACCCAGGCTCAGGTGAGCAGTGCTCAGACTGTAAAAAAGGCCGTGATGTTAATTTCAGGATCCATACCGAGACCCTAACTTTTTAGTTCTGGCTAGACGTTGAACTGGCTTGAGCAAACACATAGACGTGGAGCGCGTACAATGACAACCCATCAAACCTTCTGCCGCTATTGCCATGCTTACTGTCCGATGTTGGCCGAGGTTGAAGACGGCAAAGTGTTGTCCGTCAAACCGGATACCAGCAACGCGATGTATGGCGGCTATACCTGCATCAAAGGCCGGCAATTGGTCGAGCAAATGTATCAACCTGCGCGGTTGACCAATTGCTTGAAGAAAGGCGAAGACGGTGAGTTTACCCAGGTTACAAGCAACGAGGCCTTTGATGAAATCGCTGAGAAAGTAAAAGCCTTGGTAGCCGAGCACGGACCTCGTTCGATTGCGACCTACAATGGTACGGTTGCCTTTCAGAATTCAGCCCAACTCGTCTACAGCCGCGCATTTCATAATGCTTTGCAATCTCCGTCCTACTACACGAGCGTCACGATTGACCAGCCAGCAAAGGTATTTGTTGGCTCACGGATTGGTTATTGGACGGGTGGCAGTCATTCGTTTCACGACTCCGATGTGGTTTTGATTATTGGTAATAATCCGCTGGTTTCGCACTATGCGCCCCCCGGCGGCGTCCCCTCCGTGAGCCCGGCTGATCAGTTGCGGCGCGCGCAGAAGCGGGGTTTAAAGCTGATCGTGATCGATCCAAGGAAAACGGAATTGGCAAAGCGAGCTGATCTGCATTTACAGGTTCGTCCTGGCGAAGATGCGACCTTACTGTCGGGCATGCTGAAGGTGATTTTGAGCGAAGGGTTACAGGATCAAGATTTTTGCGATCAAAACGTTTCGGGGCTTGCAGCGTTACAAGCAGAGGTTTCGGGATTCGATTTGGCGGACGTGGCAGCCCGGGCGGGTGTTGAAGACGCGTTGATCATAGAGGCGGCGCGCTTGTTCGCCAGTGGTCCGAAAGGCACGGCTATTACGGGCACCGGCCCTGAAATGGGCGCGCATCCAAATTTGACGCAACACTTGGTCTCCTCGCTCAATATTGTATGCGGACGTTTTTATCGGGCAGGCGATCGACTGCCCAATCCTGGCATGTTGTCACCGCCATCGCCTAAGGTCGCGCAAGTTGCCGATGTGGCAGTTGCTTGGGGACGGGGCGAGCGCTGTCGGGTGCGGCCAGACTTAGGAGAGTTGGTGACGCCAGGGCGACTCGGGCCATCACGGGAGATGCCAACGGCGCAACTGGCGGATGAAATTCTCACGCCCGGAGAAGGGCAGGTTAAAGCGCTGTTCGTGATCGCGGGTAACCCGATTATGGCGTGGCCAGATCAGGAAAAAGCGCTTGCAGCAATGAAAGATCTAGAACTTTTGGTGTGTATCGACCCGTATATTTCTGCCACGGCAGAATTGGCAGATTATGTGCTTGCGCCGAAGCTCACCCTTGAGCGTGAGGACGTCACCTTATTGTCTGACGCCTGGTATGAAAAACCTTATAGTCAATATAGTCGTGCCGTCATCGAGTCCGAACATGATGTTATCGAGGAATGGGAGCTGTATTGGGCGATTGCAGACCGGATGAATTTAGAAATCAATATTGGCCGGTCGGTGATTCCAAACCAACCTAAGCCATCAAAGTTTGATGTGCTAAAAGCCATCACGAATGGCTCTAGAGTGGATCTTGATTGGCTGCGCGATAATCCCGGTGGTCATATCTTTGAGGATGTCGTGTCGGAAGTGCAGCCCGGACCAGAAGGGTCTGTTAGCAAGCTTAAGCTGTACCCAGATGGGGTTGAGGAAGAGTTTGCGGAATTGCGCGCCGAGCCTGGGTTAAATGCCGATTTCCCGCACCTACTAATAGGGTTTCGAAGCAAATATGTCTTGAATTCCTTCGGGCATAATCTGCCCGCATTGAAGAAAAAGAGCGGCACTACCAATCCCGCTCACCTGCATCCTGCGGATCTGGCGGCGCTGGGGATTGAAGACGATGATGAGGTTCAAATTGCCTCAGCACATGGTCAAATAGCCGCGATTGTTAAAGCAGATGCGAAGATCAAGCCGGGTGTGATCGCCATGCATCACTGTTGGGGTTTGTCGCCCGACAAGCAGGGTTCAGTGCGAGAAAACGGGGCCAATACCAATTTATTGGTCAGTAGCGAGACCGATACCCAGCGCTATACCGGGATGACCCGCTCAAGCAGCATTCCGGTTCGGATTAAGAAGTCTGCTTAGCATCTGAAAGCGCTGAGTGCTGGCTGTAAGCGTGGGTGAGAAATCGCGCCACGCCCAGTTTAGTGTGTTCACTTCGG
>JAQWWC010000321.1 GCA_029249645.1 Pseudomonadales bacterium
CCAGGACTTGTCGCTCAACATGCGCGGCATTGTGTCGCAAAGACTCATTCCAACCGTCGACGGTAAACGGGCTGCCGCCATCGAAATCCTCGTTGGCACACCAAGAGCTGCCGATCTAATTGCAAAAGGCGCGGTTTCTGACCTAAAGGAGCTGATGGAAAAATCTGAAGAGCAAGGGATGCAGACCTTTGACCGAGCGCTGTTCAAGCTCTATAAGGCGGGCAGAATTTCAGAAGAAGAAGCCTTGAAGAACGCCGATTCAAGAAACAATCTCAGACTCAAAATCACCTTAGATGACAACCCAGTCGCCAAGCAGAATGCCGATACCGATCGGGATGGGATCATCTCGGATGAGGAAGCCGAACCGTTGAATGCCGATACCGATGGGGACGGCGTGATTTCAGAAGATGAAGCAAAAGCGATTGTTGCCGAAACCGGACGTACCCCGCAAACGACATCAACCCCAGCAGCCCCTGAAGATGCGGCGGCCCCTGCCCCACCGGCACCCAAGGAAGTCGACAATGGCTCACAATTTTCGCTGGTTGATCTGGACGATAAGCGCTAATCGCTGGGCTTGAGATATTCGCTCAGCGCTGCATAAAAATTTGAGACAACCGGCAGTGAATAAGTTGACTTTCTTGCAACGAACCGGACGGGTCGATTGAGCCCATCACCGCTCAGATCGATTAATAATTTGTCTGATACGCCAAGCGTTCGGGCAACGCCAATGGGCACTAATGCGTGACCGAAACCTGCGATCGCAAGCTGAGCCACGCTAAAAAAAGACTCTAAAGCGACCTCCCGAACGATCCCCAACTTTGCAACAGCCAAGCCAAAGGAACGCCATGCACCCGAATGATCTTCGATACTGATCACGGGCAAGGTTTCACCCCGCGTCCAACGCAACGTTTTGAGCCCTGAAGGAATGATCACCATCGGCTCCTGCATTAGGATTTCCGATTGTAAGTCGGTATCAATTGAGTCTAAGCCCGTACAGATCCCCAGCATATATTCCCCAGAGCGAATGCGATCCAGCACCACCGACGTTCGATGCGCATGAAAGGTAAACTGTACTTCTGGCATTTCCCGCTTAATGTCATAAAACGCCTGAGCACCCCAGGAGGATAAAATCGCATCGGAAACACCAATCAAAAGCTCGCCGCGAGAGGCTGCACTATCTTCGAGAAATAGATCTCGAAGTTCGGATAAGACTGGGGAGATTTTATCGACAAGCTTTTGACCATGCCGCGTTAACTCAACCCGGCGGCCTTTCTTTTGGATTAACTTTCGATCGTAGTATTTTTCCAGCGCCGCAATGCGCTTGCTGACCGCCGATTGAGAAATTCTAAGTTCAGTGCTCGCCTCAATCATCGTTCCAGATCGAGACAAAGCCAGCAGCGTTTCTAGGTTTTCGACCATCTTATGAAACCTCTAGCGAATCGGTTAGGGATTGCCTTTGAAGGCCTATCCGCTAGGGCCCTGGCTCTGCGGCCAAGGGCTCAATCACGAACAATAAATCCCCTTCGTTGACCTGCTGACCGTTGCTCACATTGATCCGGTTAATTCTGTAACGCTGCCCAGCAGGATACAGCGCCCCACTCGCACCGGCGCAGGAGGTCAGCCTAAAAGGCGCGAACATTTTCATGGCCTCAAGTACACAAAGCACTTCATCGACCTCAACTTCACTGCCGACGTTCACGTATTCCGGCTCTGAGGGCGACGGCGTCCGGTAAAAGACGCCGGTGGAGGGCGACAGAACGCGCAATTCTTGAGAGCCTTCAATCCGCAAAGAATCCAAATCCACAACATCGCCCCGACTACCGGACGCCTCATCAATTTCATCAATCAAGGCCGGTACGTCAATTCGATTCAAGAATTTCGGCAAATAGGTTGTATCGTAGTCTCCTTCTCGGAATACCTCATCGCTCAAAATGCGTTTGACCAGGCTGATATTCGTGCTGACGCCTTCAATCACCACCGTCTCAAGATAACTGCGCATTCGATCGATCGCATCAATCCGATTCTCGCCATGGATAATAATTTGAATAATTAGGCTGTCGTAAAATGGCGAGACGGTTTTACCCTCGTCAACCATCGAGATGAGGTCAACATCATCTCGGGCCGGCAAATGGTACTTCGTGATTTTACCCGGTGTTGGCATAAACGTGACTTCACCATCACCATCGATCACGCAGCGCTCGGCATTAACGCGCACTTCAAGGCCGTAGCCTGTTTCACTTGCAGTGAGGTGCTCAACGCTCTCACCACTGGCAATTAAAAATTGCTGTTTAACAATATCAATCCCCGTAACGGCCTCGGTAACCGGATGCTCAACCTGTAGCCGCGTATTCATCTCCATAAAATAGATAGCATCGCTGGGGACGTCGTAGATAAATTCAACGGTACCAGCACCAATGTAGTCCACCGCGTCCGCTATTTTTGCAGCGCATGCAAGCACCTCAGCGCGAAGCTGCTCTGACAACAGCGTCGAGCCGGACTCCTCAAGCAGCTTCTGATTATTGCGCTGAACACTGCAATCCCGCAGACCGATAACACGGGTATGACCAAACCGATCTCGCAGGATCTGAGCTTCAATGTGACGCAAGGAGGTAACGCATTTCTCAATATAGATATCGCCATTACCAAACGCGCTTTTGGCCTCTGCCGTCACTTGATGGAATTGTTGATGAAGCTGCTCCGGTCGCTCGACCTTAACAATGCCCTTGCCCCCACCACCGTGAACAGCTTTTAACAAGATCGGATACCCTACCCGCTCAGACACCTCCAGTGCTCGTTCAGAGGAATCTATAATGCCGTGACTGCCCGGCACAACTGGGACATTGATACTCATTGTCGTGCTGATCGCGTTCGATTTATTGCCCATCGTCTCCATGCTCATCACTTTGGGGCCAATAAAGTTAATGCCTTTCTGTCGCACCAGTGCTGCAAAATTTGGGGTTTCAGACAAAAAGCCAATCCCAGGATGCAACGCATCAACCTGTTGCGCTTCTGCAATATTCAAAATACTCAGCGCATTTAAGTAACTTTCATCAGAGGTATTGCCACCGATCGGGACAACCGTTCCCGCCGCACCGGCCGCGCGCACCATATCCGCAGGGACAGAATCCATGTCGGGGTCACTCTGAACCAAAACAACCTCAAGCTCAGCTTCTAAGGCTTTTCTCACCAATTTGACCGCAGTACATCCCCTGGCGTGAATCAGCACTTTCTGTACCGGACGATGCGCAAACTCAGCAGTCGGCGGCTCCTGCGCTAACGGCGCTTCACTGCCCAACCGGCCCGCAATGATTCGGTCAACGACTTGGGTGACGGTTTCTACCGGAACTGGTAGCGCGGGATCGACTTTGCGCAGATTCGAATCAAGATCATCCGAGAACGGATGCTTAACCAAGCCTTGCATCGCGCCGGGCGTTAGCGACAAGTAATTACTTAAAAGACAGGTAAACGGTAGATTTCGCTCGACGACAGTCTGACCTGCGAAGGGCATACTCGCACCTGAAAAGTAGTAGGTTTGAACCAGGGGATGCGTGACAAAGCTTGCCTGCGCACCACCGGTACAATCACCATAACCAAACATCACAATCGGCAGGTCATTGTCTCGGACAAAACGTGTGATTCGGTCATTGATGACCGCCATCGTGAATAATGCTGCAGCACCTTCCTTGGTCTGCATACCGCCACTTGAAATAAAGCAGATAACAGGCAGTCGTTGCGTCGCGCAATCTACCAAAAGCTTACACACACGCACACAATCTGAGTTATCAATACTGCCGGCTTGAAAGGCAACATTCGAGATAACAAATCCAGCTCGATGATGCCCCGCTTCTCCTTTGAAAGATCCAATACCGGTCACCAGGCCGTGGGGACGCACATTGGCTTTTAATGCCGACTCGATCGACGGCCGAAAGGTTGGAAACGACACAGGATTTGCCGACATCAAGTGTCCGTTGGTTTCTTCAAAACCGTCGATAAACCGCGCGACAAGATGCTCAAAGGTCGTTTTCTTTGCTCGCTTTTCTTGGGTTAACAACTCATGAAACAGTAAGTCTCTATAAGCAATCGTCAATCGATTCCAAAAATCTTTACGCCGACCAATTCGAGCCGGCTCCAATCGCCCAGAAAAGGGCTTGCCGGATCGTTTAGACTCATGATACGCCGGCAAAATACGCTCAAAGATATGGCTGATCACAACGAACAACGTGTCCGACTTATCTTTGTGAATGCCACGCATCCATTCTTCGACCGACTTCAAAAACTGACTGGCTTCACTGTATTGACCCAAGCGTTCGGTCCAGCCAGCAAATTCTGCTTGAATAGCAGCCGCATCGTAGCCTTTGAATAAAGGTAGGGTTGCAACTTGATCAACGGCTTTTGACAAAAGCTGAGCGATGGTGGCTTCTGTCAACGTTCTTGAATCCTGCGCCTCACGAGCAATCGAAACTAAATCGTTCAGCAGTACGTTGTAGGTGGCTGAAAATACAATCAGATTTTTACACTCGCTGATAAACCCCGGTTCAATATCGGCATCTAAAAGCAAATTCAATATGGTTAAATCCTGCTCGGAGGGCGTGGCGTCCCGCTCTTGCTGGCGCCTGATTTGCGACCAAAGCACATCTTCCAACAGGCATCGGTTCAGTGGAATCGCATTACTTGCGCTCGGCGCTTGCTGAACCAGTGCTTGCGTTTGCAATGATAAAGACGTGCCACTTAAGAGATCAGAATCATAAAGGCTCGCGCCCTCGAGCAATAAATTCAATTCACCCGCAAGCGCCGATTTCAAATAATCGGTATTTTTTTGCTCGATAAAAGCCGCATCAAACAGTTTGCGACCTTCAAAACTAAACTTCGCTTTGAGCGCACTAACCATTGCCTCCTCAGAGGTCGACATCGCATGCAATAACGCTTTGACATCTCGAATATCAGACGTCGATAACAAGAACCCATGACTCTCATGGTGCTCGAGATGCTCAACCAATGCCAATAAGTTGGCCTCGGCACTGCCCTTCCAACGATTGAATAAGTGCAACCCAAGCTCTAAAGAAAGATCTGTCTTCGCGCGCTCAAAGTTCTTCTTCGGCTCACCAAAGATAAAATTCTTGATCGCGCCCTGCTCATCAGACTGACGTAGCCGCTTGTTTTGAAAATCTTTCCAAGCTTTATTCAACTGCTCTTCATAGAGGATCAAATCAGGATCTTGCAACCAAGATAAAAACGCACTGCGGCGTTCTCGATGAACCCTCTGGGCCAACTCACCTTCGGGAATATCGGCTTCCGCCAAACGACCGTACTGCGTTGTGGTGGTGGCTTTAATCCGCTTCCTGAGTCCTAGGTAACGCAAATAACGATACGCCACCCCAAACACATTCGGGTACTCGGTTGGCGACGTTCGCAACTTGAGGGTTGAACTGGCATTGACTGCCGACAAATATTCTGACGGATTGAGGTAACGGGTAATATTTCGATGGTAGTGATCCAGTATTTCGGGATGTTCTGCCACAAATTGCCGCGCCCCAGATTCAATCGACTCAATCCCGGTGACAATCACATTCAAAAAATGATGGATATTGCTTGTTTCCCCAGGATCAAAATCAACAATGCCATCGATATTGCCCTGCTGATAAAGCTCGTACGACGAAACACCGACAAATTTTGCGCACTCTTGCCAGGACAAATTGTAGCGCCGAACCAGGTTCGCGAGCGATCGAGGATGAATGGTATTAAACACGCCCGTCCTTAAGCACAGCAGCAAATTACTGGCTGCCAAGGGGATCGCGCCACCAGAATAGCCCTGCCCAATAATAATCCCAAGGGTTGGGACATCCACGTTGCACAACTCTGCAATCAACCGTGAAATCGAGTGCGCTTGATTGTTCGCGTTAGCGACCTCATATGGATCTGCGCCGGGCGTATCCATAAGTGTCAGAATCGGCAGATTTCGAATCGCAAAACTGCTGGCTCTTTTAGCTGCAAGCTCATGATGCTCTGGACCCCAAACGCCGGTGCCATGGCTTCGCTCCTGCGCAATAACACCAATTTTTCGCGCGCCAGTACTAAATTCTAAGGTCAGCTCGCAACTGAAAAAGGGGCCAACGGATTGCTCGTTGCTCACCGGCACATCCAAGCTAGAAATAACGGCTTTTGCACCGGGTCGGGTCGACTCTTCGGTTGGGGCAACCGTCACTGCGATATATTCATCGACTTCCATGGCTTTCAGCCGCTCAACTTGGGCATTAATCTCACGCTCAGTCAGCAAGCCCTTTACGACATGCGCCGGTTCTTTTCGTGGGAACAGGGAAAAATCTTCAGACAGTTGCTCTGCATTAAGATAGAGCTGATCTACTGAGCCGCCATTTTGAGTTGTCGTCACTGCTATTCCTTTTACCAATTATCACTCGATAGACCAATTTTAGATCTACCACGAGCCCTGCTTTCTACACTTGAACCATTATCTCATCGCGAGGGCACTCAACGTGTTTTCGACCCTTTTCACCCCTAGGCGGTCAGCTTTTTACCGCTTGGCGCCTTACCGCTTTTACTATTTTGACCTCACCAACCCACCCCATTCCTCGCCGTTCCGATCGTTGTGCCAGTTGCTTTGCGTTTCTTCAAGCATGGCGGCACTTGCCCGATGCAACTCTTTGCGCACGTTTAGACGGCTGCACAACCATTTAGTTCAATTGTCTTGTTGCCCCAACCCCTGACTTGACCGCTCGCCGTCACGGCAATCAATGCTCTCTGGCAAGTTTTCGAGGACGACCTACGGCTAAGCAAGTGTCTGAGTCGGGATCAGGCCAATTTTCTCCTGCCAAATCTTTGGGCCGGTTTGATGCACTGATATACCGTGGCTATCAACCGCTACCGTTACCGGCATATCTTCTACTTCAAACTCATGAATGGCCTCCATACCCAAATCTTCAAAAGCCACAACACGAGATTTTCGGATGGCTTTTGAGACCAAATACGCAGCGCCACCGACGGCCATTAAATACACAGCCCCAAACCGCTGAATGGCGTCAATCGCAACCGGTCCCCGTTCCGCCTTACCAACCATTCCTAAAAGCCCAGTTTCCCGCAACATCATCTCAGTAAATCCATCCATTCGAGTTGCGGTGGTTGGACCGGCTGGCCCAACGACCTCCTCGCGAACAGGGTCTACTGGGCCGACGTAGTAAATGAACTTACCAGCTAAATCCACCCCTTCAGGCAATGACTCGCCAGCTTCAAATAGGTCCCGTATACGCTTATGCGCCGCATCTCGACCGGTTAGCATTTTACCCGATAACAGTAACGTTTCTCCGGGTTGCCATCCTTGAACTTCCGCACGCGTCACTGTGTCCAAGTTGACTCGGCGGGCACCCTTGGCAGCGTCCCAAGTGATTTGAGGCCAATCTTCTAGCGTCGGCGGATTCAGTTCAGCAGGTCCCTCACCCGTAAGTTTAAAATGAACATGGCGCGTTGCCGCACAATTTGGAATCATTGCAACCGGCAAGTTTGCAGCATGGGTTGGGTAATCCATGATTTTGACGTCTAGCACCGTGGTTAAGCCGCCTAAACCTTGCGCGCCGATCCCAAGGCCATTCACTTTCTCAAAAATTTCCAACCGAAGCGCTTCAATTCGAGAACGTGGACCCCTCTGCTGCAATTCGTGGATGTCGATTTCATCCATCAACGACCGTTTCGCAAGCAGGGTCGCTTTCTCGGCCGTGCCGCCAATACCAATTCCCAACATGCCAGGCGGGCACCAACCGGCACCCATCGTCGGGACCGTTTTTAACACCCAATCCGTGATGCTGTCCGCAGGATTCAACATCGCAAGTTTTGATTTCGCCTCCGAGCCGCCGCCTTTAGCCGCGACATGAATACTCACCTCATTACCCGGCACCAGATCAACATGAATAACGGCGGGCGTGTTGTCTTTCGTGTTCAAGCGTGCGCCCGCCGGGTCACTCAAAACAGAGGCCCGGAGCACATTGTCAGGCAAAGCATAAGCACGCCTAACGCCTTCGTTGATTAGGTCATCCAGACTCTGCTCAGTATCAAACTGAACCTTCATACCAACGGTTACAAACACGTTAACGATACCGGTATCTTGGCAGATCGGCCGATGACCCTCTGCACACATCCTTGAATTAATAAGTATCTGAGCCATCGCATCTTTGGCCGCAGACGACTCCTCGCGTTCATAAGCACCGTGTACGGCCTGAATAAAATCGACCGGATGGTAGTATGAAATGTACTGCAGCGCATCCTGAATGCTCTGAATCAAATCATCTTCTTTAATCAGCGTGATTGACGCCATCTGCTACTCCCCGTTAATCCCACCCTTTAACCATACATCAAGCGCGTCAGCGACTCTGCAACGCAAACAGGCTTATCCGAGCCTTCTAGCTCAATCGTGACCTCACGCTTTAACTGAATAGTATTGGGCGTTTTTAACTCGGCTAACACCAAGCGGTGGCGTGCGCGCACTTTGGAATTAACCGGCACGGGCGCGGGGAACCGGACCTTATCGAGCCCGTAATTGACGCCCATGAAGACACCGGCTAGTGCCTCAGGTTTCGGAATCGGTACCGACCCACCAAGGTGCACAATCAAACTCAGCGTTAAGAACCCATGCGCAATGGTTACTTTATAGGGTGATAACTCCGCCGATTTTTCTGGATCAATATGGATAAACTGATGGTCCATTGTCGCATCCGCGAACAAATTGATTCGCGCCTGATCAACCTCCAACCAGTCGCCAACGCCCTCTTCAAGCCCTTCAATAGACTTAAAAATTGCCAGAGCGGCTTCAGCTTTATCCGACATGACTTACTCTCCTTGGGTGACTAAAACTGCTCGTAATACTACCACAATCTTTGTTCGACACAGGCGCAGGCTGGCCTTGATTGCGAGCTTGGTTTATTCTCTCTGGGCGCCAAGGTCGTTCAGCCACTTGTCAATGCGAGCCGGCCTTGGATCAGGACCCTTTAACAATCAGGAATTTTCTATGCACCAGGACGTATTCATTGCCGCGGGCGCCAGAACCCCCATGGGCGGGTTACAGGGCGACCTATCGAGTTTAACCGCCGTTGAACTCGGCGAAGTAGCCATCCGAGCCGCGCTTACCCGAGCAAACCTCGAAGGCGCAGCCATTGATGAAGTCATCATGGGTTGTGTGTTACCCAGCGGTCTTCGACAGGGCCCCGCTCGACAAGCCGCGATCGATGCCGGCATCCCGGTCAGCGTCGGCGCAACCACCATCAACAAGCTCTGCGGCTCTGGCATGAAAGCCGCGATGCTTGCCTTTGATCAAATCAAAGCCGGTACCAATCAGATAATGGTGGCCGGGGGTATGGAGAGCATGAGCCGCGCGCCTTACTTGCTGCCAAAAGTTCGTACTGGCCTGCGCATGGGGCATGGCGAACTGCAGGACGCGATGTTTACCGATGGCCTTGAAGATGCCAAAACAGGCCGTCTCATGGGCGCCTTTGCCCAGGACGTTGCCGATCAGTTTCAAGTAACCCGCGAGGATATGGACGATTACGCGATCAAGAGCCTCCAAAAAGCACTCGCCGCGATTGAAAACGATGCCTTGACCGACGAAATCGTCCCGGTTGAAATATCGACTCGGGCCGGCAAGGTAGTCATCAGCATCGACGAGCAACCCGGCAAAGCCAATCTCGATAAAATTAAAACGCTAAAACCAGCCTTTAAGGCCGATGGCACCGTGACCGCCGCAAATTCAAGCTCAATTTCGGATGGCGCATCGGCCTTGGTCTTAGCCAGTTCAGACGCTGTGACGTCAAATGGCTTAAAGCCTTTGGCTAAAATTCTAGGGCACTCGACCCACTCCAGGCATCCCTCAGAGTTCACGCTTGCTCCGATCGATGCCATTCAAAAGCTGCTCGCTAAGGTAGGCTGGACCCTTTCTGACGTTGATCTTTTCGAAATCAACGAAGCCTTTGCCATGGTGACCATGCTGGCTATACGAGAGGTGGGTATTGATCCGGACAAGGTTAATATTTATGGCGGCGCTTGCGCACAAGGTCACCCGATTGGCTCCACTGGTTCACGCCTGATTGTGACCCTGGTGCACGCGTTAAAGCGGCAGGGCCTCACGCGCGGCATTGCAGCGCTCTGTATTGGCGGCGGTGAAGCCACTGCCATTGCCATAGAGTTGGTCTAATCAAGGCTCGATCATTAACTTAAACGCAAGGGGTGACTGGATTATAATGATCGCTAAGGTTTACAATTTGCCCCTGCCCTTCAAGGACCTCACCATTGACGACTAGACTGCCTGTAATCGTCGGTTTTGGCGGCATCAATCCGGCAGGACGCAGCTCTGGACACCACGGCTATCGCCGCCTGGTTTATGACCAGCTCGCATCGGGTAAACAGCAGTCCACCTTGAAAGCCCTAGCTGCGCTCATGCAGTGTAATGCCGACGAGCAATCGATCCTCGCCAACACACTTGTTCGAAAGATTAATGACAATTTGTTTGATCCCGATCATTACCGTGCCAACAAACAGGCAATGATGACGGGGCTACAGAATGCGCCCTTAAGCTTTACGCTCAAAAAAAATCAGCTGCCCGAGCAGCTCCCTGCGAGCTGGACCGTCACAGAACTGGACAATTTGCAGGTCCAGATTACAGCGACTGAACCGCTCAGTGTTTTGTTTCCAGATGGTCGAGCCTCAAAGGTGAATTCGGCGGGCCAACTCCCCACCGGGTTTGATCCAGAAGCGCTCTATCAATCAAGAAGCCATCCTCGCGGTTTACAGCTGACCGTATTCGGGGCGTCAGATGCCGTGCAATCACTCGGTATTCCTTGGCAAACCGTTCAAGACAAGGTGCCAGGCGATCAGATCGCAGTCTACGCCAGCAGCGCAATGGGTCAACTGGACTTTAACGGCTCGGGCGGCATGTTGCAGTCT
>JAQWWC010000322.1 GCA_029249645.1 Pseudomonadales bacterium
CGCCTGTTGACGTTTAGCGCGGATAGCGCGTGTTTCACGTCCGTGTAACGTCTTTGCAGCAGCGTACAGGGTGCGACCTTTCTCGGTTCGCGGCCCGCTGACGTCAGAGTATGCTCAAGCTCCTGAGGCGACACTTTACGAAACTTCAAAATAGATCGTTGGCACACCTCGAAACTACTTGGCAGGATGTTGCTTGCCACACCAAGATTCCAGCCTCAATTTTCACGGGCTTTGGGGTCGTCTAAAAGTGCCTCTCGCCCTTGATTTACTGCGATTTGCATTCTAGTGTCAATTGAGGGGTGATGCGTAATCTATTAAGAACCATACAGGAGATCGTTTATGAGCACAGTCAGAGATGTTCTAAATCAAAAGGGAAGATCCGTGTTTTCAATAGAGGCAGGGAAAACAGTGCAGGACGCCATCGAAATGATGGTCGCCAAAGATGTTGCAGCCCTTGTCGTCATTGATGGGGGCACCGGCGTCGCGGGAATTATTACCGAACGAGACTATGCTCGAAAAGTCCTTTTGAACGAGAAATCCCCAAAAGAGATTGCTGTCAGAGACGTCATGACCAAAGACGTGATGTATGTCCGAGAAGAGACCCTCACCGACACCTGTATGGACATCATGAGTCAAAAAAACTTTCACCACTTGCCGGTCTTGGATCGTAACGAAGCAGTTGCTGTTATCACCGCCGGGGATTTATTCAAGTTCGTAGTTCAAAAACAGTCGATGACAATCGATGAGCTTGAGGACTACATATTTGAAGAAACTGGCGGCGAAGGCTAAAAAAATATTTCTTATTAGGAGCCTATCGAGGGGGCTGGCTTGCCTTGATTCGCTGGATGCAAAACAAGCATGGTCTGTGGGCTTTGAGCGAGTTGGAAGCGCCAACCCTCGACCATCTAGAAACCCATTAGGCACCCACCGTCAGCGGCAGCGGGCGTCCCTTGGCCCAGCATCTGGGGCATTTAATCGGGCCCCATGGTGTAACGATGTAGGCTTTTTTCACCGGCTCCATGAACGCCGAGCCTAAGCGGAACAGCTAGCCAAGTTATAAATTAGATTGTTTAATACACCCACCGATTAACGGAAAGCTAAAATCATGACCGACGCGCTCGCCGCCACAAAAACTCCTGAAGCCCCCCGGGTTCTCATTGATATAGAAAATCATGTGGCTCATGTGAGGCTCAACCGCGCTGAGAAAATGAATGCGCTCGACAACGCAATGTTTGAGGCTATTGTTTCAGCGGGAGATCAACTCAAGGCCGATAAAAATGTGCGCGCGGTCGTGCTTTCAGGCGAAGGCCGCGCATTTTGTGCGGGTCTCGATATGGGAAACTTTGCGAATATGGCGAAGCGTGATTCGAGTACCGCCGCCGAGGTCTCTGGCGATGCAGAGGGGCGTCTTGAAAAGCGCACGCATGGCATTGCTAACCGCGCCCAGTATGTCAGTTGGGTCTGGCGGGAGCTGCAGGTACCGGTAATTGCTGCGCTGCATGGTGTGGCTCTAGGCGGGGGATGCCAAATTAGTATGGGCGCCGATATGCGATATGCAGCACCGGGCACCAAGCTGTGCATAATGGAACTGAGATGGGGGCTGGTACCCGACATGGGGGCAACCCCTTTTTTACAAAAGCTGGTGGGAGACGATGTTGCCCGCGAACTCACCTATACAAATCGTGTGATCCTTGCAGAGGAAGCGCAGGAATTAGGGCTTGTGACCAGAGTGTGTGAAAACCCAGTTAAAGAGGCGTTGAAAATTGCAGCAGAAATTGCAAATAGGAATCCTGCCGCGATAAGAGCCGCAAAAAGGCTTCTTAATAATGCCCCGTTTGAGCGCCCCGCAGAAACGCTTATGGCTGAGTCAGTCGAACAGGATGCAATTATCGGTACACCTAATCAGGTTGAAGCTGTGATGGCCAACCTTGAGAAACGCGAGCCTAAATTCCGCTAGCCGCGTTCTGATTTGTAGTCATCGCCCACAACATAAAACAGTCGTAGCTTGACCCGAGCGATTGTCAGCGCTTCAATTACCTCACGCTCATATCCCTTCAGCCTCAATCCAAGCGTAATAATCGGCGAACTAGCTTAGGAGAACTCACTTGGTCATTTTTGGTGTTGCATTATTGGGGTTCTGCCTTTTAGTCGGATTGATACTCGGCCAAATGCTCGGGGTCTGGATGGGATTATCTGCCAATGTAGGGGGTATTGGGATCGCGATGCTGATGCTCATAGCGCTTTCGCATCAAAAGTGGATCAAATCGCACTTAGATAGCGGCGCGGCTCCGGGAATCGAATTTTGGAATGCTATGTACCTGCCCATCGTTGTGGCGATGGCCGCGAAACAAAATGTTGTGGCGGCGCTTGATGGTGGCTGGCTCGCTTTATGCGCTGGCCTGGGCGCGGTTTTAGCCTCTTTCTTGCTATTGCCCCTACTCGCCGGCAATAAAGCGGAGCAAATCAATGATTGATTCTATCGTTCCCGTTTTAACCGCCAACAGCCTTATAACGGCCTTTGTATTTATTGGGCTTTTAATGGCGCTTTGCAGTTGGTTGGGTCACCGTTTATTCAGCGGACGCATACACTCATCGGCACTGGCTATTGGACTTGGATTATTGTTGGCCTATCTTGGCGGAACAATCACAGGTGGCAACCAAGGACTCGCCGATGTTTCTTGGTTGACCGGTATTGGCATGATGGGCGGAGGAATGCTGCGAGATTTTGCAATTGTTGCAACCGCTTACGGGGTACAAATCGATGAAATAAAACGCGCAGGCCTTCGGGGCGGCGTTTCAGTTATTGTCGGCGTCGTGATCTCATTTACCGTCGGCGCAGGCTTTGCCGTTATCTTTGGGTATCGCGATCCAGTAAGCATCGCAACTCTCGGTGCCGGCGCTGCTACCTACATTGTCGGCCCCGTCACAGGTACCGCGCTTGGCGCCTCATCCACCGTCATCGCCCTTAGTATTGCAGCCGGCTTAGTAAAATCGATTTCCGTTATGATCTTGACGCCCTTGATTGCCCGTCGGGTAGGTCTTACACATCCGGGCGCAGCTATGGTGTTCGGCGGACTCATGGGCACCACAAGCGGGGTTGCCGCTGGCCTTGCCGCAACTGACCCTAAACTGGTGCCCTATGGCGCTATGACGGCGACGTTTTA
This sequence comes from Pseudomonadales bacterium, assembly GCA_029249645.1. Classification (GTDB taxonomy): domain Bacteria; phylum Pseudomonadota; class Gammaproteobacteria; order Pseudomonadales; family Azotimanducaceae; genus UBA9926. The sequence continues at coordinate 3,165 of JAQWWC010000322.1, forward strand.
TACAGGTGTCGGCTGTCTACTCGCGCCTTCGGTCTTGTTTTTTGCAGTGAAGGCTTTTTTTTAAGGCAGGGTGGCAAGAAGGTCTCAGTTTTCCTCAGTCGGAAAAGGTATTTTTTGCTGCTAGGCCGACGGCCGCTTCGTCATCTAATCCAAAAAAAATTTAACCAATACCGTACCTTATCAATCGCCGAATTCTCTCGATGGGTACCCGCACTGTTACCCATAAATATTTTTAAGGGTTGGCCTACTCTTAACCTACACACCTTCCAGGCTCGGCATGATAGCGGTTCCTTCCGCCCTGCTCTTTACCAGACTGGGCTCCGAGCATGCACACAAATGACTAATATGGACGAAGAATGCAGGTAAAGGGCTGGCTAGCGCGCCAGGAAGGATCTTGAAGTACGAACTCAAGAAATATGATTTAAATTTTACCTTCGCGTAACCTGCAGATCGGGCTACGGAGTTAAGCTACTTGCAATAGCAAGCCAAGGCTTCTATCTTGATTCCGAAATTTTTTCTACAAATTAATGATATTGCACGCCCATTAACTTAAGGCTTTCTTCTCAGCTTATGGCATCTATTATAAATTTTTTTCGAAATCTAAAGCTGCTGACGATTATGGTTTACAGCGCCATATTGGGGAGAGCCTACCTAAAAAAATATGAACCAGAGACCCTCTGCTATTGTCGCAGTATGGGCGATGACCGTCTTTTAGACATTTATCGACCTAAATCTACCTCTACAAAGCCGCTCCCCACTATCATCTGGTTTCATGGTGGTGCTTGGAAAATGGGAGACCGAAAAGCCGTCGAGCGCATTGCCGCCGAACAAATAGAAAGTGGCTTTGCCCTTGTTAGCGTTAGCTACTCATTGAGTAATGTGGCTCAATGGCCGGTTCAGTGCCACGAGGCGAAGGCTGCAATCCGATTTCTTCGCGCGAACGCAGATTCTTTAGGCCTAAACGCTGACAAGTTTATTGCCGCTGGCATGTCAGCCGGTGCACATATGGCCTGCATTTTAGGCGTGTCTGCGGATCATGAGCAACTCAATGGCCAACTCGGCGAGCACCTTGAAGAAACCACAGCGGTAATCGGTGTCCTAGCCCTTTACCCCCCAACCGACTTTCTCTCGGTTAGCAGAAACTTTGGCGGGCTACTCGATTATTACGCGGAAGATTCACCAGTCACCCAATTATTAGGGGAATCTATAGCGAGCGCTCCTGAGAAAGCCAATTTAGCTTCCCCTCTAAGGCTATTTACAGGCGCTTGCCCGCCTACCCTCTTTCTGCACGGCGAAGCTGACCCAATCGTACCGGTAGAACAAAGCATTATCCTGCATGAAAAGTTACTGGCGGCAGGTGTTGACAGCGATCTTATGCGCATGCCGGGCTATACCCATGGTGACCATCGCTTTAACAGCGGTGCGCCAGCGGAAAGAATCACGGCTTATCTAAAAAAACGCGCTACTGCTTAACCAACGCCGACCGTCATAAATCGTGATCACAACCCGCCCACCATACAATTCCGGCATACCAGCACCCTGCTCAGCCCCCACTTCACCAAATGGGACTCCGAGCATTGGTATGTATTCATAATGTGAAAGGGTAAGGCAGGCTCTAATGTTAACTAGCGCATCATTGTGTGTATCAGCCATCTGCGGGCATGATCTAGGATCTGAACCAGTCGAGTTGTGCATCTGAGCTTAAACGCAAGGGCTTGTGTGATCAGATAAGCATTACGACGCCTTTGGTTCTCGTCATCTGCAATTCTAGCAGCAGTTCCACAAGCTGTTCTTTCCATGGCATTCATACCGCCTGATGAAGTCGTTAATACAAACAGCTTGGACTGGCGTCATAACGTCCACAGAGTGAAAAGATCTGAATGATTTGTTCAATCTCAATGTAAGGCACTGAATCTATTGATTCCTCGGCTTCCAAAATCACAAAATCGTTGGGTGCTTGTGACTCACCGTTAGAGCCTGTGGCCCAATAGATAAATTCCGGGCGAAGTGCCTTCCCCATATTTCGAACCGTGAAACCAAAACCGCCTTGAAGCTGTTCGGTAAATTCGATCTCTGGAAACGCATACTGTAGATTCAATCTCCGCATGGTGCCTGCATCGTTAATATAAGTTGATCCCTTATCACCACCACCAGCGAGGCCAGTCATGTCGAGATGCCCATCGCCGTTCAAATCAGAAAACTTTAGGCCAGGGGTGTTGTAAACCACGTCACCCTCAACAAACGACTGATTACGTAAGACTAACTTCCCATTTTGAATTAAAAATGATTGAACTGGATTGAACTGAAAATCAAGAGTGCGCTCTTTCTCTGATTCGCTTAAAGCAGAAAATAGTTGGCCTCCGCCGGATCCCGAATCTTTATAGATTAGTTCAGCGTTCACTGGCGCGCCAAAGTAATCGCCCAAAGTTACGCCGCCATCGGACTCCTGAACAACCACAAGTATGGGCTCATCATCCTCTGAGAGTTTAATATATTCGTAGCCATACCAATTGGGCATAAAGGTCGGAATTTTTTGAATTACAGCGCCATAGCGGGTGTAGACTTCCTCACCCTCCTGAAATTGGTAACTAAATACTTCGCTTTCTGCCGGTTGGTATACATCGCTTAGCTCAAATCCGACCTCGGGCACCCATTTCCATAATGTAAAGCCGTAACGAAGATTGACAGATGATGGGACATTATCTGCTTGAGAGAACTCTGTAGCGGTGGGGTCTAGAATGTACCCGTGCGGAACAAGGGGGCTGACGAAATAACTTTGCCCCTCATGAGAAAAAGCTTTTATGTAAGGATCAACCAAACTCACATAAGCCCAGTTTTTCACTGAGGTTTCATACGCCTCAGTTACATCGATAAAGGCGCGCCCGTCCAACCTTGCTGCTCTACCTCTTCCATAATTCACGGAGATAACGTCGATCGACCCTTGTTTGTTGGGTAGCACGTACATGGCTTGGGTGTTCGTTGCGCCCCAAGGCAAAGTAACGACCTGATAAGAGCCGTCGGTATCACTCAGGAGAACAGATTGAATAGCTTTTCGGGTGCAGTCCCATTCGAAGTCTCCTTCTTTTTGGGGGCCACAATAGGTCTCAAGAAGAGCACGGTCTTCCTCAACCGACTCGTCAAGACCTTGCCTTCCATCATCTCGGTTTAAGGCGTACCAGAAATCAGGGTATCCGTCATTATTGATGTCCTCTGGCGTTGCCATTACATGAATATACGGGTTTCCGCCGCCAGCGTCGGTGCCAGTAGCATTAATAAAATCTGATCCAAAAAGCTCGTTTGTGCAATCAACATGTTCTTCGCCTTTACTACAGAACATTTTCCAAGCCGCAATGACCTGTTGGTTGTGCTTCTCGCCGGGAAGAGGCGGTGAGCCTTGGTAGCAGCTGATCGGTAAAAGAAGGTCCGACTTGTTATCGCCATTTAAATCAAAGTCAGTGACGGGTGCAATCCATCTCTGGGAGCGTTGGTCCTGACAAAAAGGCGACTGTCCCTCAAGCTCTGAACCTTTCCAACGTTGCGAATTGGTTTTAGCCCAAATTTTTAATGGGAACTGCGAATTAACTGGGTCGATATCCTCCTCATCGAACACGCCGTCGTTATCGTCATCTTGGTCCGCTAGCATGCCTAACATTTGACAATCACTGTCACAATCATTTGGAATACCATCGCCATCTGTGTCGATGAGAGAGCCCAGGCTGATTGAAGCAAATGCATCTGAATTGTCTAGAACGCCATCATTGTCTGAATCTTTTATCGTCTTAATATATTCAATCACCGAGTCAGAAGAACTACGAGTAGCGCCATCTCCTAATCCATTTGTCGTAAGGAAGTCGCCAGTGAAACCAAAGAGTGCCCTAATAATTAGCAAGCCATCGCTAAGAGCTATGGCTTCGCCATTGCCATCAACATCAAGCGATACTTCGTTATTATTCAAGTAGGTTTCTATATCGTTGGCCGACGACCGTTGCGCGTCAGCTGAAGTCGCGCCGGAGATTAAACTTTCTCCGGTAAAGCCAAAGAGATAACGGATTACAAGCAATCCGTCAGTTAACGGCTCCGTCTTTCCATCATCATCCACATCTAAATCAAAGTTTTCGGCACGCACCAAACTGCAGCAAAGTAAAGCAAGCAAAAAACACACAGATGCAGACTTTATTTTCATAGGAGTACCTTCCTCTTTATTCTTTGTTTTTTGTTTTTTGTTCTTTGTTCTTGATTTTTAGAAGCGCTCCCAGCAAAAGGGGCAAACCTTATACTTTTATCAAGCGTAACTTTTATTTTGTTGGGGATTTCACACACGATACAACGCTCGGCGCGTTGTTATCTGCCAAGTTCACCAGCGCAGCGATGTCCGTATTATTTCTGACAGAGAGGTTTATTCGTGTCGACTAGGGCCATCTCTCGATCTTCGCTTTTTTCCTGTCTTAACTAAACTGCCGAAGGATGGCGCTATGTCCTCGCTCGCACCCGGTTCTTGTGATGCCTTTTGAAACGACTTTATTGCATTGTGACTATAGTTGCCATCGTTAAAATTGAAGCTATGCAAGCAGGAGTTTTCCATAACATGCCGACAATTTGTAGTGGTTTTTATCGTTAAGGTTGTCAAGGTTTGGAGCAACCACTTACCTTTAATAGGTGATCTTAGGTAAAAGTCGCGTTTTTAGGGTTGCAGAGAAAGATGGGTACGTGAGCATGTCATCATGCACCACAGGCGCGTGACAAAGACATGTCCTAAGTCCAAGCAAAAAAAGCATCGATCATCTAAATGGAGATGGACCTGCTGCCCATGCTCGTTAGCAGCTACGGAAAGAAACTTAGCGGCTATTTAATATCATTTAATTATTTTTACCTCATTCTGGTGTTAAAAACCCTTTTACGCCAGGCCCGCCAGTACTTCTATGGGCTAAAAGATCTATCTGGCCGGGACTCTGTTTGATATGTACAGCTCAACCTTCTCAGCCGTATCTCGTTCAGCACCATCACCAATAGCACCTGAGATCAACGAATCACCTGAGAACCCGAACAGGTAACGTATCAGCAGCAAGCCGTCTGTAAGCGGCTTAGACTCGCCGTCACCATCTATGTCTAGCTGAGAATCAGCGGCAGTTAGGTAGCTCGCAATCGCTTCTGGAGTGTCTCTATTTGCATCGCTGGCAACTGCTCCCGAGGTCAACGAGTCTCCGCTAAAACCAAACAAATACCTAATAACCAGCAGACCATCGGTTAGCGGTTGAGCTTTTAAACTTTTATCTACGTCAAAACTAAAGCACCCTGCACTGCAGGAGTTTGCATCCAATGGGTCTGTCCCCGCCGCCGCTTCCTCATCATTAAACGCGCCGTCTCCATCAATATCATCATCACAAACATCGCCTTCACCATCGCCGTTTAGGTCGCTCTGCGCTGGGTTTGCAACATTGGGACAATTATCTGCAGCGTTCTCGATACTATCCCCATCGGAATCATTGAATGCGCCCGACGGCCGCGAGTCTGGATCCCTAGAATCCGTTCCTGCCAACTCTTCATCTGAATTGGAGAACCCGTCCCCGTCAATATCATCATCGCAAAGGTCCCCAGCGCCGTCCTGATCAGTATCAACTTGGCCAGCATTTATCAGGTTAGGACAGTTGTCATCATTGTCATTCACACCATCATTGTCAGCATCGCTACCCCCACCGGTGCCACTGCCTGATTGACTCACTTCGATACGAAGCGTTCTATCACTGAGGAGACTGTCATTATCGTCCGTTACCGTGACACGATAGTTGCCTTGGTGCTCTGCTCGAGAAGCGCTGACAACGACATAAGTGGATTCGGTAGCACCTGCTATGTCAGCCCAATTTGTCTGCAGAATTTGCGCTTCCCATTGATATTGGATCGTACCTGTCCCCTGCGCCACGACAGAGAGCGTAAATCCGGAGCCAGCATCAACTTGACCGTCGGCGGGATCTCGGGAAAATTCCGAAATTGCCAATATCGCGTTCACCGTGAGCACGAAAGATTCACTCTGAACAGTTCCTGCGGCATTCTCGACCACAGCATAATAAGTTGCCGCGTCTAGCGCATCGACAGCACCGAGTTCTAGTCTGCGTTCCGAGAAATCAGCAAGCACAGCGTCATCTTTGAACCAGGTGATTGATAAGTCATCTAATGTGCTCGAGACATTGACCGTGAGCTGAACAGTATCGCCCTCGTTGACTGCCAATTCACCCACATCAAAGGTAGATTCACCTGCGCTCGTATTTACTGTTCCCGCTGCAGATTCGATGGTCGGTGGCAGGCCATAGATATAGGCGTATAGCTGCTGCCACTCGGAAAAGTTTCCCGCCCTGTCCTGCGCTCGCGCTGAGATAATGTGCTGACCATAGGATCCAACTGCCGGACCACTGAATGTCCTCAAATATCCATCGGTGTAGGCCGCCCCGATTTCGGGTGCACTATCAGCGGATGCGTTTCCAAATTTCGTATTAATCTGGAAGACCCCAGATAGTGCGTCTTTGAGACCGGATATCGACAATTCCACGTCTTGAGGCGCAGCAATCACACTATTATCTGCAGGCCCAGAAACGACCTCTACCGAGATATCGGAAAAATCGGGCGGCAATGTGTCATAGCCCACGGTCGTTTCATAACCACCCTCTCCCAACAGCGCGCTCTCCTCGCCTTGAGCATCCTTAGCCAATAGCTGCGCCCGATATTTCCCCTCACCCAAGCTCCCTAAATCCAACGTAATCGAACGATCACTGGAATCTGAATCGACTCGATTTGTTCCTCCGATGTTTTGGGTGCCTGCGCTCGACCAATTACCCCAAGCGCCAGATGCTTGATCTAGCTTCTGCAGCCAGAGGGTGACGGAAGCAAGTTCAGTATCGTCAGCGGCTTGGAAGTAAAGCTCTCGAGAGGAATCGCTGCTAAAGGTCTCGTAATCAAACAATGGGACAAGCTCAGCCATGGGTGGGATATTCGGCATTTCCGGCGCTGCTAACTCCGAGCCAATTCTAACAATGGCCCAAGTCGTCACCGTTGGTAAGGACAGCGTTACGACCCCAGCAACCGATGTATCCATCGTCAAAGATTCGACACTACCCGCTGCAGAGTCAACAAAACTTGCACTAAAACCATCAGGGATCCCAGCGGGTAGTGGCACCGAAAGGGTCACACTGGTTTGAGAATCAAGCGCGCTACCATTACCAGAAAACGCATGGTTAATAAGATGCACAATGACAGACCCATCTGAGTCATCGGTATAGGTTATTGCACGCAGCCGATCAGCACCCGTCATCTCGACCTTGCGGAATGAGGTGGGTAGAGCCGAATCAACGCCGGCTCGAATCTTTGCTATGTCGATCGACGGTGTAGCTACGCGGTAGGAATAGCTGTTCGATGCCCAAGCCGCCAGGCTAATGACCTCAACCTGTCCACTCCCGACCGCGTGCGAACCAACACTGTTGAAAATCTCACTGTAACTCTTTGAACCCATTCCGCGCGCAGTGGCCCGATCGCTGCCCAATTCATCGTACCGAAGGACATTGCTTCCCATTACAACGAGTCGCCCGCCTGAGGAGACATAGGACTCGAGCGCCTGAAATTGCTGATCAGTCGCTTGGTGCGTTTCTGCTGCAAAAACCACGGCATAGTCGCTCGAACTAGGCGCAGAAAAATCGTCGGATCGCGCTAGATCATCAGGGGCATAAAGCACATCGTAATTTAGGTTGAGATCCGCCATTAAGTAGCCCAAACCCAGGTACCAATAGTGTTGCCCTCCGATTAAAGGGTCATCGCCGACTTGCACGGGTCGATTGTGTTCAATCGTGGCCTGAGGGTAAAAAATGGCGGTCTCAGCAAGCGGGGTATGGTCCAGCTGCGCTTGAAACCGATAAGCAAACCGTGCCACAAATGCTGTATCCGGATAATCATCTCGCCAATCTGCGACGCCGTTGTTCGCAATTGTCGAAGCCAGATAAACTGCCTGCACAACATTACTGGTGTTTGTGGGTTGATTCCAAGACTCGTAGCGCTTATCAAAAGTCTTGAGTCCAGCACGATAGACCGGCTCCAGCGTGTGACCATTTTCATAGTTCCACGTTAGACCATCAAACCAGGTCTCACCTAGACTACCCGAATCAAGGTCAATGCTGTTCCAGCGGCGCGCGGGAGTGTGATAAAAGCCGTACCGGTTAAAATAAAATTCAATTTCCCTGCCTAGCGCTTCTAAAGCATAACTATTGACCGACGTTATCAACGCTTCCGTGGTGACCTGCTCCTGATAATTGTTGAAAGCTCGCCACAACCTAAAATGGGCGCTCTGGTTCGTCTCTCCAGCGTAATAGTTGTCCTTTGAAACGCCTTTTGAGACAAGATAGCTCCGATAGTCAAACGTTGCCTGATCAAACGCAGTATCAAAAACGCCATCGAGCTTAGCCTGGGAGTATCCTTTCGTATCCACCAGCCACGTGTTGAACTCGGCTAAGGTAGTAGAATCAAAACTCCCCATGCTGGCAGCCCAGCCATCGACATCATATTCAATGCCGTCAACGCCCGCATCGACATAAGCCTTCGCCGACGCGATCGTTGCGGCCAATACATCGGGATGATTAACATTCAAGTCCGAAGATCGACTGCCCTCAACATCCATAATATAAAGATCGGAATTTTCTGTATTTTCCAAATAAGGACTCGTGGCATAAGAAAAAACGCTATACGCCAAATACTTTTGATCCCTGGCTCGGTACCAAGAAATCAATGGTTTGATATCATCGGTGCTGCGGGTTGCGCTGATCTGCTCAGCGGCATCGACCCTAACAGTGGTAAGCACGCCATTTCGAACGGCTTCCATGCCACGTCGGTTTTGAGAGGCTTCTGATTCGAAGCCACGAAGCAATAACCCTTCGGGTTTTACAGCGCCAAAACTAAACTGACTCCAAAAAATCAAGAACGCTAGCAATATTGCGGGCATCAGCGTGATCAGTCGCATAGCTTTATCCAAACCCAAGGGACTTACTCTGAGAATAGTCCTCCCGTGCAATGGGTTCAATACATTAGACAAGCCACTACTCCTCAGCGCTATGGCATGCGATCACAGGGTTTCTCGAAGCGGGCAAAGTGTTGAGCAACGTTACCGCTAAGATGCCTGCATTCGCGTCGCCAGATACTGCGCCAGACTTTAGTGATTCGCCGCTAAAACCAAATAGATGACGGATAACTAATAACCCGTCAGTAAGGGGTTGAGCTTCTCAGTTTCCGTCTACATCAAACCTGAGGTTCTTGAAATAAAAACCTACTGAGTGCCTTGCCTAGCACTTACTTTAGGCACGTGTGGTCCATCGCAGGATTAGAAACGAATAACGGGGGGTTACAGACAGGGTTTAAGGCATTAGAACATGATACGAAACAATTTATGGGTATTGATACCGATGACGATGTTGCTGACGGCATGCGATCCGAACAAGATATTCGGAACGAGAGTAACCCCGCCAAAGGAGCAACCAAAGCCGGTTGAGTACCAACTGTTTAGTCCGACTGTCGCAATCGCGGGAGGCGCCCCTGCTAAAGCTGTGAAAGTTGCCTCTGCTGGTGAGAAGAAGTACGCAGGATGTGCTTCGTGTCACGGTGCGGATGGTGAGGGAGGCGTTGGTCCTAAACTACAAGGGCAGTCTCTTTCCTACATCCAAGGGCGGTTGACTGCATACAAAAATAGAGAGAAAGTTGGCAGACAATCAGTAATGATGTGGAGCCAAGCAAGTCTATTGAGTGATGCAGACATCAATGATCTATCGGACTATATCAGTGGGAGTTTTTAGCAGACTACTCGAAATCATGCTTCTATCAGGATGATCAGTGCACCCATGATTAGGTCAGCTTCAGCACCCGTGACTGACCCCATTTTGAAGCCACTTTGCTGCGTAACCTGGAACCAAAGACACCCTGATATGAGCAAAGGAATTCGATAAACGGATGAATTTAAACCCGACGCTGCGGTGCAGGTTGCCGAGCATGTTAAGCAAGTAGGGTGAACTAGAGCACTCGTTATATGGATAAACGCACTTCTTACCTTGGTCTTTCAGCGACGCTTTTGTTCGCGTTCTGGTCTTTTGGAAGTGGTCTCCACAGAGAGTACGCAGGATTGAGTGATAATCTATTCTTCATCTTTCTTACTTTGCCGTTAGTTGTGTTTGGAGTTCCGCTGATTAAGAAGAGAAAAGAAGACGAGGAGTAACTAGTGGAACTTAGTTACTTTGAAACCTTACAAATGATCAACCTGTCGATCGATCGGTTGGAATCGGTCTTCGAATTTTGGTTATCCGCGACCTTTGCGGCGATTGTGGCAAGTCACCTTGCCGGGGAAAAATTGACAAAAATTTATGCGGGGATGCTGACAAGCATCTATCTGATTTTCACATTCTCAGTGGTCGTTAGGTCGATGGCGTGGAGTGATGCATTAGAGAGATATTCTAAAATGCTTCGCACCTTGCGGGGTGATGTGAGTGAATCCCCCACTTTAGACCTCGTAAGCTTCAGTATCTGGGCAACGATAATCTTGGGAACGTTGGCGACCGTGATCTTTATCTGGCACGCCTATGCGACTAACAAAACTGCTGGAACGGTTATCTCTTCTGACACAAAACGAGATTAGTAATAGCGCCGTTTTGGTTGCGTAAACCTTCTAGTCCTCTCTCGAAATTGAAATAAGGAAAAATGATGCGGTTCATAGCGTTGATGCTCCTCTTAGTTGGTGTGAACACATTTGCTGATAACCATTTATCGCCAATGATGGCGATAGAGCATTATTTTTCATCCTTCAACAAAGAAGACCGGGATGCCCTCAACCAAGCGGCAGATAGTCCTTTCATATTCGTTATCGGGGGAGAACCCAGTTCTTACGGCCGGTATGGAGACGCTGTTGATTTCGCGGGATTGAAGGCGTCCGGATGGTCTTACACTCTCATCAACAGTAAACAACTCATTTATGCAGACGATCTAACCGCAGCAGTCCGTGTGAATTTTTCTCGGTTTAACGAAAGTGATGCAGTTATCTCGACGACGGATTCCGTGTACCTATTGGTCCGTCGTGATGGCGAATGGAAGGTTAAGGGTGGGTTTATGAATGGCACACGCACTTTAGGTAAATAGTCTCTTCTTCCGGCTCGACGAAATGATCGCGAGGGCAAGACTCGTCATAGCGCCGTATTGCTTGCTTGCGTCCTGTAACGCCATCGTCTTTCTGATTGGGTATTTTTAGATACAAAAGACTGATCGCTGTGAAATAAAGTGTGAAGAATCCAGGTTATTGAGATCTAAAAGCCAATCACTGACGTGTTATGTGCGGCGAGTGTGAAGCAAAAATAGTTATTAAAACAATAATTTATAGTATTGTTTTATTCTTGGGTAATGACAATTTTGCCAATCGCTTGACGGTCTAACATAGCGGTCATCGCTAAACCCGCATCTGCCAAAGCGAAGCATTGCC
>JAQWWC010000323.1 GCA_029249645.1 Pseudomonadales bacterium
CGCCCCCCCTACTCGCCTCCGCTTATGATTTTCTGGGTGATGCTGATCTCGATGCGCAGCGTTACACCGATGCCGGTTTTGCCGCAAAGGAAATGACAAAAATGTGGGCAAAAACTTGGCAATGGGCCTGCCGGGAGGAGCACATCCCAGAGGCAGGTGATCGCTATGTTTATGACATTGGGCCTTACTCTGTCATCATTTCGCGCGATGAAGCCGGCGCACTCCACGCCTTTAGAAACAGCTGCACCCATCGTGGTACTCGACTGATTGGCAACGAAGGCACTGGCTTCGGCACCGGTTTTACCTGCCCGTTTCACGGCTGGTCTTGGTACTGCGACGGCAAACTCGAACAAATCCCGGCAAAGTGGGATTTCCCGCATGTTCAACCAGAGACCCATAATCTAAGACCCGTCGCCTGTGCGGTCTGGGGCGGTTTTATATTTATTAACTTAGATACAGCCTCAGCCCCCTTGGCGGATCAACTGGAGATCATGACGGAACATTTCGAGCATTTCCCGTTAGACACTCGCCGGATTAAGGTTCACGTTCAAAAACGCCTACCAGCGAACTGGAAGGCGGCTCAAGAAGCTTTTTTAGAGGCTTACCATAACGTTGAGACCCATCATTCTCCCAATGGCGCCAACACCCAGTATGATATTTTTGGCCGGTTCGTAACGCGTTTCATTCACAACACGGGCACCTATAGCCCGGAGAGCTTGAGTGACTATCCCGGCACCCAGTGGCGCGATCCTGTGCTCACCGAAGCAGAAATTCTGGCACGCACGGTCGGCATCACGCGCGAATTAGAAGCTGGCGAAACGGCACGCGCCGTCGCGGCTGAAGATGGCCGATCCCGACTGGCAGGCGCGCTGGGCGAATCCCAAGCAGACCTTAGCGACAGTCAGATCCTCGATTCCATTGAATACCATCTATTTCCAAACATGTTTTTTTTCCCGGGGATTAATATCCCCATGGTCTATCGCTTTAGGCCTGATGGTGACCAAGTCGATACCTGCTTGTTCGACTTGCTCATCCTTGAGCCTTGGCCCGCCGGCCAAGCGAAACCCTTTCCGCCAGAACCCATCTTCTTGGAGGTCGACCAATCCTACACCGATGTGCCGGAACTCGGCTGGCTTGGCCGAGTGTATGATGAGGACACGGGGAATCTCGCACTGCAGCAGCAGGGCCTAAAATCAGCCGGAAAAGGCTTAACGCTTGGCAATTATCAAGAAGCAAGGATCCGCCGCATTCATCAAACGCTAGACGCCTTTTTGAAAGCGTAGCTAAAGAAAAGGCGAAGATGCAGAATCAAGGTTAAATATTCTTCGCCTCTAACTGAGCGCGGATTTCAGCGTGTCGGGCTTCGGTGATTGGGTAATTCCAAACGATCGCTGCACCTGTTAAGAAAAACAAAGACGGGAAGGTCGAAAACAAGAACCGCAATCCAAACAATTCATCCTCACCATTACTAACACCCGCTTCAAAACCAAAGAAACTCAGCCCAAATAACGCTATAGCCCCGCCAAAAGACGCCGTCGCTTTTTGAGCAAAGGACCAGGCTGAGAAAAACAAAGCCGCACGGTTTTCACCCGTTTCCAGCGTATCAAGATCAATGACATCGGCTTTCATTGAATTCGGTAGGGTTTGAGAAAAACCGCCAGCAGCAAAACCGGTTGTGAGTGTCATGGGCAGCATCCACCAGAAATCCCCAGGACCCAACAGTAGGTAGCAAGGGTGGGCAAACGCCAACATGAAAAAGGACACTAAATACGCTCTGTGCTTACCGACTCGCTTTGAAAATGCAACCCAAAATGGCACGGCGAGAATACTCGCCGCATAAAAAAAGCTAAGCATATAAATCGCCTTGTCTTCAGCCTGTAAAACATCGGCAATAAAAAACAGATACAGGGGCGTCGTAACATTGAGGCCCAGCGATCCAATCATGAAGGCTAATACCAAACGCTTAAACGGCCCATTTGCCGCCATTAATTTCAGACCCGCCAGGGCACTGACTTGTTGTCTCGGCTGATATGGTGCCTCGGCAACATTGGTTAATGTGAGTGTGACGCAAATAGGCATGAGCACCAGCATGGTTAACCCAACCAACTCAAGTACCACGCTAGACCCGCCTATGCCAAAAATGAGCAGCGCCATGGCCGGTATCAATTGCGCAGAGAGCGAGCCCAAAGAATTAAAAACCGCGCGACTGCCTGTAACTTTACTCCGCTCATTATAATCCGTTGAGAGCTCTGAGCCCCACGCGTAGTAAGGAATAAGCATCATGGTAATGGCCACAGACAACATGAAACTCCACAAAGCCAAATGAACCCAATTCATTTGAGCCTCAATAAAGAGTAGTCCATAAATCGGACGCATCCAGACTTGGCCCATGTCCGGCAAGAACAGCTGAAAAACGGAGAGCATCATAAGAGGCGTGGCCAAGGCAATCCAGAGTTTGCGTCGGCCAAACCGACTGCGCGTATGATCGCTCAAGTAACCGACCAACGGGTCGGTCAGGACATCAGTCCAACGCACTAAAAATAAGATGGTGCCAATCACAACCAACGGCACGCCCATGTCGCTCGCGTAAAAGCGTGGAATGAATACCGCGACAGGAAATAAAGACAAGGCTATCGGAAGATCCGTGAGCCCGTAAAAGAACAAAGACTTTCGTGTAAGTTTCATTGGCGCATCATCCTTGTATTCGCCTTTCGCACTGGGCTGAAACCCATCCTTTGAAAAGCGCTGTAGCCGCCAGCTACGCAACGCCTCGATATGGATCACTTTAATTTCAGATGGCGAGAAATCTTGTTGCATGTTAGGTTGCCCCCAAGATAGTGGGTTCCAAGGACGATCGCAACAATGAACAACACTCAAGTATTACTCAAGCGGCGGCCGCAGGGCGTACCTGTGGCCGAAGATTTTGAAGCTGTGACGACAACCCTCGTGGGACCACGAGAAGGCGAAGCCCTGATCAAGAATGAATACATTTCGATGGATGCGGGCTTTAGAAACTGGATGGACGAAGACGCCGGTGACGCCGTACTGCCTGCTATGGCGCTTGGGCAACCCGTTATGGGACTGACGGTTGGCGTTGTTGCAGAGAGCCGTCACTCATCGCTCAAGGAAGGCGATCTTGTCATGGGCCGTCTTGCTTGGGAGCAGTACTCTCTTGCAGCAGACGACTTCCTCGTGGTGCTCGATCATCAAGATACGGACACCCCAACGCATTACCACCTTGGTATTTTGGGTGATACTGGCATGTCTGCTTATTTTGGCTTAACCGACATTGGACAGCCCAAGGTCGGTGAAACCGTTGTGATTTCAGCCGCTGGCGGCGCCGTTGGGTATGTTGCCGGCCAAATCGCCAAGTTGATGGGCGCAAGCCGAGTCGTCGGCTTAACCAGCAGCGACGCGAAGGGAGAACGACTAAAATCGGAGCTTGGGTACGACGCCTTTATTAACTACAAAGAACCAAACCTCGATCAACAATTTTCAGTGGCCTGCCCGGCCGGAATCGATGTGTATTTTGATAACGTTGGCGGACCCATCTTGGAAACCGTCTTGAACCACGTCAATGTTGGCGCTCGCATTCCATTTTGTGGCGCTGTCGCAGATTACAGTACGAAACGGCCCCTAGGACCATCCAACCTTTTTCAAATCGTAACCAACTCCGTTCGATTGCAAGGCTTCATGACCCACCTTCAGCTTGACCGCTATCCGGAGGCGCGAGGCCAGTTAACGGCTTGGATGAAAAACGGACAAATTAAATCACTCATGCACGAATATGATGGCGTCGCGCAGTGCGGCCATGCCTTTGCAGACTTATTTGCGGGCAAGAATTTTGGTAAAACGCTAGTGAAAGTCTAAGCCGGATCTGGACCAGGACTATTAATCCTGGCGCCACTACACTGTTACGACGCGTCGCTGGTGCTTCGAGACGATCCGCGCAAATTGCAAAATGCTGCGCGAGCCCACTCAATAAAAAGACCACTGTGAGAAAGCGGTTTATATTCGAACTGCCAGTTCTCAGGCGAAACATGTCGCGAACCGGTGCTTTTAGCCAAATGCGAACAAATTGACTCATATTTGCATCATTCCGCGCCCAAAAGATTGATCTTAATCTAAGCTGTATGGTAATTTGAGAATGGGAGAGGGGCGTAGCGAGGCATAAGCGTTTTGTGCTTTACCTTTTTGACGCTAAAACAGCTGATTGTTTACTCAGGATGCTAAAGCAAAAAATGGAAAACCAGATGAAGCGTGAAAACTTAAAAAAACTTGCTCAGTTAAAAGCTGTGATCCTCGGTATGGAAAAGGATTTCGGTCTGGCTGACCTCACCGAGCAGGAGCGAAGAATCCTCAGTGCCATGTCTGAGATTGGGACAGGGGACGACAGTTTGGTGAGCAGCAAAGCGCTACGCAATAGCCTGTATTGCGCTGACTTATCTGCCCCGACTTACCATCGAGCCCTGAAAGCCCTGCTCGATAAACAGTACCTTCAGCCTGCCGAGGGTCGAAAAACGGGCTTGTATCGGCTCTGCTTATAAATCAAAGGCTAGCGGATTTCATTGCCGTGCGCTGTCTTCGTGGCAGCTCACTACTGTGCGCGACTTGACCAGGTCGCGCTATCCCTATTTGCTGCAACCGCCTCAAAACGGGAATTCTGTTAGGCATAAACACTGCCCTAGATCAACCTCTAGCGCTCCGAGCACGATGAGCCCACCCACTTCACTTCACGCCCAAACAGGCGTCATTCTGGGCGAATTCTAAAATGACCTTTAATCACAACAAACTGCTGGGTGAGCTCCTATCGGGTGTGTTTATCATTTTTTGGTTCTTGATGAGTTATCTGCTTAGCTATGAAACCATCAGCGGCTTTACGACACCTTTTACTGATTTTTTGCAGGTCGCTTCTTTCTTGATTTTTTTACCCCACGGCATCCGCGTCATCTCGGTTTATTTTCTTGGGTACAAAGCCGTGCTCCCGCTCTTCATTTCACATTTACTGCTCTACCAATTCTTCGAAAACATGCCGCCCTATGAGACTCAGATACCACTTGCTCTCGTGGGGGCACTTAGCCCTTTGATTGCTTTCGAGTTGCTTCGCGTCTGTGACTTAAAGAGCTACTACCGACCCAACCCGCCGGACGCAATGCCCAACACTGTGGGCCCCCCTTTGCTTGCGGGTATCCTTGCGGCCATTTTTAACGGCTTATTGACCCTTGCGATCTTGATGCTTAATGATAACCCCGTTGCGAATCTAAACTTTCTACTGGGCTATTTTATTGGCGATCTGCTGGGGTTTGTTGTCATCTTGGGCTTGATCGTCACAATACGAAATCTCCGTGATTCGTTGAAGAAGAATCAAAACAATTCTTGATCCCGCTTGTCCCGAGAGACAATTCTGCCTCAACAAGCAAATTATCGAGCGACGCCCAATCAGCAGGGGCCCATCATGGTCAAAACACATTCGC
This sequence comes from Pseudomonadales bacterium, assembly GCA_029249645.1. Lineage (GTDB taxonomy): Bacteria > Pseudomonadota > Gammaproteobacteria > Pseudomonadales > Azotimanducaceae > UBA9926. The sequence continues at coordinate 5,475 of JAQWWC010000323.1, forward strand.
ATAGAACTCGAGTGTCATCCTTGGAGTTTATGGGCCGCATTCTGAAGGGCTTCGCAATGATGTCGCTCACCTATCTCAGCATTACCGCAGCCGCCACAGAGACACTCCCACTCGCGCTGCTGGGCAAAGCGGCAGCTCGTGGCCCAAACCAGACGCGTCAAAGAAGCGGGAGAAAATTCCAGCGCCGCCCGCTTAATCGCTTCAAACCGGTTAAGCCCCGTCGACCCGGCCGTATGCATCGTCAAACCGAATAATATCATCTTCACCGAGATAGCGACCCGATTGCACTTCGATAATCTCAAGCAGCGCGTCACCTGTATTCTCCAGACGATGGGTCGAACCCTGAGGGATATAGGTTGACTGGTTCTCGATCAGATCAAACACTTGGTCATCGCAGGTGACCCGCGCAACTCCTGACACCACGACCCAATGCTCCGCTCGATGAGTGTGCTTTTGCAACGACAGCCGCTGGCCCGGCACCACGCCAATGCGCTTGGTCTTATGTCTGTGGCCCTCATCGACGATCTCGTACCAGCCCCAAGGTCGATTGACGCGCCGGTGCAGCAAGTGTTCAGCCCGGCCTGAGTCTCGCAACCGATCGACCACCGCCTTGACCTGCTGGCTTTGACTGGCCGCCGCAACCAACACGGCATCAGCCGTTTCGACCACAACGACCTCTTCCAACCCAACCACCGTCACCAACCGGTTTTCGGCGAACACCAAGCTGCTCGCCGTATTTTCAAAAATCACGTCCCCCTTCGAAACATTCAGGTCTGAATCCTTTTCGCTAACCGCCCAAATAGATTGCCAAGACCCAATATCACTCCAACCCGCAGACAAAGGCACGACCGCAACGCCACTAGCAACTTCCATCACAGCATAATCCACCGACTCAGCAGGGCAGTCTTCGAAGGCCTTGGCATTCGGGCGAATAAACGCTTGATCGATGCTTCGGCCCTGCCACGCAGCCTCGGTACACTGCGCAATCAACGGCGCGTGAATGTTCAAGGTCTTTAAAAATTGCTGCGCTTGAAACACAAACATCCCGCTATTCCAGTAATACTGGCCAGAATCAACGTACGCTTGCGCTCGCTCAAGGTCTGGCTTTTCAACGAAGCGCTCGACGTGATAGCCGCTTTGCACCACCGCCGCGCGTTCTATATAACCGTAACCTGTTTCAGCCGCCGCGGCCTCAATACCAAAGGTTACAAGATGGCCATCAGTCGCCAATTCAGTCGCCGCTCGAATGCCTGAATGCAAAACATCCAACTTCGTAATCACATGGTCTGAGGGCAGCACAAGGAGCGTCGCCTCAGGATTAACCTCCTGCACGGACAATGCCGCCAGTGCAATAGCGGGCGCGGTATTACGGCCTACAGGTTCCAAGATCACCTGAACATCAGGGTAACCAATCTCTGTCATTTGGGATTGAACAAGGTAGCGATGCGCTTCGTTACAAACCAAGATGGGTGCTGCAAGGCCTTCAAGCCCATTCAATCTGAGCACGGTATTTTGCAACAAACTATGATCATTCAGCAGCGCGAGCAGCTGTTTCGGATAACCTTGGCGCGACATTGGCCAGAGCCTGGATCCAGCGCCACCGCAGAGAATAACGGGTTGGATAAACATAGCAATTCACCACGGGGTTTTTTTTCAGTATACCGTACAACCCAACGTGATTATCAGGCTTCGATCACGCGGTCATCGCCCTTTAAGTAGGCAGCCGAAAGCCGTTGGTAATAACGCGCGTTAGCGATGTTCGCATCAGTTTGATCTCGGGTTGCAATCAGCTTTGCGGGTACCCCGCCAATGACGGAATACTCTGGAAAAACCGCGTTCTCGCGGACGATTGCCTGACCCGCGACAATAGAGCCGCGACCGATCTTGGCACCATCCATGACCACGGCATGAATGCCAATCAGGCAGCCGTCGCCAATGTCGCATCCATGCAAGGTGACATGGTGCGTGATAGAACAGTCCTCACCGATCCGCGTGCCAGTTGAGACGCCCTCATGAATCATTACAAAATCTTGTATATTGCTGCGTGCACCAATATGAATCTCAAACTGCTCGCATCGCGTCACAGCGTATGTCCAGACCGAGACCTCCGGGCCAACATAAACCTTCCCTTGCAGTCGCGCGGTTTCATGAATGAAACCCGGATTGTCGAGCGTGACATTTTTACCGATTCCCTGTTGTCTGTTCATGCTGCCTCTCCAAATTGAGGGTCCATACCCCGCCAAAGTCGACTTTCTACCATCGCACTACACCCTCACAAGTGATTTGCTTCTGTGGTTGCAAGAATTGCGGCCAACGTCGGACGGTGCGCTTCGATCTCAGCATCACTTAGCCCTTCCAAAGAATGGGGAAACTTCAGCCAAGCGCTGGTTTCATGAACATAATACTCGGGTACGCGATCGGTCTGATTTCGGCTTGGCTTAAAAAAAGGCACCGCTATCCGTATATCGGTTGGCGTGTTGCGCCGAGCCGCAATCGACAACTGGTGAATCACTGCCTCAATACTACGACCCGTATCAAAGACGTCGTCAACAATCAGTAGCGCATGCTCAGCGCGAACCTGTCGAATCAAATAGTCCAAGCCATACACCTGGACCTGCGCCCGCTGATCATCGATCCCATCGTAGCTAGAGGTCCGAATCGCAATATGATCCGCTGTCACGCCGAAGCGCGCTAAAAACTCCTGCACGGCAATGCCGACCGGTACGCCCCCGCGCCATATGGCAACAATAAAGTCTGGCACAAACCCATCCTGCGTCATCATTGCGCCCAGTCGCCAGCTGTCTTCCAGCAGGGCTTGGGCATCTAGATAGACCTTATTCGACATGCGCGGTATCCTGAAATTCTTATGGTGAGTTTATCATGCAGTCAAATACCTTTCTCCAAGAGCACCAGATCATTGAAGACAGCTTTCGGCTCGGCGTCGAGGTCTTTAATTCTGGTTTTCGACCGACGTTTATTGTCGGGCTGTGGCGTGGCGGCAGTACCGTTGGTATTTACTTGCAGGAATGCCTGCAAACCCTAGGAATCGAAACCAATCACATCGCGCTCCGAACCGCTTATGCCGGACGCAAAACCTACGAGGCTGATCTGACTAACCCGGACCTCAACATTCGTGTTCATGGCACCCAGTACCTGATCGAGACCCTCAATCAAGATGACCGGTTACTAATCGTCGATGATGTCTCAGGTAGCGGCCGCAACCTAGCCGCCGTGGTTGAGAAGCTTCAAACCCGACTCCGACGGAACTGCCCAAGTGATATCAGAACGGCATGCTTGTTTCACCGACCCCTGCAACACCAGAGTCGTTTGCCGCCGGATTATGTACTCAAGGCAGTGGATGGCTGGTTAACGCTACCCTATGAACTCAAGGGACTGAGCCATCAGGAACTCAAGGATCATAAACCCGCGTTTTTGGCCCTGTTAACAGAATATGATTTGGCGCTACCGAACGCCGCCGACTAGGGGTCCGATCAATCCTTGCGTTGCCGCTTCTGCCACGCCTTCAAACAAATAAAATCGTGAGCCAAGGTCGCTGCTGCAATGGCCGTAATTTCACTGTGATCATAAGCTGGCGCCACCTCAACTACGTCCATACCAATAATATCAATATTGCCTAATCCTCGAAGAATGGTCAGTGCTTGCAGGCTGGTCATCCCACCCGCAACGGGTGTTCCAGTGCCGGGTGCGTAGGCTGGATCCAAACAATCAATATCAAACGTCAGGTAAGCTTTATTCCGACCAATCACTTTTTGAATCTCAAGCACCGTGGCGCGCACGCCATTTTCCGCAACCCATGGGCTCGACATCACAGTGAAACCATAGTCATCTTCGCTAAAACTTCGAATTCCAATTTGTACAGACCGCTTGGGATCAATCAAGCCCTCTCTTAGAGCCCTTAAAAACATCGAACCATGGTCCAATCGCTCCCCATCATCCGGCCATGTATCAACATGCGCGTCAAAGTGAATTAAGGACAGGGGACCATATTTTTTGGCGTGGGCGCGCAGCAACGGATAAGTCACAAAATGATCGCCGCCAAACGTCAACATGGTGACGTCTTCTTCTAGTAATTTTTGAGCATGCGCCTCAATCACCGCAACGGCCTGATCGGGATAACCCGATACAAAACTGACGTCGCCGTAATCGGCGACTGCCAGTGTTTCAAAGGGGTTCGCATTCAGCGGGAAGGCAAAGTCAGCAATTTCTGCCAGTTGAACGCTCGCCGCGCGAATCGCTTGAGGGCCAAAGCGCGCCCCCGGCCGAAACGTCGTCGCAAGATCAAACGGCAAACCTGAAACCACCAGATCAGCCCCTTGAATATCTTGGGTGTAAGGCCGCCGCAAGAAGGAAAGCTGGCCACTGAAGGTTTGCTGGGTGCTACTCGTACCCAGCAAATCCGGTCTTGCATGGCGTCGACTCACTCTGTCTATCATATGAAAACGCTCCCTACTAAAAGAAAATGACCTAAACGCGATCTAGCGCCGCATAAAACAGCATACCCGCCACCAATCCAGGCCAGCGTAGCCAGCGGCCACCCGGAAACTTCCGGTGTTTCAGATTGGCCAAACAGTCAAAGCCATCGGCTTGGCCCTTGATGGCTTCGGCAATAAGGTGTCCACCCATATTCGCCATGGCAACACCGTGACCGGAATAGCCTTGGCCATAGTAAAGGTTCTGCCCCAATCGACCAAACTTCGGCATCCTGTTCATCGTGACGGATAAGGTGCCGCCCCAGGCATAGGATAAATCAACGTCGGCCAGCTGCGGATAGATCGCAAGCATCCGTTTGCGAACGACGCGCCGAATGTCCTTGGGGAAAAAACGGGTGTAGTTTTCACCACCGCCAAAAATAAGTCTTTGGTCCGCCGAGAGATGAAAATAGTTCACGACAAACCGGGTATCCACAACGGCTTCGTTCTCTGGAATGATCTCGCGCGCTAAAGCATTGCCCAAGGGCTCGGTCGCCACCATAAAATTATTAATCGGCATCTGATAGTCGTCGGGCTCACGGGCAAGACCATTTAAGTAGCCATTACAAGCGAGCACTACCTTGCCGGCGCGCACCCTGCAGGTTGCTGTCCTGACCTCCATCAGGTCTGCAGCAACCGACTCAAAACCCGTGACCGCGGCCTGTTCAAACAACTGGGCGCCATGGGACTCTGCCGCTTTTGCGAGGCCTTGGGCCAAATTGAGTGGATGCAGATGACCCGCGCGCGTATCCAGATACCCGCCAAAATAAGCGTCGCTACCAATCCGCTCAGACACCTCCGCTCGGCTCAGTGGGTGGGCGTCTTCATAGCCGTATCGCGCCTTTAAATGCGCCGCGTGATCCCAAAGGCTCTGCTCATGCCGCGCACGATGCGCTAAGGTTAGCTCCCCATCTGACAAATCACAGGGGATTGAATATTGATCAATCCGCGCTCGTACAAGGGCATTGGCCTCTAGGGACATTTGCCACAACTGGCTTGCCCAGGCGGGATCAACAATCCGCTCTAAGTCTTCCTGATCTTGGCGTTGCCCGATTCCAAGCACACCGCCATTCCGGCCAGAGGCACCCGAACCAACTCGGTATTGCTCAAGGAGTACAACCCTCAAACCCGCTTCAGCGAGCGTCAGCGCGGCTGAGAGGCCAGTGTAGCCGCCGCCAACAATGCATACGTCACAATCAAGATCTTTGGTAAGCGTTGCGCGTTCCACCGGGTCATATCGAGTGTCAAAATACCAGGATGACTCAAAGCCAACTTCCGGACGACCGCCGGCTCGACGGCTCACAGGACGCTCACTCGGATCAAGCCCACCTACAACATGCTCCCAAGATAGCTTACCTCCCAAGAGGAAATTCGAATATTGTAATCCTGCAACTCATTGCGCTTGATGGAGGCAAAAACATCTAAGAAATCGCGGGTCATCAACTCCGCCATTTTGGTGCTTTCGTCCAGATTAACCAAGGCTTGATCCAAATTATCCGGTAGATTGGTCGTCAGTTCCCAGCAGTCTTCTTCACTCGCAGCGGTCGGCTCAATGGCTTCTTCCAGGCCTAAGAGACCCGCAGACAAAATCGCCGCAATCATCAAATACGGGTTGGCATCGGCACCAATCACGCGCGTTTCAACCCGGCCTTCTTCTGGCGGGCCATAAGGCACTCGCAGACCTGTGGTCCGATTATCGTAGCCCCATTCCAGATTAATCGGCATCGACCGGTCGCCAGCAAAACGCTTATAGCTGTTGATGTTCGGTGCAAGCAACAAAAAAACCTCTGGCAAATAAGTTTGAAGCCCACCAATAAAATGTCGGAGTGCCGCTGGCGCCTTTTCATCGACCAAAGCGAACAGGTTCTCACCCTCAGCATTTTGCAAGCTGCAGTGCAGGTGTAAACCCGAACCCGGCAGCTCCGCCGATGGCTTGGCCATAAAACTGGCAAGATAGCCATGCTCCAGAGCACACCCTTTCGCTAACCGCTTAAGCAGGACCATTTGGTCAGCCACGTCGAGTGCTGGACCATGTTTCACGTTGAGCTCAATCTGGCCCGCACCGACTTCATGCACAACCGCCGATAAATCGAGCTCGGCTGCCGCGCTCATATCCTGCAAATAACTGACAAAGGGCCCATAGCGGTCGAGCGCATCAAAACTGAAGGCCTCACCACCGAACTCGTCTCGACCATCAAAACCCGAGCCAGGCTCTAATTCTTGATCACCCCGCTTTGGGGCGCTCATCAAATAAAACTCAATTTCTGGGGCAACAATGGGCGTCACACCGCGCTCGGCATAGCGCGCCAAAATGCGCTTTAAAACATTGCGGCAATCATAGGGCAACGGATCACCATCTTTGTCCGTCGCTTCACAAATCACCTGCCCGACATCTTCCTCTTTCCAGGGCGTCCGCCGATAGGTGGACCAATCTGGACTGAGGATCAGATCTTCGTCCTTGGGATTAAACGAATCCATCGTCTCTTCCGCATAATTACCGTGGATGCACTGAAACAAAACAGCCTCTGCCATTCTAGGCAGGTGGTTTTCATCAAGGACCTCGCTTTCGACTGTTTTTCCCCTCGGGACGCCATTGGCATCGGTAATAAGTAGATCGATCCGTTTCGCCAGACCTTCTGGTATTGTCACTGAGTCACCTCCGAGGGCGCAGCCCTCTCTAATTCCTGTTCCCATACAAAGACATTTCGTTCAATAAATACAAAGGCCACAATCCAAAGGAAAGCATCCCAAAAATCGAGAATCGAGCCGGCAAAGCCCCAAAACGCGGCAAATAAAATTAACAAACTATACAGGGCAATTTTCGTCGGTTTGATGAGTGCCGAAACGCGCGGGGGTATGTCACGCCACAAGCCAATGCGCACTTCAAATTCCAGTATAATCACAATCAAAATCCAAGTGGCGGAATTACTCACGTCAACCGACGCCAAGCGCTTGATCTCGGTCCAATCCGCCAGGGTCACAACCCAAAGATCATCATGGTTAACCATCACAGCGCCCGCTGCCGCCAGTGCGCCCGAGCCGCAACCCCCGACCGCTAGCGGCAGGAACTCGTCCGGATCCGGCATTTGCTGGTAACCAGACGCGGCAAGATCGCACAAAGCGCCCACGGATAACGGCATCACATTTAACAGACTAAAGCCCTTCATTACGTAACCGATAAAAGCAAACACGATAAACCCGTAGCACAACGCTCGAACTAAAATTAGCAATCGATTAACCGCAGGCGTTAGGCTTGCATCGTCTAACTGGTGGGTTTCTAACTCAAACATCAGCAGTAGCATGACCCAGGCTGCGGTATCGATGGTTGCCGGAAAGGCCGCGAGCACCAACGCGAAGGAGACCTCGGAACGAAGTAAGTGCCCTGCTGCCTGCCACTCTTCCTGAAAAAAGAAACCAATATTGGCCGTTAGCGCCAAGTAAACGGCGGTCTTGAAGACCGCAAACCAGCCTGGCCAATGCCGCACGGACTGCATCATGCCCGCTCCCCTAGCGGCCAGTTATTACAGCGCTCGGCTGTTCTATCGCTCACTTTGGATAGACCTTTTGGCCTTCGAAAAACGTCATCACAATCGGTACCTCGCCAATCTCTGAAGGCGAGAGATCAAATAAATTCGCAGCCAACACAACGAGATCCGCTTTGTAACCCGGTTTCAGCCGACCTGTTTGATCTTCTCGATGCGCAAGGTAGGCGCCATTGGTGGTGTAGGCCTCAATCATTTCTGACAAGGATACCGCCTCTGCCGCGTTCAATGTCTCCAGTCTGACACCGGTTGGGTCACGGCGCGTCAATGCCGTTTCAATCGCTAGGAGCGGATTCATAGAAGAGACCGACCAATCACTACCTCCCACGATCCGCGCCCCGGCGCGGTGTAGGGAGCCGATCGGATACATGGCCTGAACCCGATCCATGCCCACTGCTGGCAAATTAATATTCATAATATAATCATCGGGGAACGCCCAAAGCGCTTGAAAATTCGCGGTAACCCCAAGGGCCTCAAAGCGCGGATGATCTTTTGGGTCCACCAGCTGCAGGTGCGAAATATGGTGGCGCAGATCTTGAATCTGATTGGTTTCGCGGGCTGATTCCAAGGCATCCAACGCCATGCGCACGCCAGCGTCACCAATCGCATGAAACATCAACTGCACGCCGGCAGCATCTAGCGCGACCACCTGTTCAGTCAATGAATCGGCTGGCGTAATCAACATGCCATGACCGTGGTTGCCACCTAAATAGGGCGACAACAAGGCCGCCGTTTCGCCCTCCAGGACCCCATCGATGAAAATTTTTGCCGAAGCGCGTCGGACGTTTTGATCGCTGTAGCGCTCAGACACATCGACGCTCGTCAGAGGCGCCTGATCAAAAAACGGGGCGATTAACGACATGGCCAGAACGAGCCGCAGGTTTAATGCCTGATCAGCATCAAGCGCGTCGAACGCTTTAGCGTCGGATTCGGTGGTCGCAGCATCAATGACCGAAGTGATGCCCATTGAGTGCGCCAAGGCAACACCGATGCGAGCCGCTTTTAACCGATCTTCGAATGTGACCGCCGGCAGCACCTTTTCAACCAGCAACATGGCGGATTCTCGTAAGACGCCTTGAGGTTCTGCAAATGCATCGCGCTCAATGACCCCGTCACTTGGGTTGGGCGTTTCCGCCTCGATCCCGGCATGTTCCAAGGCCGCCGAGGAAACCCAGGCAGAGTGACCATCCGCACCTCGAATGAACATGCGCCGCTTTGGATTGATGTCATCGAGCAACGCCTTACTCGGGTTAGTCGACTCGAACAACGATAAATCCCAGCCACCGCCGATCAACCACTCACCCGCTGCCAGCGACTGATCACAGTCCGCAATTTTCCGCAGCAGGCCGTCGACCTCACTCTCAGCCGACAGATCGCAGCGCATCAGCTCTAACCCACCATAAACAAGATGGCTGTGGCTATCGTGGAAACCGGGTAACACCATCTGGCCTTGAAGATCTAATTGCGCGCCTTCGTAATCTCGAATCAACGCATCACTTGCGCCAACGGCCACGATGAGACCATCACGAATAGCCAAAGCTTGCGCCCAGGGTTTGTCGTCATCCACCGTGTATACGCTGGCATTCAGGATCAATAGATCCACCTGCTCGCGGCCACCGCAGGCTGCAAGATTGACTGTGAGGAGCCAGAGAATCATTCTCTTAAAATGAAGATTCATTCGAAACCAGAGCAGTTTTAGCGCTCTCCCCCTGGTGCTTTGATCAGATATTTAGGCCTGGTGGGTACCGGGCGCAGCGCTTTCATGAGATTTCCTTTATAGCCTGAAATTATGACTGCGCTTGAGCATCTGTCAAGGCCTTCCGCGTCGTGCTTGCGACTTGACCCGGTTTCCCACAGAGCGCTAATGTACCAAGCTGTACACCATAGGGTTTATAATGGGACAGCCATCGGCGGTACCAGCGGTGCGTTCCCAGTTCGTTACAGTGACACGCTCGGTCGAACGCGTCCTGATAGGGAACGAGCAGATCCCGGTCACGGCGCGTATGGACAGACCAAACAGCTTTTGAGCCTTTTATCCACTAGGAAATCACATCATGTCAACGACAGCGCCTGGAGCAACCCACAACACGCTTGAGTCCGGTACATTTTTACA
>JAQWWC010000324.1 GCA_029249645.1 Pseudomonadales bacterium
AGTTATTAAACGCAGCCCCCACGGTTTGTAAACCGATCGGTAGACTTTTCTGAAAATCGTACGTTAAGAGCGGTAATTCAAAACTGAGTTGATCTTAAACGCAGAATGATGGCGTGGAAAGACTGCTACTGTCCGCGTTGAGCGGTGAAGGCAGGGGGGTGTAAACGCGGGGTGGATTCGGGCGCGAGATCACCCAACATGCGCCAAACGCTGTTGCAGCTTACCAAAGGAAAGGCCGACTTTGGATCTGGCGCATTGGTTTACCGCCTTTAAAGCCCAGGCGTGGAGGGCGCTGGCTGAGGATACAAAGGTGCAATTTGTTACAAGTTGGGCCATCCTTCATGCTTTGTAACCAATGGAGCTGCAATGACGTTCAATAAATTGACGTGGGGTGTAAAAGCGAGTTTTAGGGGGTACGTTGAGGCAGCCGGCGGGTCGATCACCTTGAGTGAGGGCGCGACGCATGCGGAGAATGGGGCCTTTAGTTTTGCCGCAGTACCGGGTGGCGATCTCGCTTTCGCAGCGGATGGTAGTGCGACGGGAGCGATGCGGTTCTCTGGCGCGGTCACCTTCGAAGCGCACGGTGGGATGCTTAGATCAACGCTCACCGAATTGGGTATCGAGGCTGGACCCGATGGGCTCGTGCTCACCGTATTGCAAGCGCCAATGAATACGGACCGGTGCGCGATTGCTCAACTGACGCCGGGTAACGTTAACGATGAGGGCATTATGACGCTGGGCTCAGCGATCACCTTTGATGGGATGTATCAGATTGCGGACAATTATCCTCCCGGAACAGAATTAGACCCGTTGCAACTAGATTGATCAGAACAAGCAATCAGCAATGATTGGCCCCGCACCAAAAGTGGTGCGGAGGTCGGTTCTTATTCTATGGGCACCGAGAGATTAAAGGTGATCTTAGCGAACGTATTCGGCGCAACGAGCGCGTTCATCACGTCGAACGTAACCTGAAAGTCCTTGGGGCGTTCCGCTAGTTCAAACGCAACGACTGTCGAGTCGTTGGACGCCACCTCTATAACCGGCCCGTGTGTACGAACACTGTAACCGGACAGGTTACGGAGTTGGAAGGTTGCATCCGAGTCATTTGTGAGCGTTATCTGTAGCCTACTGCCTTTCCAAACAGGGTTTGTTGCTTTCAGGCTTGCTTGCAATAAGGCGTTTAGCTCGGGCGGCCGACCGATTAGCGTATTCTGCCACCACACCACGGTACGACGAGAAAACAAGGCTTCTTTTGCCCCCTCATTAGATTTTTCAGTTGCAAATGCGAGGGTGACCGGTCGATGCCCGCCTGCTTCAGGCTGATAGTCCCAGTCGATCAAATTGTGCACATCGGACGTGCCAATCAGCGTGAGGTTGTGTTTTAGGGCGAGTCTCAAAGCATTTTCGTAAAAGCGGCTACCATTCGCGATCTCGACGCCATGCAGCCGACCTGCCCCAACTTGTTCTTGGTGAAATGCCCCTAGCTCAGCGTGGGGCGTTTCGAATTTGGGATGATTCCAAAAGGTGAATGCACCCTGGCCATTCGCCAGCGCAAGCACCTCCGCTGCAGGTTGCGTCGTTGCAAACGCGTAAGCAACGAGGGTTAAGTAAGCCGCTTTATTGGTGGCAGGCGCCCAGGCATCGACGCCATCGACTGCAATTTTATGCGCCTCAGAAAATGCACCCTTCGAGGCAGCGCTCGCGAATTCAATGGCTTGTGCTTCAGACGCAAACTGATGCTCGGGAAGGTAAGTGGCGTCCGCGCGTTGACGCACCAATGCGTTTGCATCTTTGACGAAGACCGCATTCATGTGTCCTGCCTGATCATTACGGGTGATCTCTATACCTGGAATAATCAAGAGGTCTAATTTTTCAGCAGCCAATGTCGCTACATCGAAGGATCTATTTCGGTCGGGATGCGGAATATCCGAAAGGTGGGGCTGCCACTCAAGATGCTCTGTGATCGCGATGCCATCCAGCCCATCTCGTTCGGCTTCGGCAACTCGAATCGTTGGCCAAACATGGCCGTCTGAAAAAACCGAGTGGGTGTGAAGGTCCAAAACCAAGGTTTTATAACCCGCTATATCCGGGAAGTGGATGTCTCGATCGCCGGCCGGCATATTCGGAACAACCCCATGACCCAAAGCTTGCAAGCCTGCGAGGCAAAGTAGTCCGGCGATAGAGCGTTGGCGTAAACGTTTTTGTAAATGATCCATAAAACATCCTTAACTGGTCGAGTTTTTACCGGCTATTGTGCAGCACAGTATCACGTCATTTCCGGAATCCCGAGGGTCAAACGGTTACCGCGGGCGTTGCGCCCGCTGCGTGTCCTTCACACATAAAATTTTAGCAGAGCGTTAACCCTCAGACCGTCTCCCGACACGCCGTCGGGGAATCTGGCAGCACCATCAGGTCTAATCCAGTAAGGCTATCGCGGACACCGTCGGCCCACTAATCAGGCTTGCGATTGCCTTCAAAGGTTGCCTGCCCGAATGCGCCTAATTTAGCGGTCCCTGAAATGTTATCGCCTGAGATTACGGCTTGGCACTCAATCGTCATTGGCATGGGTTGTGTCATCGCAATGTTAAACGTTAAAGCATCGCCGTCTACCGTGCCGTCGCTAAAAGCCTGATCACCCTGAGGGCCCGCCATCGAGCCAGACAGCACGCCATTGTCATCGTTGAGAGAAAGCGTTGCATCTTGTGCGCCCATTGGAGATTTTAGGGTGACTGCCCATTTACCAGTTGCTGACATAGTGACTTCCTTTTAGTTATCTTGTTCGCTGAGCATACCCCAGCCAACGGGCGTCAACACGCCTGATTGGACAAGAAAAGATCAATACCCGGACGGCAACTAGACCGATTAGGCGTGGTGAAAGGGCCCACTGGGCCCGCCTGTGAACTCGAATCAAAGACCATCAGGCCGTTAAAAAGGTGGGCGGTATAAATCAGATTCTCTACCGCGGGGTTTGTCTGGTAGTGGCCGCGCCTTCGTTTTAAGTCGATCACGATTGCATGGCGACGCTTACGAAGGTGACTGCTGGCGATCTCACTGAGCTGGCCGACGATGGATGGAATTAATTAAACAGGCCAACTATGGGGTGTATAGAGGTGAGGTTGATCAATATAGACGAGGGGTGTTTTGGTTGAACGGGCGTCATAACGCAAAGCAGCAGGGATTGTGTTGCCGTGGGTTGAAGGCTCTCTGTGATCACGCTTTAGTAGGTCATTCCGAGACGGCGTAAATCGCTTGAGGTGCTTTTAAGTGATTGATCCCAGCACGGGCGACCATTAATGATGGGTCAGGTAAGTGAAACGGCCCGTGCAAGCTGTTGGGTTTGTTCAAAGTCATCGCCAGAGCCCCCAACTGCCAGTCGGGCGAAGGTCCATGCTCGGACTCTGTGCACGTCCACACCGAGCTGACTGGCAAAGTCTGAGATCATTTTTTGCGAATTTTCCGCTAATCGTCCTCGGCAGTTGAGGAGATGTTGCGTCGCGTCATAACAGGGATCGCCGATATAGGGTTTTGGGTCAATCATCAACCAGGGCGCACGGCGGGCTTTTAGGACGTTACCGGCATGAAGATCCGTTGCCAGTAAGGTGGTGTCTGTCGACGACGACAGTTCACGGTAGAGCTGTAAACCTTCCAGAGCAAGCGTCTGGTCAGGCCGTAAGAATAGCGTGGCTTCTGCCTCTTTGGCCCACAAAGCCATCATATTCGAGAGTGGACGGAAAACCGACTGCGGGTCTGGTGAGCGCCATAGCGCCTGCAGAATGCCGGCTATGACGTCGTCTTGCTCTGGTTCCGGACAGGCTCGCAGGGACGTTCCGGGTTGGCATTGCTCGAGCAGCATGGCATTACTCGGTTTGTCAGCCGCAATGAGTCGCACGGTAGGGTCGGCATTCCAAAAAACAAGACCGTCGATTTCATGCAGGGCTTCGGGACTGGGGAAACTAATTTTTAATACGGCAGGAGCGCCATTTGACTGTTGGCAGGGCGCGACCCATGAACAACTGGCTTCCTCGATAAAAGGGGCAGCGACCGCAAGGCCCCATCGCGTGCTGGCATCACGGACGTGATGCGCCAGTGTTGCGATCCAGGCTGCGCCTTCTTTGGTGCGACCAATGCCTGCGGAAAGCGTATGCGGTATCTTGATGGTCATAAAAATTCCTCCTTGATTTCAAATTTCCTGGCAAAGCATCTATTAATAGCGTCATCTCATAGCGGAGCTGCTCTTGATTGCGCTCGTAGGGTAGGGCATTCCCCGGGTATAGTGTTATGAGTGGGCTAAGGTGCTGTGAAATTAAGACAGCGATTTATCTTTCATAACTTAAACCTTGAGAGGCGGTATACGGTGAACAGCTTCCTGACTAAAACATCAACCCTCGTTGCACTTTTTGTTATTTCTTTTGCTTTAGTGGCCTGTTTTGTGGTGTTTACCCCCGCGGCGGGCGGCGTTCTTTTGGATAGTTTGGGGACGGTTGCTGCCTCGCAACAACTGCTGGGCGAGATGTCCGATGCTCAAAAGGCCGTACACTTTCGCATAACGTTAGGCCTCGATATGATCTTTCCACTCGCTTATGGTGGGTTTTTCGTCGGACTCACACTGAAGAATTTCAACCGCGGGAGCTTTTGGTTGGCGATGCCTGCATTGCTTGTTATCCCAACGGATATCGGTGAGAACCTAATTCAATTATTAGCGCTCACCGGAGCGGAAGATCTACTCGGCGTCAAAGCCCTGTTGACGCCCATCAAATTCACGCTCCTTAATGTCGCCGCCGGTATCGCGGCCGTATCGCTCTGCCTTGGAATTTGGCGCCGCATCAGGTCATGATGGGTCTTGCCGGCCCAAAAATACCCGGCTAGCGTTATTCTTTTTCTGAGGCCTTGTGCCAAATGCTTTTGAAGTCTTCAGTTGAGTTGACTCGAGGATAAGGCTCGCTCGGGAGGCCTTTGCCTAAAAATCCACACAGCGCGGGCCAGCCATTCTGCGCCTCAAACACTAGCAACTTCGCCGGCTCGACGGTCTGAATGACGGCCTCATTGTGCCGGTTAAAAACTTCAATGACGTGTTGCCGGTCGTCCATACGGCCGTCAAAAACTCGGTTCCAAATGATATCCATGGCCCATTGGCCCGCGGCCTGATTAGCGGGGTCATCACTGTCAAAGCGGGCTTTGGATGAGGCGTAAATCGTGTTCATTACACTGTCGTACCACCTCTCAGGATCTCGCAGTGACAAGATGATTTTTGCAGCTGGGTAGGCCGCGCTGAGTTCCGGCCAGAGATTGCAGCTGGGCCAGTCGACCGTTGCCCTATAACCTGAAAAAAGCGCTGCCCAATCGACGGCTTCAC
>JAQWWC010000325.1 GCA_029249645.1 Pseudomonadales bacterium
CAAATATTCATGCGGGGCTCACTATTCGTCTGGTCCGGAATCAAAGCGAAACCTCGCGACGATCTAGCTAGATTCAATCAATAAATACGATCAACTGAGCTTTTTACACGGACTTGATAGCAAACAGTGAACCAAAACAAACAGTCAACATTGCGCGAGGGCTGCATGTTAACTGAAATCACCCTGAATACCTAGGCTGGCTGGCCGCGCGGCGAGTCGCCCGCGGGTCTAGGTTGGACTATTGATGAAAGCCTTGGCAGTATTGAGCGCCACGGCAGACGTTTTTCGACAATAAGGCACACCGGCAATCCAACATGACCCCCATCACTCGATCAACTGCTTGGATCTATGGCTCGGTTAGCCTACCCCTTGCAATCATCAGTTATCCTTTAGCCGTTTGGATCCCTCGCTTGTATTCAACCGAGATCGGCATTGATCTTGGTTTGATTGGGCTGGTGATCTTTTTCGCGGCGATTTTCGATGCTATTTCTGATCCGGCCATGGGTTTCATGTCGGATCGCTTTCAAACTCGTTGGGGTCGCCGCAAGCCTTGGATCGTGATTGGCGTACCCCTCTACGCCGTTGCAGTTTGGATGCTGCTTAATCCCGATCAAGGCAGCACGGTTTTATACCTTGCCCTGTTTTTTATTTTGCTTCGGCTTGCAACCACCATTTTAGGTTTGCCGTATGCCGCTTGGGGCATGGAGCTGTCGGCTGAATACCACACTCGAACCATGATCCAATCGGCACGCGAAAAGTACGTGCTGGCGGGCTTGATTGTTGCCTCCGCCATCGTACTGGTTTCAGAGGAGGTGTTTGATAATCGTTCGGCCAGTTTTGTTCTGAGTAATTTTTCGTGGGTGATTGTGACCCTCCTGCCGCTGACAGCCATCCTCGTTATCTTAAAAGTACCCGAAGTGACCGTACCGAAGACGCCAAGTGTCTCAATCGTGGCATCGCTGCGACAAATGACCCGTAACAAGCTCTTCTTCCGATTACTGATGATCGAATTACTCATTGCGGGCGGCGAGAACTTCCGAAACACCCTGTCGCTCTTTTTCGTTCAGGACTACGTCGGCGCGGATCGAGTGGGGCGCTTATATGTCTTGTATTTTGGCGTGGGACTGCTGGCCATCCCGGTTTGGGATTGGATTGCGCGTCGGTTTGGTAAACATCAGTCTTTAGCGACCGCCATGGTATTGGTCAGCATTATCGCGATCGCTTGCTTTATGCTGGACTATGGCCAAGTCACCGAATTTTACGTTTTGTTTGCCTTAAAAGGCTTTTGTTTCGGCGCGTTTGCCTACCTGCCCCGCGCTATGCTGGCCGATGTTGTGGATTTCGATACCGTGCGATCAGGTACGGCACGTCCCGCCAGTTATTTCGCGATTTTAGGCTTTATGACGAAGTGCGCCGCGTCTTTCGGCGGCTTGTCCCTACCGATTCTTGGCCTCGTGGGCTATTCAGTCGCGAGAAACGTGACCAACGGACCAACAGAACTCATGTGGCTGGGCATCCTGTACGCGATTGTGCCGACCCTTATGTTTGTAGTGGCCTTCTATCTTTGCGTCACTTGGCCTTTGAACGCCAAGCTACATCAACGCCTGGAGCGACTCGTGGCCCGCAAGCAGGCCCGCTACGCCAAGGATTAAACCAGGCAGGCCTTAGTGAACTGGCGTGCCGCTCAGCAGACCGCCCACCAAATGCAACCGGGCTTCGATCGAATTACATTCCAGTAACTGCTGCATAATATCGGCATCAAATTTTAAATATTGGAAAATGCGGTAGGAGAACACCGACGATGATTGTTCTTGCCAGCTGTTAGCCGCCAGAATCTTTCGCAACTGCTGATGCTCTTCGCCAATGAGGGCTAGCAGGCTGTCGTTAATCTCCCGTTGTAAGGCTGGATATTCCTGCTCAGCATCCTCATCGATCAATCGCTCCGCGCGGACAATTTTGTACGGCAGTGTCTGCACTTCTGAGATCAGGCGGTAGCGCGCTTGCATCTCGATCGCCGCGTGAATCCGTCCATCATCAAGGGTCTCTAGGATGCGGCATGGGCCTGCTGAGAAAATCTCATAAGGAAGGTAGGTCGCTTGATTGGTGCTGAGCGCTTCTTCGGTTGTCTTTAATTGAGGCGCCGCGCGGATTTGTTTGCGGGTATGGCAAACACCGATCGGCCGCTCGGCCGCCACACTATCCGTCACCATCTTGCGATAACGCGGCTCAAACACATGGAGTGGGACTTCATGACCTGGGAAGGCCACCAACTCTGGAATGGGAAATAACGCGATTTCTTGCACCGTTGAACAACTCCTTGCACATTTTATTGTCGGTCATGGCGACACGCTTGCACGCGAACCAGAATAATCCTACTTCGTACAGTCTACACACCGAAATACTACCAGCAACGTTTCCATTCAAAACAATAGTACGAAACGGCCTGCGACTGGGATTGAAATTTCTATGGCCTTGGCAACCGGCTCGATACACGCACCACCAGGCCGACTCTTCGCGACGCAACCGTGATATCCAAACAAGAACTCACTTAGAGTTATCGATCTAATTTAGCCGCACTACCGCCGGTCTAGCGGCGAAAGCGCGATTAAAATTGGATTTGTGTTCATGCCAAAGGGCTCGAAGCCTGGATTCGGGCAATCGATGGGGCATCACAGGCCCATCAGCGTAACCCTTAGAAAACGTCGAGGCGATATTATGATCAAGGCGTAAAGCATGCCAACCCGCTTGTCAGCCCCTGCCAAATTGGCGCCAACGCTTCCCGATTAAAAGATGGCGCTAGCGTTAAAATTCAGAATCCACTGTGCAAGCTTTGCGCAACCCATTAAGCGCCCCAGCCTGTTTGATCCCAAAAACCAAGGTTTCGGGCCGGATCCCAGCCCCTTTCCAAGTCCCTAATAATTGGTCCCAGATCGCCAAAGCACTTCCCAAATTAACATGGTGATGATCTGCGCTGTGGTGCAATTGATGTTGTGCCGGACTGACAAACAATTTTTCTAGCGGGCCAAAAGAAAGGTAGACATGGGAGTGCCGCAAGTTGGCAAACGCGAGATTAAACATAAAGCCAAAAGCATTCACCCC